>CAXXOQ010000179.1:0-12293 GCA_963664185.2 Caldilineaceae bacterium | reverse complement strand
GCCACATGCAGCACCTTGCCTTTCCCGGCAGGGCACGCCAATACCTGCGCCCAAATCCACTTGACCCCGAATGCCCGCTTCCTGTATGTCAGCAATCGGGGGACACGACAGTCTTGCCATCTTCCGGGTGGATGCCACGACCGGCGTCCTGACACCGGTGGGTTGGCAGGAAACCGAACCTACACCCAGGGCATTCGCCATCCTGCCTGATGGCTCCCACCTCCTGGTAGGGGGTCTGGACAGTGGTTGCATCTCGGTGTATGCCATCGATCCGGAATCGGGGGAACTGGCGTTTCGCACCCGATGCTACGCGGGATCCGAACCCATGTGGATATCGCCCCTTGCTACCGACTGATCCATGCCTTGTCCTGGTACCGCGCATCGCCACCCTGCAGTTTTCCGGTCAAGGGAACATGCTCTGGCGCCACCTGTCGCGACACCTCTTGTTTGAGAATCAGTACAGCAGATCCCTGCAAGCTTTGGGAGCGCCTGCATAGGGCCCATGCCTCACCCGATTATCAGATTTGACCAAGAATGCATGTTCTATTACTATTATGTCAGGTAGGCCCTGCCGCCTATTGTTGCCGTCATGTCACACTGTGGAAGGAGCACATCATGCCAAGAACAGGTAAGAGAGGAAAGTACAAGCTGCGGGCCTTGAGTCCCAAGCAGAAGAGCATGTTCACTTTCCTGGTGGACTACATCCAGAAAAATGAATTCCCGCCCTCCATACGCGAGACAGGGGATGCCGTGGGCATTGACAGTACGTCGGTGGTGAACTACAACCTGAACAAACTGGAAGAGCACGGCCTCATCTCCCGCTGGAAGGAAGTGAGCCGGGCCATCAAAATCAACCGCCCGCGGGCCCGGGAACTGGGCTTCCAGGTGGATGATACCGACGACGAAAAAATGATGGCCGTGCCCGTACTCGGGAATATCGTCGCCAGCAACCCGGTGGATGTGGGGCAGGCCCATACCTGGCAGTCCGCCGAAGAATGGGTGAATGTGGCGACCGATCTGGTGGATGATCCCCGCTATGTGTATGCCCTGCGGGTGCAGGGGGATTCCATGATTGACGCCAACATCCAGGACAACGATCTGGTGCTGATGCGCACTACCGCAACGCCCCGCAATGGGGACATGGTGAGTGCATGGGTGGAAGGTGATGATGAGATGACCCTGAAGCGGTACTATCTTGAAGGCGAGAACGTGCGCCTGCAGCCCTCCAGTCCCGATCCTCGCTATCAGCCGATAATTCGTCCTGTAAACAGGGTAAAGATACAGGGCAAGGTTCTGGCAGTTATTCGAACCCTTTGACCCTGGACACAGCAGGCCTGGCCTGTTGTCCGCAATTGCAACTGCATATTTCGGCACTCCCGGTTCCTGACCCGGAATGTCAGACTCTGCCATGGTCCCTTCTGAATCTGAGGGGTGGAAGGAACCTGTCCCAGGACCTTCGGCCGTCTGGCGTTTGCTGGTCTCTGGCGTGCTGTGCATACTGGGGATTCTCTGGCTCCAGGGGATCCCGCAAGCCAGCCTGCTCCCAGACACCAGTGCTGACGCCCATGTACACAGACTGACGATTGACGACCGGGTGGCGTCAGGTATCGTACAGGCTGACGCCCATGTGCGCGAACTGACGTCTGGCCAGATCGCGTCGGCCCGGGCACCGGCCCTGGCCAATATATCCTGTGTCACCGGAACCGGCAGTGCCGGCGCCGTTCCACCGGACGCATCCGGGACCTGTCCCCCCCCATACGGTTTGGCGGGGCCAATTTTCCTACACGGGACACCGCCTTTGGTTCCAACTGGCCCGGGGGGATGATCCGGCCCATCTCAGCGTCCATGTCGGCGGGAATCCGGCGTCAGCACTCAATCACCGCATGGCGCGCCGCCTGTCTTCCGGCGAGGCCGCCGGCTACCTGCCTCTTCTGTCCCCCTTTGAACACGCTTTCATGCGCCCGGAGCAGGAATGGGTGCTGGTGCATGTAGCGGCGGCACCCGGTACCTACCCTGTCACCTATGAAATCCGCGGAGAGATGGCCCTGGGGCAGGGATCGTTCATTCAGGCCGCAGGGGTGGATCTTCCCGTTGCCGCAGGCTGGCCCCGCAGTCCGGGATGGTTGTTGCTGCTCGGGGGCTTCCTGGGTTTGGCCTTGCATCTGCTGGCCATGGATCCATGGCCGCGGGTCTTTCGCTTCCCGGTCACGGCGGGCGTTGGCCTGCGGCATTTCGGGAGTGTCCTCATCCCGAATTCCCTGTATGTGCAAGGTATCGGGGTCTTGTGTGCCCTTGTCCTGGTGGGGGTTGGGATCCGGACGCATCTGTGGTGGCTGTCACTGCCTGGCTTGCTGGGTCTGGGCCTCATCGGATTGAAACGTCCGGCCTGGTGGCTGGGCGCCCTGCTGTTTGGGCTGCCCTTTTATCTGCATCCCGTCCCGCTAGCCCCAGGCTTTGCCCTGAACCTGATCGAAATTGGCGTTTGGGGGGGGCGCCGGGCTGGCCCTGCTGCACACCTGGCATGCCCCCCTGGCAGCTTTTCCCGCCAGGGGAATCCAGCGTGTCCGGTTAGCCCTGCTGGGGCTCCTGCTCGTTGGTCTGTTTTCCGCTGTTGACTCCGCCTATCCGGCACTGGCTCTCCGGGAGTGGCGCACCGTGTTTCTCGCCGGGTTTGTATTCCTGCTGGCCCTGGTTGCGATTCTGCAGCATTCACGCCACCGGGACCAGGACATTCTCCTCCTGCTGGGCATGTGGATGGCAGGGGCCGTCGCTATTTCCCTGTTTGGCTACTATGCCTACGTTGAAGGCATTAATGTCACGGATGTGCAAGGGGTACGGCGTGTGCGGGGTCTGTATGGTTCCCCCAACAATTTGGCCCTGTACCTGGAACGGACGGTTCTGGTCTGTCTTGCCCTGTTCGCATTTGCCTCCAGTTGGCGCCGACGGCTGCTGTGGGGCTTGGCCCTGGTCATTCAGGGAGGAGCTGTTCTCCTGACTTTCAGCAAGGGTGCCCTGCTGCTGGGGTTGCCCGCAGGCGTACTGGTCCTGCTGGTGATAACCCTCCGTCAAGCCTACCGGTGGCCGGAAGCACGCCGCGTGCTCGGGCTCCTGGCGGCGGCGGCCCTGGTGGGAATCGCCTTGCTGCTGCCCTTTTTGGGTACACCGCGTTTCGCCGGACTGCTGAATGTGCAGGAGAGTTTCCCGAACCTGGTGCGCCTCCACCTGTGGCGCAGCGGCTGGCACATGTTTCTGGATCACTGGCTGGTGGGTGCGGGCCCCGACAACTTTCTCTACCTTTACCGGAGCTTTTATCTGGCGCCGGAAGTCTGGAATGAACCGAGCCTGAATCATCCCCACAATCTGTTCATCGACCTGCTGTCGCGCCTCGGTATCCTGGGCCTCTTGGGAGGACTGGCGTTCTGGCTGGCGGGCATGCGCCAGTTGTATGCCCGCATCACGGATATCCCGTCCAACAAGGCGGCCCTGGGATTTCTGGCGGCCGCCGTGGCCGGCCTCTGTCATGGACAGGTAGATGCCAGCTACGCCCTGCCTGATATCATGCTGGTCTGGGTGCTCCTGTTTGGGTTATGGTGTTTTCCGTATCCGGTTCGTTCCCCGGACCCGCTTCTCAATTGAGAATGCGCGCGATGCCTTCGGTCAATACGGCAGAATTCATTTCCCCGATCACCCGCGCCCGTACAATGCCGCGCCGATCGATGAAGAACGTCGTGGGCAGGCTATAAACCTCGTAGGCCAGCGAGGCGGCGTGATCCGACCGATCCACGGCCAAGTCGTAATTGATGGCGAACTCCTGGGCCATGGTACGGGCCGCTTCCAGGTCTCCCGGCTCCACCAGGCCCAGGACTTGCACTTCCTGGCCAAAGCGCGCTGTCGCTTCCATGAGTTCCGGGATTTCCCGGCGACAGGGGGCGCACCAGGAGGCCCAGAAATTGAGTACCAGGGGCGTACCCACACTCTCATCCCATACGACCGCTTCCCCACTGTAGAGGGCAAGCACATCCAGGGCGGGTGCCTTGTGCCCGATCAGGGGCCCTTCCGAACCTGCCAGCGAGTCCGTGGCGGAGGGCGCGGCTGCCCAGATCCACGCGGCGCCTGCCACCAGGACGGCAAGGGCCATGGCATACCAGAAAAGCGCCGTCCGGCGCCGGTACAACAAGAGAGTTTCGGTGGTGGTCATGGCGTTCACGTCCAGTCCGAATGGAATGTGCCTTCCCGGTCCACACGCTGATACGTATGGGCCCCAAACAAATCCCGCTGGGCCTGAATCAGATTGGCGGGCAGCCGTTCGCTCCGGTAGGCATCATAGTATGCCAGACTGGCACTCAGACCAGGCACCGGAATGCCCATTTGTACCCCGGCCGTCACCACTTCGCGCCAGGCCGGCAGACGCTGCGCCACGTCTTGCTGGATATGGGGATCCAGCAACAGATTGGGCAGGCGGGGATTGCGGACATACGCGTTGGTGATGTCTTCCAGGAAACGGGCCCGAATGATGCACCCTGCGCGCCAGACGGAAGCAATCTGCCCCAGATCCAGTGCATAGCCATATTCCTGGCTGGCCAGATGCATCATGGCCATCCCCTGGGCGTAGGCACTGATCTTGCTGGCATAGAGCGCCGCGCGAATGGCCTGCTGCAATGCCTCGCGATCCCCTGTGTACCGCACGGTGGCGGGTCCCGGCAGGTGTTGCGCAGCGTGGACTCTTTCCTCTTTCTGGCTGGACTGAATCCGGCCCACGACCGCCGCATTGATCGTGGGAATGGGAGCACCGATATCAAAGGCATCCTGGCTGGCCCACTTGCCGGTGCCTTTCTGGGCGGCGGTATCCAGTACCTTATCCACCAGGGCCGTGGATGTCTCAGGATCCCGGGCACGGAAGATCTGGGCTGTGATTTCGATCAGGAAGCTGTCCAGTTCGGCTTCGTTCCACAGGGCAAAGATGTCGGCCAGTTCGGCATTGTCCAGGCCCAGGCCGCGATGCATGAGGTCATAGCATTCCGCAATCAGTTGCATATCGCCGTATTCAATGGCGTTGTGTACCATCTTCACGTAATGCCCCGCCCCACGCGGTCCCATGTGGGCGACGCACGGCATCCCGTCGGAAGGCGCCTTGGCACTGATGGCCTGGAATACGTCGGCCACCCGGGCATAGGAGGCGGGCGAGCCGCCGGGCATGATGGAAGGGCCCCACAAGGCACCTTCCTCCCCCCCGCTGACACCTACCCCCATGAATTCCATACCTTGGACCTGCACATGCTCGCTGCGCCTGTCCGTATCCCGAAAGTGACTGTTGCCATTGTCCAGAATCAGATCGTCCTTTTCCAGCAGGGGCATGAGCTGGGCGATGACCCGGTCCACAGCCTGACCAGCCTGCACCATGATCATGATGGTGCGCGGCCGCTTCAGGGAGGCCACGAATTCCTCCAGCGTAAGGGTCTTGACCAGCTTGCGTCCCGGATTCCGGCTGACGAATTCATCGGTGCGGGCCGTAGTACGGTTGAAGACGGCCACCGTGTAGTTGTTGCGCTCCATGTTGAGCACCAGGTTCTGGCCCATGACAGCCAGCCCTATCAGGCCAATATCAGCTTCAGGCATAAGAGAGGCTCCAAAAGACAAAGGAAAACAGGAACAGCAGCACCCGGGGTCGGACACAGGCCGTCAGAGAATACCGGTAACGGGCACCTTCCGCCATGTGGGTTGAACCAATCCTACCTCCGTGGTTTATCGGTCCAGGGTCAAATCGTTTTCAGGAACCTCGTGGATTCGTGCCCGCCACACCGCCACAGGGCACGCGCAGGTCCTCGGGAAAGTCGTCGCGGGTGGCGTAGGAATGAATTTGCACATTGCGGCCGATTTGCACGCCGGCCGGCAAGTGGGCGTGCTGCCCGATCAGCGTCAGGCCGGTGTTCAGAATGTCGGGCAGTTCCTGGTTGGGGCATACGTCCGGACCATGCCCAATCAGGCCCTTGCCCTCAATGACCGTGTGTTCATCCACCACACAGTGATCGACCTGTGCCCCTTCCTCCACCACGACATTGCGCAATATCACACTGTCCCGCACTTGCGCCCCTTCCTTGACGATCACGCCCGGGGACAGCACACTGTGATGCACATGGCCCTCAATCACACAGCCATTGGAAATCAGGTTGTTGCTGACCACGGCCCGGGGGCCAATCATGACCGGCGCGAGAATTTCGCTGCGCGTGTGCACCACCCACTGGCGATTGTACAGATTCAGGGCGGGTTCATCGGCGATCAGACCCATATTCGCTTCCCAGAATGCCTGTACAGTCCCGACATCCGCCCAATAATCGGAGAACTCATAGGCATGGATCGCGGCCTTCTGGGCCAGAAAGTAGGGAATGACGTCCCGGCCAAAATCATTGAGCTGCGGATTGTCCGTCAGGACCTGTGCCAGATCCTGGGCCCGGAAAACATAAATGCCCATGCTGGCCAGGGTGCGGGCACTGCGGCGGGGCTTTTCCTCAAAGGAGAGAAGGCGCTGCTGATCGTCCACCACTACCATGCCGTAGCGAAAGGCATCCTGGGGCGAAGAGACAAACCGGGTCGCTACCGTGATGGCACTGCCCCGCGCCAGATGCTGCTGCAGCATGGGCCGATAGTCCATGAGATAGATGTGATCGCCGGCCAGCACCAGCACATGATCGGCTTGCTGGTTGGCGATGTAATCCAGGTTGCGGCGGACGGCATCGGCATTCCCGCGCTGCCAACCGCCATACATGCCTCCCATGTAGGGCTGCAGCAACCGCACACCACTGGTAGCCCGGTCCAGATCCCAGGGCTTGCCGACCCCAATATGATCATTGAGGGTGCGGGGCATGTATTGGGTCAGCACCCCCACATGGTTCATGTGGCTGTTGGTCAGATTGCTCAGGGGAAAGTCAATCAGGCGAAACTTCCCGCCGAACTGCAGCGCCGCTTCGGCCCGGCCTTCCGTCAGGGCCCCCAGGGTCTCGCTGGACCCCCCGGCCATGATGAGGGCCAGCACCCGATCCATGTGCATTTCCATCCTGGTATTCACTCATGCCTCAATGGTAGCGCCATGCACCACATTGCCATCCGGCGGAAAATGGCTTTCATTCGCCAGACTCCCGATCAGTACATTGGCGCCAATCCGGCACCGATTGGGGATAAACGCTTCCTTGCCCACCACGGTCAACCCGGAATGGAGTTTGTCCGGTGTGGCCTGGTTGGGTTCGTGTTCCCCCGCGGCCCCCATGTGGGCACCGGTACCCACAATCACGGATTTGTCGACCACGACATTCTCCAGGCGCGCTCCGGGACCGATCCAGGAATCGTTCATGATCACACTGTGGCGGACTTCCGCCCCGGCACTCACATGCACACCAGGCCCCAGCACGCTGCGGTGCACCTTGCCCTTGATGACCGAGCCATTGCAGACCATGGACTGGGATACCATCGCCTGCGGCGACAGTTTGACCGAGGGCAGTTCCGCCGAACGCGTCAGGACCGGCCAGTCCCGGTCATACAGATTGAGGGATGGGTCCGGCTCGAGCAGCGCCAGATTGGTCGCCCAGTACGAGTCGAGCGTACCCACATCTACCCAATAGCCATTGAACTCATAGGCAAACACCCGATCCTGGGCCTCGATCATGGCGGGGATGACATCCTGGCCGAAATCGGAGCGGGGGCAACCCTCCCCGCCTTCGGACAGCCGCTGCATCAGGCGCGCGCGGGAGAACACATAGATCCCCATGGAAGCCAGATTGCCCTTGTCTTTGTCCTTGGGCTTTTCATGGAACTCCTGTACCCGGCCCTGGGTATCTACCTGCATGATGCCGAAGCGGGACGTTTCCTCCAGCGGTACGGACATGACCGCCACCGTCAAGTCCGCATCCGTTGCCTGATGCTGCTGCACCAAAGGCACGTAATCCATCTTGTAGATGTGATCGCCGGACAGGATCAGTACCAGATCCGGATCCTGATCCTCGATGAAGAAGCGATTGCGCAGTATGGCGTCGGCCGTTCCGGCATACCAGGCCTGATCCCCCGGCGTCGTATACGGTTGCAAAATGCGAATACCGCCCTGGACCCGATCCATGTCCCAGGGCTTGCCGATGCCGATGTGGTCCTGCAGGCTGTGCGGCTGGTACTGGGTAAGTACACCCACGGTGGCAATGCCGCTGTGTACACAGTTGCTCAGGGTGAAATCAATGATGCGATACTTGCCCGCAAAGGGTACCGCCGGTTTCGCCCGTTTGTCCGACAAGGTCATCAACCGGGTGCCGGCGCCTCCGGCCAGGATCATGGCTAGGATCTTCACGCTTACACCTGTCTGACCATTTCCCAATGGCCTTGAGTGTAATCAATACCGTTTGCCTTGCCAAAACACCGATCCGGCAATGAAACGCAACCCGGGAAGACTTGCGACGGGTCACGGTGAACGCCTCGGCTCGCTATGCGGCATCGGCTTCCCGTTACCATACGGACAGGGTCCGGTCACATTCCACTTCAACTCCCGAAAGGTGGCAGGCGGACCAGCGGGCAGGACGGTGGCGCCTGGAATGGCGGTGAGGGTCAGGGCATCCCCCCGAGAGACAGCGCCCATAGCATGTGCCCGCCGGAAGACTTGACAGGGCAGGCTGGCCGTGGGCTACCTCCCGACCAGCCAGGGAGCCGTGCACCGTCAGGACTTGGCTCGTACGGCGCAACTGCTCCATGCACCGAATCACGGGGGCACCCTTTCCCCCAGAAGATTCTGCCGTCCCGGGAAATCCACCTGGTTTGGCATTTTGATGCTATACTCAGCGGTTGGCAACGCTTGCGCCACAGAAAGGGCAAGGCAAGGAACATCTGAACAACCATCCTGCCGCACCGCGCGAACTGGATTATGGAGCATGGGGCTGATGCTGCACAAAACTCTTTCCCCTCATTTCTGGACCCACGAATTCACAGTTGGCAACCAGAAGCTGGATTTTCTCTACAGTGAATTGGCCGAAGGCATCCTGGGCGTACCCGCCCCCTTTGACCAAATGGCCATCAGCCTGATCCGGGAATGCCAGGACACCGAAAACAGACAGGTACAGAACCTCCTTGAACGGGGTACCCTGTACAAACCCTGTGATCGGTATGAAGTGGGTCAGGTTCTGGTCTTCACGGCCCTGGATTTCCGGGCCGGCACCGTGACGGATGTACGGCCAGGCTACAACCCGGAGCATGGAGACTTTGATGTGATCCAGGTGACTCTGGAGGACCCGGAGGAAACGCTGGAGTTCGCGGCGCGGCTCACCACGGATCACCCTCTCAATGCCCTGGACACCGCGGAACTGCACGCGGACTCCCTGATGACCGCGGACGAAATACATGACCAGTTCGGGGAAGAAATCGAGACGCAAATCCGCCTGGCCCTGGAACAGGGCGACAGGGCCGGGGAGTTTCTCGAATGGCAGGGCGGATGGCTGCTGAAGGATTCGCTGGTAACCATTGATGAATTCAGCCGCAATGTCGCGGAAGCGAAAATGTTTGAAGTGAATCGTCCGGTATCCAGCCAGGAAATCCTGGATGAAATCAATCTGGATACAGGCGACATGCCCCTGGACCTGGTGGATCTGAGCCTGGAGATTGGCCTGGCCCAGGATGCCCGTTTTACGCCCGTGTCGGTGGCGGGCGAAACCCGGTGGTTTACCCGCAGTTTGCTGCCGGAAGCGGCCCAAACCCGACCGCCTCTGCTGCAACCCGTACCCATCAACTACCAGTTCTCACCTCTGGATGGAGCCCTGCTGCAGCTGGAGGACGAACTGCAGGATGAATGGAGCGAGGGACAGAATCTGTCCGAAGCGCCCGGGTTTGCCTCGATTCACCTTCTTTATCCGCACTGGCAAAACGGTACCTTGCCTGTGACATCGCAGGTGGTGCAGCTACTCCAGTTGCCTGGCCCAAACATGGCCCAATTCGAGATCCGGGACCCTTTGCACGGCCACCGCATGCCTTGCTGGTATGTGCCCGAAGGCAGGTACATTTGCGGCTTGGGCGAATACTATACGGCCCACAACATTCCCGTCGGCGCGCGTCTGCGTCTGGAGCGGCAGGCGGATGGTACGCTGGACCTGAACTATAATCAGCGCCGGGGACGGCGGGAATGGATTCACTTCCTCAATGTCAAGGACGGGGTCCTGCAATATCGCATGGAGAAGAGCAAGGCCAATATTGCCTGCGAACACCATCCCCAGTTGCTGGTGACCACCGAGGCGGAAGAGGTCCTGGCACAATATCGGGCGGAACAGATTGAGCAGAAACTGTTTCTGCTGGTGGAAGATCTGGTGCAGGAATTGGTCAAGGACCAGGGTGAAGTGCATGCCGCCACGGTGTATGGTGTCGTCAATCTCCTGCAACGCCATGCACCGGGACCCGTGTTCCATGCCCTGATTTCCAACTCCCGCCTGCAACAGCTGGACGATCAGCTCACCTTCAAATTGGCGATGGCCTAGTGGCGCCCCTGTTTCTGCCTGTTATCCCGCGTACGCACAATCCAAGGAATTCGGAATTCATGTCTGCTCCAGGCAACTTCAGCAATCTGATCGGTCGGTTCAGTACGACTGTGGATACCAAATTTCATATTGATTACGACTGGTGGGAAAGGAGCAATCTCGACTACCGCATGTATCTCTATGCACAGTTGTGCGAAGAATGCCAGCACCGCTTCCCCAGCTATCTCAGCACCGATCAGGTGGACTGGGTGGATCCCGATACCGGTGAAGTGCACAAGGCCGATGCCCTGGCCGAGTGCCTGAAGTCTACCTGCCAGCACCAGGATGGGTTTATTGACGATGGTTTGCCCCTGACCACGGCGTGCTTCCGCGTGTTTCTCACCAATCAGAACATGCCCCTTTCCCCCAACGAACTGAGCAAGATCTTCAACCAGATCCCCACCGTGGTCAGCAGTACCAAGTGGACTTCCCGCAAGATTCTGCGGACGCTGACAGGGAAACAGGTGTATCTTGGGTTACGCCCGGTGGTCTAGCCACCAGGGCACCTTCGCGATCCAGCGGATCCGGCGGGGACACATGCCCTGGCGTGCAAAGGGCGAAGGCGGAGCACAGACACGTGGGGTTGTCCGGTGCCGTTTCTGACCATGGTTGAATCCCTGTGGTCTGTTGATGTATATTGATCCCATTGCCACACCCCGGTCATGGGCCATGTTGTTGTACCCTTCAGGCCGTTTTCATACAGGGCTCCCCCAGCTCCGGCACCTGGAACCCACAGGCGTCTGGCCATGTTGCGCATGTGTCCGGATGAAGCATTGCCGGCCAACTCCATATCGGCACCTGCCGGGATCCTGGTAACCATGGACGCAAACTCTGCCTTTACCACCTATCTTCGTTGCTTTCGGGGATGTGATGCGGCCCAGCCGCATGATGTGCATGAGGTCATCTATCGTTGCCCTGCCTGCAACGGATTGCTGGAAGTGCATCATGAGCTCGCCCCCCTGCGGTCTGCCCATTCGGGAACGGCGTGGAAACGCCTGCTGGACCGCCGGAATGGCACAACCCGGTTTCCTTACGGCAGCGGGGTCTGGCGGTACCGGGAATGGGTGATGCCCCAGGTACATGAGGACAACATTGTCAGCATGTATGAAGGCAATACCAATCTGTTCCATGCCACCCTCCTGGGCCACAAGCTGGGGCTGGAGGATCTGTGGATCAAAATGTGTGGCAACAGTCACACCGGCAGCTTCAAGGATCTGGGCATGACGGTGCTCATAAGTGTCGTCAAGCAGATTATGGCGGCGGGGACCAACCGGATTGAGGCGGTCGCCTGCGCCAGCACCGGAGACACCAGTGCGGCTTTGGCCGCCTATGCCGCGGCGGCCGGCATACCCTCCATCATCTTTCTGCCCCGGGGCAAGACCAGCCGCGCCCAACTCATTCAACCCTTGTCCAATGGTGCCCACGTAATGGCCCTGGACACGGATTTTGACGGCTGCATGGAAATTGTCCGCGCCGTCACGCAGGATCGGCACCTGTATCTGGCCAACTCCATGAACAGCCTGCGCATTGAAGGCCAAAAGACGGTAGGGCTGGAAATCGTACAGCAGTTTGACTGGGAAGTACCCGACTGGATCATTGTTCCCTCCGGCAACCTGGGCAATGTCAGCGCGATTTACAAGGGACTGCAACTCTTGCAGAATCTGGACATCATCGACCGGATGCCCCGTCTGGTGGCAGCCCAGGCCGAAAACGCCAATCCCCTGTACCAGAGTTACAGGCAGAACTTCACCCGCGCCATGCCGG
>CAXXOQ010000178.1:0-11389 GCA_963664185.2 Caldilineaceae bacterium | reverse complement strand
AATGCCCTGGGTGTAGGTTCGGTTTCCTGCCAACCCACCGGTGTCAGGACGCCGGTCGTGGCATCCACCCGGAAGATGGCAAGACTGTCGTGTCCCCGATTGCTGACATACAGGAAGCGGGCATTCGGGGTCAAGTGGATTTGGGCGCAGGTATTGGCGTGCCCTGCCGGGAAAGGCAAGGTGCTGCATGTGGCTACCCTTTCCTGTATGCCCTGGGGGCCATAGCGGTAATGCGTGACGGACGAGGCATGTTCGTTGGCGAAATAGACGCTCCCGGCCGCCTCGTGATAAATGTAGTGACGCGGTCCCTCAGGTCCGACCAGATCGTCCATGCCGGCATTATACCGGGCAAGGGGGGACAGCGATCCTGAAGCCGGATCGAGAAGAAACTGATGAATGCTGTTCTCGGTACCGACATGTGGCACCAGAATCAGGTCCCTGTGCCGATTGCTCCGGATACAATGGGCCTTGGGCCCTGTGGCAATGCGGCTTACCGGTGCCGATGACAACGTGGCATCAGGCTGAATGGCATGCACGGTGATCTCACCGGCACCGTAATACGCGGCCATGAGCCACCGTCCCGATTCGTCAATCCCCAGATAGCAGGGGTCGGCAAACAACGCGGTGTGGGCCAACGGCGTCAGCTCCGGGCGGGAGCCCGTGAACCCGGACAGGGCAAACAGGGCAATCTGATTGGAGCCGCGCAAGCCCACATAAAGATATTTCTGATCCCGGGATATAGCCATCGGCGCCGGGCGGGAGCCGGTGGCGGTTTCCCCCACCGGTTCCAATTTGCCGGAGTCATGATGCAAGAGGTACGACCGGATCCGATTCTCACCGGACAGGGAAACCAGAACAGCGGTGGGAGTGGACATGCGATTGCTCCTGTGAATGCATTTCGCGGCAGTGAATCAAGGGTTTGGTGTCCATCACCGGGATGTATCAAGACCGACAATGGCCTGTTCCATCAGGTAGTCCGTGAAGGAGCCCGTGTATTCCTGAAGGTGGTGATCCTCAAGCACCACAATGCGGTCCACCAGCCGATCCAGAAAGTAGCGATCGTGTGACACCAGCATCATGGCCCCCTGAAACCCCAGCAAAGCCTCTTCCAGCACCTCGGCGGACTGAATGTCCAGATTGTTCGTCGGTTCGTCCAGCACTAGGAAACTGGGTTTCCGGAGCATGAGCAACGCCATCTGAAACCGGCTGCGTTCGCCTCCGGAGAGGGTACGGATTTGTTCCTGGCACTGGCGGTAACTGAACTGGAAGGTGCGCAGAAAACTGACTACGGTGGATTCCTCTATCTTGTGGTAATGCCGTACTGCTTCCACCAGGGTCTTGCTGTAATCCAGGTTTCGGTGTTCCTGATCGTAGAAGCCAACCGTGACATTGGGCCCCAGAATGATGTTGCCCGCCGTGGGAGCCAGGTCTCCCAGAATCATTTTCAGCAGCACAGATTTCCCGGCACCGTTCGGTCCCACGAGGCCCACCCGTTCACCGCGCCAGACCGTAAGCGCCAGATCCTGCAACAGGGCTTCATTGGCATCGGCAAACCTGAGCGACACGCCCTGCAGTTCCAGTACCTTTTGGCTGCTCCGTTGATTTTCCAGGGACAGCTGCATGGATTCACCGTCCTCCAGCGGCTCATCAATGCGGTCAATGCGGTCAATGCGTTTCTGCATGCTCCTGGCCCGGCGAATGAACTTGGGATTGTCAAAGACGGAACCCCAATGCATCAGCCGGGACATGGATTCCTCCAGGCGCCGGATCTCCTTCTGCTGGGCGCGGAACTGTTGGCGCTGACGATTCACGGCGATTTCTTTCTGCACAACGTATTCCGAGTAGTTGCCCACCCAGATGTGGGCTTTGCGGCGTTCCATTTCAATGATGGAATCGGCGATGAAATCCAGCAGGTAGCGGTCATGCGATACAATCACGACACCGCCTTCAAACTCGCTCACGATCCGCTCCAGCAATTGCTTCCCCAGGATGTCCAGGTGATTGTCCGGTTCATCCAGTACCAGGAGATCCGGCCTTCCTGCCAGAATGCGGGCCAGCGCCAGGAGCTTCTTCTGTCCGCCGCTCAGGATACCTACAGGCTGGTGATGGAGAGCATCAGGAATGCCGACCCTGCGCAGCGTGGCCAGGATGGTATTGGCCTGACTGGGACCACCCAGGGCGGCGAATTCCTCCAGCAGTCTGGCCTGATGGGCCAGGACTTCCTCAAGGAGGGCCGGATCGCCATACACTTCAGGCTGACTCAAGCGATCTTCCACCGCCGAGAGTGCACTTTCGACCCGGTTCAGGGCAGGATGGGCATCCTGCATGACCTCCAGGACCTTCCTGTGACTGTCCAGTTCGGATTCCTGGGGCAAATAGCCCACTTTCAGATTCTTGGCCAGGACGACAGAGCCGTCATCGGATGGAAGTGCTCCACAGAGGCACTTGAGCAAGGAACTCTTGCCGGTACCATTGCGTCCGACCACCCCTACCGTTTCTGTGCTGTAGAAGGTGAGGGTAATGTCTTCCAGCACCCGTTCATCGAAATAGGCGGTCGAAACGTGGTGGAAAGAAGCAAGCTGTCGTTTCATGACATTGTGCGAACAGCGGCAACACCGGGCAAGGTCAGGCCACCCAACTGGTGGGAACCGTTCCCTGCACTTGTGATGGAACAGTGGATGCGGTAGTACAGAATTACACCGGACAAGGAAAAAACGGGAATCATTTCTGTCTGGAATTCATATCTCGAGATTGATCTCATCAGGGAACAACCCGATGTAATCCTGATACATGAATCTCCGATTGCGAGATTGGCCCGTGATTTCACACAGAATATCGCAGTCGACCATCCTTATCACCAGGTTGTTAGCTGCTGGCAAGGTGGTACCAATCAGGTCCATGATATCGTGGACGGCAACTATGGGATTTTCGTAGAGATACTCCAGCACAAGATGTCCATTACCTGCAGCATAGCCAAAGTTTGTGGCTATCACATGACGGTATTGTTCTCGGAGAACCAGAATGCGCCGTGCCGTTTCCGTGGCCTGTCCACTCACTTCTTTGACACCTTGCAGAAGGAAATCATATAGGATTTTCGCCAACGTCCCATGCGTCTTGGCTACGCCCGGCGATCCCTGGCACACTTCACCGGCGCACAATTGTACCGCATTGCAAAAACCTACCCTTGTATTTCGCCTTGAGGTGGCCGACCACGCCCCGGATAGGTTGCTGGTGGCGGAGCTGTTGTCGGAACACTTACGGGCAGCAGGCATCAAGACAACGCTGAAGAAGATCGAACCGTCTTTTTGGGGCGAACTTTCCAGTGCAGGCGAATTGCAGGCTACTCTGCTATGGTCGGTCCAACCCATGTGGCGGGACGACACCTGGGATGATTACACGATCATCACCCGAGTGACCACTGAATGGAGGAAATGGGTACAATCCAATGGTGAGAGCGGGGAAGAACCGCCAGCATCGGTCCAGCGCCTGATAGAAATACACCAGGAACGGATAGCCGCCATTCCTGCCTCGGAGGAAGACCTGGCTCTGGCGGAGGAAATTTACCAGATTCATTACGACAATATATGGATTTTCAATATTGCGGAAAAGGTGGGTTACGTGCTGGTGACGGATGCGGCGATGCGCAATGTGCCGATCGCAGGCCAGGCCATTGCCGGCAACAGCAGTGGCGAGCAAATGTTCTGCGCCAGCGAATAACATCGCGTACAAGAGATTTTGGTAAGCAGGGAGCCGAGCCGTGATAGGATCAGCTCTCTGCATTGTTTGGCCGTTAATGATTTTTTCGGAATCACCTGTGGGACAAGGAGATGCCATGAATACGGAAATTACCCAGGCCCAGATTGACACCTATCAAACCCAAGGGTTTGTGGTGATAGAGGATTTTCTGACCTTGGCGGAACTGGCGACTTGGCGCGACGCGGTGGACCAGGCCGTACGCGAACGCAAGGACCGGAAGCTGGTCGTCGAAGGCACCGTGGACGACGAGCGCTGGAAAGACCGTGGTTCCTTCTATGACTATATCTTTGTGCAGCGCCTCAATCTATGGAAGGACAATCCGGCGGTGAAGGAGCTCATCCTGGATCCTCGCATTGGCCAGATGGCCACCGAGCTGGCCCAGACGGACGGCATGCGGGTGTGGCATGATCAAGCCCTGATCAAGCAACCCTGGGCCAATGCGACGGCCTGGCATCACGATAACCCGAAATGGTCGTTCTATTCCCCGGATGCGATTAGCATCTGGATCGCGCTGGACGATGCCACCACCCACAATGGATGTCTCTATTTTCTGGCGGGTTCCCACAGGCAGACCACCTACGTCAACGTGCCGATCGCCGAAAACATGGCGGACCTCTTTCGGGAGTATCCCGATTTTGTGCACATGGAATCCATCGCGGCGCCCATGCCGGCGGGTGCCTGTTCCTTCCACAACGGCTTGCTGGCGCATGGGGCCGGTGCCAACATGACGTCCGGCTGGCGCCGGGCCATGACCTGTGCGTTCATGCCCTATGGCAGCACCTTCAACGGGATTCAGAATATCCTGACGGACGAACAGTTTGCCTCATATGCCATCGGGGACGAATTGAACGACGATAGCCAGAACCCGGTGGTGTACCACCGGGACGAATCCCGGATTACCGTTTAGGGGTTCGGGCTTCACGTCCGCCATAAGGAGGGGGGGCCACCTCCGGCGGTGCATGGGACGGCGCCGGCGTTTGCTACGGTCAACAAACATGGAGACCGCGGGTTACCCTGTCAGACTTCCGGGGACAACCCCTGGTTCTGGATTTCCTGCCCCAGGCCAACACACCGGGCGGCCCCGTTCAGGCCTTGCCCGTTACGGGATCCCATCCGCGAATTGGAGGGTTTGCACGCCACAGTGCGCGGGATCCGTCCAGATGACCGTCGCAACCCCACCAGGTTCCTGGCGAAATACGAACTGCCCTTTTCTTTGCCATGCGGCCACATGCGTCCCCTGGGTTATGGCGTCCAGCAACACGGCATTCGCTTTGGCCGCCCCGTCCAAGCCTGGGACCAATTGGGAGGCAACGGTGCTGGCATGAAAGCCTTGTAACCAGTTAGCTGGGTTATGTATCGCCCTGTCTGGCGCGAAATGGCTACATGATCATCAGATTACTCTTTCTTGCATTAAGGTTCATTAACCTGTCCATAGGAGATGTCCACAAAGTGCCAAATGCTGGTCGCAACCGGGAACGCCAGCTACGCCAAATGATCACAGATTGAGCGGCGTTATTCCGATAACCGGCTGTACGTTCAAGTTCTTTCTGTGTTGCTTCTTTAGCCTAAACTTCCAGACTTTCACGGCCGTTCTGCTGATGCCATTTCACATCAGCTGTTGCTTGCGTTTGCCATTCTTGATGCTGACGATTTCTGCGAGGACGGCCAACGCAATTTCCTCCGGAGTCTTGGCACCGATATCCAGTCCGATGGGCGCGTGAATGCGATCCAGAGCGGCAGGCCTTATGCCCTGTTCAACCAGAAACTGGCACCGTCTGGCATGGGTTTTCCGCGAACCCAAGGCCCCGATGTAGGCTACATCGCTGCCCAGGGCGAATTGCAGGGCCGGATAGTCTATCTTCTCATCGTGCGACAGGAAAACCAGATAGGTCGAGGGTCCCAGGGACATCGTCTGCAACGTGTCCTCCGGCCATTCACATTTCAATTCGTCGGCATGGGCAAATCGTTCCGGGGTGGCAAACGCGGATCGTGAATCAATGACCGTAGTATAGAAACCCAAAGCGTGGGCCAGGGTGACCAAAGACATGGCAATGTGCACGGCGCCGACAACAATCAGGTGATGGCGGGGCCATTGCACGTCGACAAAAAGGGTACAGGGGGTGCCATCGAAATCCAGCTGCACACGGCGGGACTCGCCACTGGCCAGACTCTCGGCAGCCAACCGGCCAGCTTCCTGATCCAGTGATGCGTGCCCCAGTGAGCCCGTGGTGCTCCCCTCTGTATCCACGGCCAGATGATGATGCGCGTAGGTTTCGGCCAACCGTGTGACCAGGGCCACAGGGATCTGGGCCTGGATACACTGCAGGAAACGGGCATAGCCTGGAGACATGGGAACCAAGTCCGTGCTTATGGCATGCCGGCCATGAAGCCGCCATCCACCGTCAAACCGACGCCGGAAATGAACGCGGCCTGTTTGCTGCACAGAAACGTCACCGCTGCGCCAAACTCCATAGGATCCCCCAGGCGCCCCATGGGCACCGTAGCCGCGCGGTTGGCGTGGGCTTCCTCAACCGTGATGCCGGTCTGATCCGCCTCCTGCTGGGCCAGTTCCTCCAGGCGATCCGTTTTGGTTACACCAGGGCACACTGCGTTCACTGTAATGCCGGTCGCTGCCACTTCCCGGCTCAGGGTTTTGACGACACCGTGCACGCCGGCTCGGGTGGCATTGCTCAACACCATGTTTTCCAGGGGATGTTTGGCGCTCACGCTGGTGATGGCAACCAGGCGCCCCTGGTCGCTTTGCCGAATCGTTTCCAGGGCAGCCCGAAACATCCGTACGGCACTCAGCAGGTTCAGCTGGACGGCATATTCCCATTCTTCATCTGTCTTGGCCGCAAAGAGGCCACTGGGCGGACCACCGGCATTGGCCACGGCAATATCCAGTTGCCCGAATTGCTGGACGGTCTGCTGGATAAAGTCGCCAGGGCCGGTTGGTGTGCCCATGTCCATGGGGACCGCCAGCACCTCAACTTCCGTCTCAGTCTGGATACGGGAAGCGGCTTCCTCCAGCTTGTCGGGACGCCGGCCACAAATGGCGACATTGCATCCCTCCTGGGCCAGAGTCAAGGCAGAAGCAAACCCAAGACCCGCACTGGCCCCCGCCACTGCCGCAACGCGATCCTGCAAGTGGAGATCCATAGTGATTCCTGTTTTCGTTGATAGTGGCAAGACAACCTGTATTATAGCCGCTTGCCTGAGCCTGGCCCCCCATTCGCCCTTGCGTTAGCCCACATTGGCTCCGTGCAGCGGATGGTGGGCAGGGGAATCCATCCTGGGTTTCTGGGCACGAATGACAACGGCCGGAGGAATGTCGGGCATGGAGCCGAAGGACAGGGGTTCAAAGGCCCTGTCGTCCGGATTGCCCTTGAAGGCGGGTTCAACAAAGCCGGTTACGACCAAACCTGCTTCAAACAGGGCGCCCAAAACGTCCTGCAGGGGACGGTGGAAGTAGATATGACGCTCGGGTTGCTGACGTATGCCATAACCCCTGAAGGGTTCTACATTGAGGTAGCGGTACACCTTGATGGCATTGCGTCGTTCGGTTTCGGCCTGTTCCGCCACGATCTGCATGTCGGATGTATTGAAACAGGGATGCATCAGGGAAAGCACCCAAGACCTGCCTGGGCGGAGGAGCCGAAACACGTTGGCACACATGACGGAGACGCAGGCCACATCCATGAACATCATGTTGCACACGACGGCATCAAAGGCAGGATGGTCAGCCTGGAGGCGGTCCCAGTGGGCCAGGCGGGTTACATCCAGTTCCTGAAACGTGATAGGGGTGTTCCGGTTCCGATTCCGGGCGATGTCCAGAAACGCTGTGCTCCCGTCGGTCGCGACCACTTCCGCGCCCAGGGCATCCAGGTCGCGTGCATACAATCCGGCGCCACAGCCCAGTTCCAGGATTTTCATGCCGGGTGTCGGCTGCAGCAATCGGGTAACCGTCGGGCGGATCAGCTGGTTGTGAAAATCATTGCCCTGGTCTCCCATGTAGGAGTCCCAGAATCCGGCGATGTGGTTCCAGATCTGCAGGGCGTCGTCACTTGCCTCAGGCCAGTCCTTCATGGGGCTTGTATCTCCTTGGTGTGTTTCCGGGCTCCTTGCAATCAGGGGCCAAGCGGGTCATCCGATGGCCTGCAGGACCTGAGATCCGGCCACAGCGGTGCGGCCGGGGTCACAAGGGTGACGCAATGAACCTTGCCCTGCATGGCAGGCCTTCGCTGCCTTGTGGCGGGCTTTGCCGTACAGGGACCCAAATCCGAAGGCGGGATGGGGGCTCCCATCCCACACCCACAGACACGGCAAGCGGGACGAATTCAGTGTGCTGCCGTTCCCGAGGAGCCAGCTTCCCGGAATGGGCTTCGCAGGCCTCCACTTTCCACCAGCAATTTCAGGTTGTGCAGGGAACGGGCGTACGCGTGGGACTGACGGCCATGCAGAAGACTCAGCCCTGAAGCCAGAGGGCCATGGAAGGTCTCCTTTTCCCGGACCTGACATCCTCCCAGCGAATCCGTGAATTCAAACACGTGGACCGCCGTGAGGCCTGGAACCCGGCTCTCCCATACCACAAGGCTTTCAGGAACGACACTCTTCATGTGGGCCTGAACGGTTATGGGTACGGCCAGAGGGGTAACCTGAAGCTGGAGTACGGCGTTGTCGTGCCAGGGGACAGGCGTCAGCCAGACCGCATGGCGAATCTGGGTATGCCACGAGGACCAGGCTGCCGTGTGGACGAAGACTTGCCAGACGGTGGCCCGGGCTGTGTGAATTTGGACTTCAGCTTTGACTTCCACGGCCAATGCAGACCCGGCTTACGCCACGAGCGGTTCAATGTACACCTGAATGGTGCCACCGCAGGTCAGGCCCACGGACTGGGCCAGTTCATCACTGATCCCGTAGTCCACCAACCGGGACTGGCCGCTGGCCAACACGGCCAGAGCTTCCTGGGCTACGGCCCCTTCCACGCAGCCACCACTGACCGAACCCATCATTTGGCCCTGATCCGAGATGACCATCTTGGCCCCCAGCTGCCGTGGTGCCGAACCATACAC
This sequence comes from Caldilineaceae bacterium, assembly GCA_963664185.2. GTDB lineage: Bacteria > Chloroflexota > Anaerolineae > Caldilineales > Caldilineaceae > Bin34. Next base: position 2,561 of record CAXXOQ010000178.1, on the reverse strand, counting down.
TTGGACCAGGGTGGCCATGGCGACCTTGCGCTTCTGCGCCTGCCAGGATTGTATGTAGGGAAGCAGTTCCGTCATGGTGTTGCAGCTCCTGTGGGACCTCTAATGCAATTGGGCCAGTGCATCGCCCAGTTGCTCCAGGCTGACCAGATTGTGCACGGGCCGGAAATCGTCAACATAGGGCAGGGCCGCCCTGATACCCTGGGTCAGGGGTTCGTAGGCGGGGGATCCAAGCAGGGGATTGAGCCAGATCAAATGATGGCAGGTCCGCTGCAGGCGGGCCATTTCCCGCTGCAGCAGAGGGATGTCACCCCGGTCCCAGCCATCGCTGATAATCATCACCACGGCTCCCTCTCCCAGCACGCGCCGGGCCCAGTGAAAGTTGAACTGGCGCAGGGACTCGCCAATGCGGGTGCCAGCCCCCCAATTGTGCACTTCCCTTCCAGATCGTTGCAGGGCATCCTGCACGGAGCGAAACTGCAGTTGGCGCGTGATGCGGCTGAGATCCGTGCTGAAAACAAAGGCTTCGCATTGCTGCATGCGGTAGGACAGGGCATACACAAATTGCAGCAGGATACGGGCGTAGCGTTCCATGGAGCCGCTGATGTCACAGAGTGTCACCAGCGCCCTGGGTTTCCGCACAGGGGAACGCATGATGCGATGCAGGGGTTCCCCGCCGTACTTCAGGTTATGACGCATGGAGCGGCGGGGATCTACCTGCCGCCCATGGGGTTGCACCCGGGACCTGCGTGTCACCCTGGTCAGGTCCCACTGGAATTCGTGCATCAGATGAGTGACCTGGGCCAGTTCTTCCTCATTCATCTGGCTGAAATCCTTGTGACGGAAGGTCGCGTGGGTACTGTAGGTCACCACGATTTCCGGTTCGCTGCTGGCCCGGGCGGCCGTCTCGTCGTCCGCCACGGGGTCGGAGGACAGGACCACACTTTCGTCTGCCTGTTGCTGCTGCACCTGACGGAGCAGCTGGCCCAGGGAAAGGGCATCCAGCGGCTGCTTGCGGTACTTGACCCAAAAGATATCAAAGGCGAGCTCGAAGATACCCCGCTGCTCCGGATGCTTGACCAACAGGGCGTGACAGGCACTCCGGAAATCCTCCCGGCGCGTCATGAGCCCGAAATCGGCGCTGGACACGATATCGGTGATATGGCCGGGCGTAACATCCAGCCCCAGGAAGCGCAACAGGCGTCCGAAGAGAATGATGTTGCCCAGCAGATGCCCCTGCGGGAGCGGAGCCTCTGTGCGTTCTTCAAACGGTGGCGTCAACATGCAGGAATCTCTCGTTCAGGTCCAGGGCCTCGATCAGCTGACGGACTTCGGTCATCTGCATGAATTCAATGTCGTCCTTGTATTTCAGCAACACCCCCAGGGTTTCCTGCACGACCGTTTCTGTCAGTTCCTCGGCATCCAGCGCAATCAGAGCCTCCATCCAGTCCAGGGTTTCAGCCACGCCCGGGATCTTGTAGAGTTCCTGGGAACGCAGGTCCTGGACGAACCGGACCACCAGGCGCGCCAGCTGCTCCGGGGCATGGGGAATCTTGGCCAGGACAATGGCATGTTCCTTGACAAAGCTGGGATAGTCAATCCAGTGATACAGGCACCGGCGCTTCAGGGCGTCATGCACTTCGCGGGTGCGATTGGAGGTGATGATGACGTTGGGGATATGCCGGGCCTTGACGGTGCCAATCTCGGGTATGGTGATTTGAAAGTCGGAAAGCAGTTCCAGCAGGAAGGCTTCAAATTCCGCATCGGCCCGATCGAGTTCGTCAATCAGCAAGACGCAGGGAGCATCCGTTTCGTTGTCTATCGCCTGCAGCAGGGGACGCTTCAGCAGAAATTCCGGACTGAAAAGATGGGCCCGCATCTTTTGGGGATCAGCCTGTCCTGTTGCCTCCTGCATCCGAATGTGCAGCATCTGCTGGGTGTAATTCCATTCGTAGACGGCCGTGTTGACATCCAGTCCTTCATGGCACTGGAGGCGGATCAGGGGTTGTCCGAGTATGCGGGCCAGGGTTTTGGCGACTTCCGTCTTGCCCACACCCTGCCTCACCTTCCAGAAAAAGCGGTTTCTGCAGCGTGAGGGAAAGATAGATGGCAACGGCCAGGCTTCGTTCCGAGATGTATAATTCATCCGCCAACAACTGTTGGATCTGGTCAACATTGAGCCGTGTATGTGAGGAAGTCATGGGGGAAAGCCAGCCGGGAGAATTCGAACGGCATTCTAACATAGACCGGCGTGACCCAAAGGTAGTCCGGGACGCGTGGTTGTCCCTGCAGCGGATCCCGGCGCTCCCTCGCGCGCGCAGGCTGTTTGCTCCCCTTCGCCCATGAATCACAGGGAATCCCGCTCCGACCCTGCAATTGGGCAACTGCCTCTGCGGTGTGCACGGCAGCAGGACATATTGGTTGCCTTGCGTCAGCACCACACAGGCCCCCTGTTTATCGTAGGCGGATTTCTTCGCGATGCCTGTCTCGGCCAGGACCCCAGCCTGGACATGGATTTGGTGTTTACCCTGGACGAGGATCTCTGCATCTATCTGGAAATAGCC
>CAXXOQ010000177.1:0-2328 GCA_963664185.2 Caldilineaceae bacterium | reverse complement strand
CGGCTTGGTCAACAAACCGTATTTCCGATGCCACATCAAAAAGGTGGGAGTGCCACGAACAACCCCGTCTGCCTGGGCCATGCTTTGCTCAATGTGATCGAGGTCAAAATCCAAGCGACATGCACGATACACCGTCACGTCGAAAGCCGGGAGAGGTTCCAACGGCAATGCTTCCAGGCTGTCGAATGTCCCCAACATCAGATCATCTTCTTCGGAAACCGGCAGGATGGCCTGCTGGCCTCCGTTCGCAGCCTGCTGCCCCAGGACATCCCCGAAGTCGTCCATCACTTGTTCCAAGTCGGAGGCATTCACCCACGAATCCGGTTCCTCAAACAGCAAGTGGTGCATGGCCCAAAATTGCCCTTGCTGACCGGCGCAGACAGCGGCCATGGCCGCCTTTGCGGATTTGTCCTGCAACAGGAATGGTTTGAAGACCCACATGACCTGCCCGGAATCCACCAGCTGGGCATCCAGTGGGCCCTGCACGTCCTTTGTGTGCTTTTGGCAGTAGGGGCACAGGAAGTCGCTGAATTCAAACACAACCACTGAGGCCAGGGGCGACCCCTTGAAGAAGTCGCCTGCCAGCGTTACGCCATGCCACTCGCCCAGCCCTTCACCCGGGGCAAGACTGGTTTGCGCAACCGGGTATCCCTGTCCCTTCCACATGAAGAGGGGGCTCAACCCCTGCACGGTCAGCCAAAACGGCAGGTCGTAATCCGTTCCCTCTTCATTGCCGCTGCCCGCCTCAATGTATTCTTCGACATTGAGGATCACATCCTCAAAATCCTTGTAGGGCACGGCTCCCCGAATGGTTGTGTACGCTTCGGGTTTCCCCTGCAGATGCACGATGAAACTGGGCGTGCCCTGAATGTTGAACTGTTCCGCCTCGGCCTGGGACTGGTTGATCCTGCTTTCGATGGCGTCGCCGGTGGCCAACAGGCAATCCGCAAAGACCTCCGGGTCAATCGGGTTCGCCTCAAACTGGACGTTGTACTCGTCAACCAAATCGATCAAGAAAGGGTTGATGTCCGACAGTTGAGCGTGTTGTGTCTGCTGTTCGTACAGGGTGTCGTGCATCCACCAAAAAGCTTCAATGCCGTGATCCGCCATGCACCACGCACCTCTGTGCACCTGGCGGGCTTGGGGGTGGATGCCTTCCAATGGAAAATCCTTGACCACATACTGAAGCAGTCCGGTTTCCACCAAATCCGAACGGATGCGGGGCAGCGTTTTCGAGGCGTGCCGTCCACAAAATGGACAATGGTAATCCGAATACTCGTGTATCACCACTTCGGCATCGGACGATCCCATGTAGGGCCAGCCTTCTTCCGTGAAACCCAATTCCAAGCCGCCGTCTTCCTGCTGTGCGACCCAGTCCGCGGTGGGAGTTCCCGCCGCGCATCCGACCAGCACCAAACACGCCAAGACCAGCAACAGAACGCGCACAAGACGCGTTGACAGCAAATCAAACATGAACCGCTCTCCAGTGACACTGCAAGTCCAAAATCCCGCAGGCAGACTTCAAGCCTGCGGCAAGCAAGGAATCATCGACAATCCAAACCAGCGGATACTACACCAACTTCACCGGCCACGACATGGCAATGTCACACCCTGGCCACCAAGGCATCAGTCCTGCCGGCCGCAGGCGGGGCAGCATGCCACGGGCTCCCAGGTGGAACCCGTGTCCACAACTGGCAATTCAGCCTGGCATTCAGGACAGTGCCAGTTGCTGCGGGATGCGGCTTCATCTTCCACCATTTCATAACTGGCATTGGCCAAGGCCATCCGGATCGATTCCGCTTCGGACGAAGCAGGATCCAGGTTGCCGAGGCGTTTCACGGACGCAATTCGAGAACGGGTGTGGGGGGATGTCATGGGGATCCTGCCTGTCTTGGCTTGTTGTTCGAGATCGATCTCAGAAATGAGTGGATGCGTCCAGTGATATCTGCCCCATCCCTTCACGGGACGGCTGGAAAGTCAAAAACCCCACTTCGTCGGCCCCCAAGCCCGGACCCTCGGGTTCGGGGTGCCGCACCCTGCGGGACACAACCTCCAGCATTCTTTCGCCGTAGCATGTCAACAAGACCCAAATGCCGTTTTGGGCGGCCCGCATCAGCAATTCCACAAGCCTTTGCTGATGGACTGCATCCAGGTGTTGATCGGAGCCTTCCATAATCAGCAGGTCTCCGGGTGAAGCCACAAGTCGCAAGTAGGCGGCCAGCGGTACCAGTGACTGAATGCCGCGTGGCAGCAGGTTCTTGGACAGGGTGGCCCTCACCCCCTGTTCCGCACCGTCATCGTCCGCCCACACAAACAGCGGTTCACGGC
>CAXXOQ010000176.1:0-25151 GCA_963664185.2 Caldilineaceae bacterium | reverse complement strand
CCGGATCCGGGGTGCGCTGGCGCTCGTACATCAGATCGAAATCCCGCGCATTGCGCCGCTCCAGCTGGATGGGTCCCGCAACCTGCTCCAGTTTCAGATCGATGCCCACTTCCCGCCATTGGCCCTGGACCACTTCCCCGATTTCCGTATGGTGCAGCACCGTCCAGCGCATGCTGAGCGGCGTGCCATCCTCTACGCCGGGCACGCCCTGCGCCTCGCGAATGCCATCCCCGTCACTGTCCGTATAGCCGACTTCCTCCAGCAGGGCCATGGCCTGGTCGGGATCATAGCCGTACATGTCCGCCGCACCTTCCCAGTAGCAGGGATGTACGACATTCACGGGGCCATCGGAGACCAGATAGAGACCACTGTACGCCAGATCGTTGATCGCCTGCTGGTCCGTAGCCCACTGGAGGGCCTGGCGCAGTTCCAGAATGTTCAGGGGCGCGTTGCGGATGTTGATCACCATCTGCAGCCCCGTCCCGGCCTGGTAGCCGGTGATCAATTCGTAGCCCTCGCGATCCTCGTAGTCTTCCACATTGGCCGCCGGCAGTTCCCGGACGATATGGACATCGCCGGTTTCCAGCATGGCGGCCCGGACCGCATCCTCGCCAATGAAGCGAATGGTGACGCTGTCCAGGTGGGCCGGACCTTCATGATCCATGATGGCATTCCAGCCCCCGTAGTCTTCCCACTTCCGGAACACGATGCGATCATTGGGCACCCATTCTTCCAGAATGAAGGGACCCGCGCCGGTCAGCACCCGATCAAACTGGTCCAGGCCATGTTCTTCGGCCGCCGTTGGCGACCAGATGGGAATGCGGCGCAGGGCGTCCAGCAGGTTGACCGAAGGCGTGTTGAAATGAATCGTGACGTTGCGATCGTCGACCACCTCAATGTTGTTGATATCCCCCAGATCGGCGGCCATTTGGGCCGAAGCGGTCTCCGGGGCCAGGATGCGTTCAATGTTGTACTTGACGGCTTCCGCGTTGAAGGGGGTGCCGTCCTGGAACGTGACCCCGGACTTCAGCTGGAAGGTCCAGGTCAGGCCCCCTTCCAAGGATTCCCAGCTTTCCGCCAGTGCGCCCTGATAGGTCGCATCCGGGGCCAGGATAACCAGGGGATCCGCCGCGAAGGAATCGAACAGCCAGGCAGACTGATAGGGATCAATGTGACCATCCAGCGTCGCCGGCTCGCTGCTGGCCGGGAAGGCAATTTCCAGATCGCCGCCCTTGGTCGCCATCATATCGTCGCTCTCGGCGGCAGGCGTTGACGGCGCCGCGCACGCAGCCAGCAGAAGCAGCACTGCGCACAGGGATACAAGAGAAAGCCAATGTCGCATGGAAAATCCTCCTTGGTCTGCAGGATGGCCTGAATGTCTTAGGTTATATCATAGATACCTATCAGATCCTTGATAGTCCATCGTCCAGGTGTACGCAAAAACATATGGGTCATCCGGCGTGTCTTCCGTACAATGCACGGGATCACCGCGCCGCGCCGGTGTCCCTGCCCTGGAGCCAGGGGACATCCGGATTCAGGCCGCCGCCGGGCGCCTGTGCGTACCCGACGCTTCCGTCCTGTATGCGCCGGCAGGGTCACAGGCGCGGTTCACGGTATGATGGGATAATCATCCCCAGGATTCAGGTACAGGAAAACCGCTCCATGTTGCAGGAAAGAATCGTCCCTCATCGCTCGCGTGTCCAGGGCAGCCTTCGTTCCCGGATGCTGGCCATGGCCGCCCAACTGGAAGACGTTATCACGCTGGGTCGCGGTGATCCGGACTTTGATCCCCCGGCGCACGTGGTGGAGGCGGCCAAGCAGGCCCTGGATGCGGGCGATACCCACTATACGCCGCCGGCCGGCTTGCCCGCATTGCGGGAGGCCATTGCGCACAAGCTGCACCAGGAGAACGGTCTGGACTACACCGCCGATGAGATCGTGATCACCAACGGCTGCCAGGAAGCGCTCTATTTGATTGTCCAGTCCCTGATTGGCCCCGGGGATGCCCTGCTGCTGCAGGAACCCCGTTACAACGCCTACGACCACATGGTGCAGTTGGCGGGAGGCCGGATCATCTCTGTGCCTACCGTACAGGCGGAGAACTTTGCCCTGACCGCGAAGGCGGTCGCGGCACATCTGACACCTGAGGCCAAGGCCATGGCGATCGTCACGCCCAACAATCCCACGGGCGGCGTTATTCTGCCTTCCCAGCTGGCCGAGCTGGCCACCCTGGCGGTGGAGCGGGATCTGGTGGTCATCTCTGACGAAATCTACGAGAAACTCATGTATGACGACCTGCAGCATGCGTCCCTGGCCACGTTTCCCGGCATGCGCGAGCGCACCATTACCGTGAACGGCTTCGCCAAGGCGTACGCCATGACCGGCTTGCGCGTCGGCTATCTGGCGGCCCCCAGGGAATTTGTGCAGGCGGTGGTGGAAGTCAAGCACACCATGAGCATTTGCACGGCGACGCCCATGCAGCAGGCCGCCCTGGCGGCCTTGACCGGTCCCCAGGAACCCGTGGAGGAAATGCGCCTGGCCTATGACTGCCGCCGACGCGCGCTCATGGCGGCCCTGGATGACATGGATCTGACCTATGGCCACCCGGGCGGCGGCATGTATATTTATGTCAACGTGTCAACCACCGGCCTGAATTCGGAGGAATTCTGTCTGCGCCTGTTGCAGGAGGCCGGTGTCATGATATTCCCGGGCACGCTTTTTGGCGATCCCCGCACGGACCATGTCCGCATCACCCTGCTGCAGTCCCTGGACGACATTGCCCAGGCGACAGAACGCATGAAACAGTTCATTGCCCGTTGCTGATTCCCTGGCTGGAGAGATACCACGAATATGAAGATTACCCGTCTGCAGGCAAGACTGCTGAACATTCCCCGCACCGATACCCTGACCACCTCCTACGGTTCCTGGGATCAGGCCCCCACCATCCTGGTCCAGTTGCATACGGATGAAGGCCTTACGGGCGTGGGTCAGGCGTCCGTGGATGCCCCCTTCTATGGCGAAACGGCGGAAGGCATGCTGGCCAACATCCGCCATCACCTGGCCCCTGTGGTGGAGGGAGCCGACCCGATGCACATCACCGCCCTCAACCAGGCCATGCGGGCGGCCTTGCCCCATCACTATTTTTCCCACTCTGGCGTGGAGATGGCGCTATGGGATCTCAAGGGCAAGGCGCTGGGGGTGCCGGTCTACCAGCTGCTGGGCGGCAAGGTCCGGGAGGGCATCACCCTGATGGGCTTTGTGCACCATGGCCCGCCCGCCGACATGGCCGTGCACGCCCGCGCGCAGCTGGATGAACATGGCTACCAGGTTCTGAAAATGAAAATCGGGCTCGATCCCATAGAGGATGTGAAGCGTTACGCCGCGGTCGCGGATGCCGTGCGGGGACGGGCGGTAATCCAGGTGGACGGCAACATAGGCTATACGATCACCCAGGCGATTCCGGCGCTGAAGGCCATGGAAGATCTGGGCGCGTTGGGCGCCATTGAACAGCCGGTCGAACGCATAGAAGACATGGCGGAAATCGCCCGGCGCCTGCACACCCCGGTGATGGCCGATGAAGCCATCTACGGATTGCCGGATGCCATGGAGGTTGTGCGCCGGGGTGCCGCCACCCTGGCGCTCATGAAAATCGGCAAGCATGGTGGCCTGCAGACCGTGCAGCAGATTGGCCACCTGTTTGAGGCCGCCGGCTTCGGGCTGTCGATCGCAATTTACTACGATCTGATCGCGGTTGCGGCTTGCCACCTGGCCTCGGCCATTCCCTGTGCCCGCTGGCCTTCGCCCGCGACCGACCTGGCAGACACATTCATCGCTACCCCGCGGGACCCGGTGGACGGTGTGCTGCTTACGCCGGATGCCCCAGGCTTGGGTGTGGAACTGGATTGGGACAAAGTGGAGCGCTTTACGGAGCGTGCCTGAAGGAAGCTCCCGCCCATGGCACGTACCTGAGGGTGGGTTGTTGCTGGGCGGCGGTTTCCCGTGCCGCATGGCTCCTGGTACCCGGACGAACCCCTGAGCGGCAGTCTTGCCCTGGGGCACAGCATGCGCGGCCGTCCACCCGGCACGGGCCCTGATGTTTCGCGTCCCTCCAGGAGTCGCGCCAGCAACTTCTGGCGGCGAAGACGATACGCAGGACAGAATTTTGTGCAAGCTTTGCGCGAATGGTTGCGCCGCCTGCTGATCTGTGGTGGGGGAGCAAGGCAGAAACGACAAGTGTATGGAAACCCAGTTGCCGGGTGCAGGCTAACGGACCAGATGCCCACGCGGGTCTGATGCCCTGGTGATAAAGCCAGGAGAGGCTTCCATGAAAGCCCAGGATACCCGCAAGACGAAAGCCCAGGATTTGGACTTTGACCACAAGAATCCTTGTCTCCACGAGTTGGATATCCCTGCGCGTCCCTCCGCCGTGGCTTCTTTCCCATGAACCTGCAATCGGGGTGACGGAGAACGGGAAGAACATCGTCATTGAAGGCAACCACCGATTGGCTGTGATCAAACTCCTTTTGCATCCTGCCCTGGCTACGGATTTGAAGCGGAACATACCCGTACGGACGTCTATACAAAGGGAAAGTCTTGCATCAATTCCCACCATGCAGGGCACACGGGAGGAGGCTTGGCGCTATCTGGGATGCAAACATGTCAATGGCCCGGCCCAGTGGAGCAACTTGGCCAAGTCCCGCCACATTGCTTGTATTTACAGGGACTTGGGTGTGAGTATGGAGGACATTGCCCGGCAAATTGGTGACGCCCATCGGACCGTGCACAGACTCTAACCCTGGCCGGATGGCAGCCCGAACTCCGACCGGTGCCCGTCTGCGCGACCGTCGGCCAGCCTCCAGACCGCCCTGGAGGCCTTTTGGTGGGGGCATTTTCCGGAGCGTGGACAACCGGATGAGGGCCGGGAGCGGCGGCGGGCAAGGGTTGACATGACAGCTCCTGCAAGCCAGGCAAATCCAGACACCTCATGCCACTATAGATAAATATAATTGTATCACTATATTAATCAGGTATAATAGTCATACAGGATACCCGTTGTTTGACTTGCCAGGAGTAAGTCCCCTGCCGGATAGAGGTGTTGTCATCATGGGCTGCGCAGGGCACCCCGAGGCCCTGCTGTATAGACTGTGGTGGGTGCGGCGGGACAGGATAGTGACAGCCACAGCGGTGTTGCGCTCATGGCAGGATGCCCCGACCCGGGTCCGGCAACGGTTACGGATAGAATTGGTTTCCGGTTATACCTGTTTCGTATAAGCGCTGATGACACAGCACAGGTGCACCACAGGATGTATGCCTCAGACCCCCAATATCAGCGGTTACACCAGGAAATCGGAGTGCAGCATGCCTGGGCTTCCTGGATCTGCGCCACCCATGACTGCGGCGCGCTTCAACCCCAATCCCTGCGTCCCTTGCCCACCCGCTTTGTCAGTGACCGGAGCGGTCATCCTGCCGATGATCAGCGCCGGGAGAGTGACGCGGTATGGTGGTTCGAGACCGATCACGGTGCCTGCCTGATGTACACGCATGAAGTACAGACACAGAATCAGCAGATTTTTCCCTGGCGCGTGCTCAACTATATTTCCGGACTGGTCCTCAACTGCGACACCAGCGCTATCCGGCAACCAGGCACCCACTACATTCCCTTCCCTGTCATGATCATCCTGTATCGGGGTCAGGAACCCTGGCGGAACCCGCAGCTGGAGAGTGTATTCAATCCCGTGCAAAGGGACTGGTGCCGCCAGCTGTTTGGCTCATGGTCCCCCGTGCTGTTTGACATGCACCACATGCCGGAAAGCGCCATCCCGTCGCAGGCAACGTTGCGCCTGGTCTTTGATCTGGAAAGAGTGTTGGTGGAGCCGACCCGCCATGTGGCGGAGCTGGCGCAACGGATTGCGCAATTGCCCGTCCAAACGGAAATTGCTACGCTGTATGGAGCCGAAAGAGCCCAGGGCCTGGCCAATTGTCTGGCGCGCTTTGCGGCTACCGCCATGCAACGGTGGAAAGATGTGCCTACAGACTGGAATCTAGCGAATGCCACGGCAGAGGAGTTGCAAATGATCAGCCATCAGGTAGCCGTACGTTACCCATCACTCCGGCAAGAAGGCCGTATGGAAGGCCGCATGGAAGGCCGCATGGAAGGCCGCATGGAAGGCCGCATGGAAACTCAACTTGAATATGTAGAACAAAAATATGGGCGGGAGGCCCGCGAGGCCATAGCCGAGCTCCTGCCTGCGCCTGAGGGAACGCGCTTGACTGACCTGGACGCCTTGGCCCAGGCGTATCAGGATGGACACGCACTGCGCGACTGGTGGCATGAGTACCAAAACGCCAGGCCACGCTGAGGCCTGGCGTCCTGGAGAGTTTCGGGCCTGGCCTCGTGCCGGGTTGCGCCGTGCCAACCGGAACAGAGTATCAGCCCCTGGCCCCAGCCCGGCCTTGTCCAAACCTGCGCGTTGAGTCCGCCAGCAAAGGCAGGGGCAGTCTGATGGCCCCCAAGTCTCAGGCGCCATGTGGCGGAGCTGGCGCAACGGATTGCGCAATTGCCCGTCCAAACGGAAATTGCTACGCTGTATGGAGCCGAAAGAGTCCAGGGCCTGGCCAATTGTCTGGCGCGCTTTGCGGCTACCGCCATGCAGCGGTGGAAAGATGTGCCTACAGACTGGAATCTAGCGAATGCCACGGCAGAGGAGTTGCAAATGATCAGTCATCAGGTAGCCGTACGTTACCCATCACTCCGGCAAGAAGGCCGTATGGAAGGCCGCATGGAAACTCAACTTGAATATGTAGAACAAAAATATGGGCGGGAGGCCCGCGAGGCCATAGCCGAGCTCCTGCCTGCGCCTGAGGGAACGCGCTTGACTGACCTGGACGCCTTGGCCCAGGCGTATCAGGATGGACACGCACTGCGTGACTGGTGGCATGAGTACCAAAACACCAGGCCACTCTGAGGCCTGCCGTCCTGGGGAGTTTCGGGCTTTGCTTCATGCCGGGCTGTGCCAACCGGAACAGAGTACCAGCCCCCTGGCCCCAGCCCGGCCTTGTCCAAACCCAAGCATTGAGTCCGCCAGCCAAGGCAGGGCAGTATGATGGCCCCCAAGCCCCAGGCGCCATGTGGCGGAGCTGGCGCAACGGATTGCGCAATTGCCCGCCCAAACGGAAATTGCTACGCTGTACGGAACCAAAAGAGCCCAGCAGGGACTGGCCGATTGTCTGGCGCGCTTTGGGGCTACCGCCGTGCAGCGGTGGGAAGACGTGCCCACAGACTGGAATTGGGCGCATGCCACAGCAGAGGAGTTGCAAATGATCAGCCATCAGGTAGCCGTACGTTACCCATCACTCCGGCAAGAAGGCCGTATGGAAGGCCGTATGGAAGGCCGCATGGAAACTCAACTTGAATATGTAGAACAAAAATATGGACGGGAGGCCCGCGAGGCCATAGCCGAGCTCCTGCCTGCGCCTGAGGGAACGCGCTTGACTGACCTGGACGCCTTGGCCCAGGCGTATCAGGATGGACACGCACTGCGCGACTGGTGGCATGAGTACCAAAATACCAGGCCACTCTGAGGCCTGCCGTCCCGGGGAGTTTTGGGCCTTGTCTCGTGCCGGCCCGCGCCGTGCCAACCGGAACAGAGTATCAGCCCCTGTCCCCCAGTCCGGCCTTGTTCAAACCCAAGCGTTGAGTCCGCCCGCCAAGGCAGGGGCAGTATGATGGCCCCCAAGCCTCAGGTGCCATCATACGCTTGTTGCCTTGCCTCAACTGTTAGTCCGGTTGTAGCCTTGTGCCCCAGGTACACCTTCTGGCCGCAACAGCCCCGCGGGATTAAACCCCTGCCGTCCGGGGGCCGGGGTAACGCCTTGGCCCCCGGACGGCCTGTCTGCGGTACGGGTTACCCTACGGCAATCTCGATCTGCTGGGGTAAAACCTCCTGTGGCTTCTGAATCGTCAGAATCAGGACACCGTTGTCGTACTTGGCCCCAATCTGGTCGGCCTCTGTTCCGGCCGGCAGCCGCAGGGAACGGGAGAACCGATTCATGTGGCGTTCCCGCAGATGATACTTGCGTCCGGCCACGGCTTCGTCGCTTGCGTTCTCGCTGGCCAGGGAGCCCTGGATATGCAGGACATCGTCCTCCAGGGAGATTTCCAGCTGATCCTGGCTGAATCCGGGCACCGACAGCGTCACGACATATTGCCCTTCCGCTTCTTCAATGTCCATGGGCGGCAGATAGGCATCGGTGGCAGCCCGACTGGGTGTCGCCAGACGGAGCATGGGTGTCATATTCCAATCCCAGAACGGATTGCTTCTTGTCAAACGTGTCATTCTGCACCTCCAGAGCGATTCAGGCAGGCTTTGCGCCGTATTGCTGTAGCCTGGCGCATGGACCTTGATACATGTCGCATTGTAGGCAGGAAGCATATACGCCACATTAGCGGAGCATAAGAAGACTGTTGGAATCCCGAACGGCCAACCCTTGGCGCTGCCTGCAGATTTGAGGACGGGAGGATGGTTCCAGGCATCCCGGCTGGGAAGGGACCGGGGCCAGACTTGATTTCCCCGGCAAGCTTGCGGTTGGCGGCCTTGGCGCGCGTCCAGGCGGGACCGGGGAGCAGGGCAATGGATTGGGGCCGGACGTCGGACACAGCCAGTCGCGGCGGGCCTGGCCCCAGGATCGGCCTCGGGTTTCCGGTCCCGTACATGTGCGATCTGCCGCTGTGGATCGCCCGGAACCGCCTGTGGACCTTGACACGGCATGGCATACCATGTCCAATATAACTGTATATTTTCTGTTATAAAACCAAGCTTGGCTTTATTTTCAGAATATATTCACTCTATAATGTTCAATCATGTCAATACAGCATAAGAGTTCAGAGGCAGAATTGTCATGCAGATTGCCTGTGTCCTGATCACCCATCTGGCCGCCAAAGCCGAGTTGGGCCGTCGTCCACAGCTGCAGGACCAACCCGGACTGATAGTCGACCGGAGCACGCGGCACCCCCGTATTCTGGATTATCTGCCTGCCACATCCGGGGTGACGGTGGGTATGACTCTGGCACAGGCGCGCGCCAAGGCCCCGACCGCTGCCATGCTGGATGCCGACATGCCCTGTTATCAAAAGGTGTTCGGACAGGTGCTGACGGCCCTGCAGGGCGTCAGCGACCGGGTGGAAGGGGCAGGGCTGGGTGCAGCCTATCTGGATCTGCGGGGAGCGGCCAATCTGTACGGGAATGCCGGCGGTGTGGTGCAGGTATTGCTGAAAGCCATCCCACCGGATCTGAATGCCCGCATCGGCCTGGCCGCAGGCAAGTTTCCGGCGTACATGGCCGCCCGGTCCGCCCCACCCCTCCAGGCGGTGGCCGTGCCGGCGGACACCCAGGCCTTTTTGGCTCCCCAACCCATCAGCCTGTTGCCCGTGGCACCGGCCACCCGCAGCCGAATGCGGCGCCTGGGCCTGTACACCATGGGGGACGTGACCCGCCTTTCCCGGAGGTGGCTGCAGGATCAGTTTGGTCCAGAAGGGAAACTGGCCTGGGAACTCTGCCACGGCTGGGATGACAGTCCCCTGCAGCCCCTGGCCCACAGCGCGCACATTGTGGAGACCATGGTCATGCCCTTTCATACCGCAGCCGTGGCGGCCTTGCACACAGCCGTGGATGTACTCCTCAAGCGCGCCTTTGCCCGGCCCGGGATGCGTGGCCGTGGCACGAGTCGGATCGCGGTCTCCTGTACCTTGCATGGCCTCCCACCCTGGGAGCATGTCTTTCGCCTCAATCCCGGTGCGCAGACCTGGGATCAGGCTTCCCGGGTCATAGGCACCCAACTGGAATCCCATCTGCCCGCGGCCCCGATTGCGGAAATCACGTTGACGCTTTCCCATTTCACCCAGGCGGGAGGCCAGCAATTGGGTCTTCTGGCGCAGTCGGCGGATGACCGCCGGCAGCGTCTGGAAGCCGTCGCGAGGCGCCTGGCGGCCCGTTTTGGCAGTCAAACCCTGTATCAGGTCGTAGAGGTTGCGCCCTGGCACCCGGCGCCGGAGATGCGGGCCCTGCAGATTGCGCGGGATGACAGAGGCCAGGAGTCCATCCGGCCGGTTGCCGCGCCCACCCCCATAGCCGTGCGGGCCGGAACCCGGCAACAGCCGGTCGCCGTACGACTGAAGGCACGGTGGCGGCAGGTGACCGCTATCCTGGATCGCTGGACTTTCGATCTGTGGTGGTTGCCCCAGCCCATGGTCCGCACCTATTATGCCGTCGTCACCGGAGATGGTCGGCACACCACCCTGTTCCGGGATCATCAGGATCACAGCTGGTACTGGCAGAACGCTCAGGTGTGAGATGACTGGCCCTTACGTGGAACTGCATGCCAAGAGCTTCTATTCTTTCGGCCTCGGGGCGGCCCATACACAGGAACTCCTGGATCAGGCCCAGCAATATGGCTACCGCGCGCTGGCCTTGACCGATACCAACCTGTGCGGAGCCCTGGAGTTTGCCCGGCAGGCCAACAGTATGGGGTTACAGCCCATTACCGGCGGTGAGCTGGCCCTGGTAGACGGTACCCGGCTGACCCTGCTGGCCCGTTCCCGGCAAGGCTATGCCCATCTGTGCCAGCTGTTTACGCTGGCCAATGCCCGGAACCGGCAGGAACCCCAACTGGATCCCGTCCATCTGTCAGCCCACGCCCGGGATGTGATTTTGCTGACAGGCGGCCGCCGGAGTCGCCTGGGCGAACTCGTGACCCAGGCCCAACACGCGGCGGCCCAACGCCTGCTGCGGGATTACCGGGACTGGTTCGGGACCGATGGCGTCTATGTGGAGTTGCAACAGAATTTTGTCCAGGGCGATACCCGGCGCAATCGGGCCCTGTACCAGCTGGCCCAGAGCGAAGGCGTGCCGGTGGTAGCCACCAATGATGTGCACTATCACCAGGCGGAACGGTTTCGCCTGCAGAATGCGCTGGCGGCGGCCAAGCGGAATGTGACGCTGGAGCAGGCTCTGCCCTACATCACACCCAATCCGCATCTCTGCCTCAAGTCACCGGCCCAGATGGCGAGGCTGTTTCGCCATTGCCCGGAGGCTTTGGCCAACACGGCGAAGATTGCCGACCAGTGCCAGTTCAATTTGACCGTGAACCTGGACTACCGGCTGCCAGCTCCCTCCCTGGCACCCGGGGAAACACCGGGACAGCGCCTGCGCCAGCTTTGCTACCGGGCCGCCGAACGCCGCTACGGCGTGATCACGCCTCCGGTGGCAGCCCGGCTGCAGGAGGAATTCCACCTGATTGATCACCACAATCTGGCCGGTTTCCTGCTGCTCTATCGGGAAATCGTACAGCTGGCGCAGGACCTGATGGAAGAAAAAGGCATGGTCCACCCTGACACCCCCCGCGAGGAGCGCCTGCCGGGACGGGGCCGGGGTTCCTCCGTAGCCCTGCTGACCGGGTATCTGATCGGCATCAGCCACGTGGATCCCCTGCAATGGGGGCTGACCCTGGAGCGGTTCATTGCTGCGGACACCCAGCAGTTGCCCGATATCGACCTGGACTTTCCCCGGGGGTTGCGGGATGACCTGATTCTGCGGGTCCATGAACATTTTGGGCCGGAATTTGCGGTGCTGTCCGGGGCGATCATGACCTATACGGCCAAGGGCATCATCCAGGATCTGGGCAAGGCCCTGGGCCTGCCCCGGGCCGAACTGACCCATCTGTCCCGGCAGCTTGCATCCCGGGACAGCCGCCATCTGCGGGACGAGATGCGGGCCCTGGCCGGCTTCCGGGACCGGGTGGAGGCACCGGGCTGGCGGGAACTGGTGGCACTGGCACCCCAGTTGATGGGTGCGCCCAAACGGCTGAGCCAACATGTAGGCGGCTTAATCCTGAGCCGCTCCCCCATTTCCGAAATGGTACCCATCCGGGCCGGGGCCATTCCCGGACGCTACATTATGGACTGGAACAAGGACAGTGTGGCGGATGCCAGCTTCGCCAAGATCGACCTGCTGTCACTGCCGGTGCTGGACCAGCTGGAAGAGGCGCTGCACCTGATCCAGGCCCGCTGCGGCCGGCGTCCGGACCTGACCCAAATTGATCCGGACGATCCGGCGGTTTACGACCTGATCAACGCCGGACAGGCCAAAGGGGTATTCCTGCTCCAGTCACCGGCCCAGCTCAAACTGGGGCAACGGCTGCAATCCCGCAATTTGCAGGATCTGGCCTATCAGGTGGCGCTCATCCGGCCGGGCGTGGGCATGCAGGGCAGTGCGGTCTCCCAGTTTGTGGAACGGTACCGGCAGGGCGTGCCCTGGACGTATGATCATCCCCTGGAAAAGCGGGCGCTGGAGCGGGGCTGGGGGATTATCGTATGGCAGGAGCAGGTCGTGCAGCTGCTCATGGATGTAGGAGACATGACCGCCGCCCAGGCCGATGCCATGCGGCGGGCCTTTGGCCGTCGCAACAACGACCGCCTGCTGGCGAGGCACAGGCAACGCTTCCTGGAAGGGGCCCTGCGCCAGGGCGTACCCCGGGACATCGCCCTCAAAATCTTCGGCAAGGTCAACGGCCACTACATGTTTCCCGAGTCCCACAGCCACGCCTTCGGCATTACGGCCTACCAGGCCGCCTGGCTCAAGTGCCATTACCCGCTGGAATTCTTTGTGGCGCTGATCAACAACCAGCCCATGGGGTTCTATCCCCGGGAAACCCTGAAGCAGGATGCCCGGCGGTTCGGCGTGCCATTTCACAACCCCTGCGTCAATCGCAGCCAGATACAGTGCATACCGGAGGCCGGGGGTGTACGCCTGGGGCTGAAGTTGATCAAGGATGTAGGGCGGGCGGCGGCCCGGCAGATCGCAGACGAACGGGCGTGGAACGGCCCCTACGACAGTCCCAGTGACCTGGTACGGCGCACGGGCCTGGAACCCCAAACCCTGCTTTCCCTGGTGCAGGCAGGCGCCTTTGACGGTACGCATCCCAACCGGCGGGAGGCGCTGTGGGATGCTGGTCTGGCGCCCCCTTCAGGCCACAGGGGCCAGGCAACCCTGGCCCTGAAGACGAATCGGGAGGTGCCGTCTCTGCCCGACTTTACCGCCTGGGAGAAGATGGCGGGGGAATATCGGGTGCTGGGCATGTATCCCAGAGGCCATCTGATGGAGTTCGTGCGCCCCCGCTTCAGCCCGCAGGTGCTGCCATCACGGGAGGTGGCAAAGGTGCCCGAAGGGGAAATGGCCGTCGTCGCGGGCTGGCCTATTGCCCGTCAGCACCCCAAGGGTCGGGCAGGCACGGTTTTTGTCACCCTGGAAGATGAGACAGGTGACATGCAGATCCTGCTGTGGCCGCATGTCTTTGCCCGGTGTCGGCAGGCCATGCGGAGTCAGGTCGTATTGGTCAAGGGCCTCATTTCCCGCTGGGATGGTACCACCACGGTCATTGCCTCTGATGTGTGGGCCGTACCCATACAGGTGCAGATGCCCCGTACTCACGACTGGCATTGAACCCGGAATGACAATGGGTCCAACCTGCTGCCCCACCATAAGGACCTTGCCATTCGACTGCGTCCTGGCACACAGGACACCCGAAGACGTCATCACGCTTCCTTTACCTGTTCATGATGGACTGCCACCACGCAAAAAGAGGATCCCGTCTGCCCGGCAAGTAACTGGCACCCGTCTCCATCGCCCTCAACCCTTCCTGTATCTGGGGCACGGACACCGAAGCGGACTGTGCCCATTCCTGCACAAGTGCAAGCGTCGATAACAGCGGAACCGCAGGCGCCATTTCCTGCAGCACCCTGCGGGCTTTGCGATCGTCAGTGGCAATGGCATATCCACGATGTAAGGCGATAGCCCCCGTTTCAGCTTCACCATTGTCCATGCGAACGGAAAAATCCGTGAATGTTGTTGTTTCCTGCAGGTTCTCCAAACGAAATACATCAATGAGACCTTCTCCCATAAGCGGCTGCAGGGGCAAGGGCTCAGCTTCCTCCCGGTTGCCGTTTTCGATCGGAACCCAAATGAAGAGGGCTTCACTGGTTATTACATGTTCCACAACGCCGAACTGAAATCGGGATGCCAATGCGATCGCGCGCAACCGGTGCGTGGCATACAAATTGAGAAGACAACCAAGCATCGAGGAGGAGAATTTGCAGGGGCCTCATTGTGCTATCGGTTTCATCCCACTCTGCACTCTTCTTATACTGCTGGTGCTAGTGAGGTTCACCCCCAGAGCTTGATCGGCGCCATCATCGGACAAAGACAGAGTCGGGCTTAGCCTCTGCACTGTACGCCGGCGCCGTTACGCGGTCTGTTCTGAGCAGATGCGCCCAGTTCACCTTCTGTAAGTTTGGCTTCCATGAAAGCTTGCACCACCAGGAACTGGTATCGGAAGGGCACCAAGGCAAAGGTGTCCGGAATTGGTGCAAGTCCTGACTGTGCCCGAGCCTCCTGGTCTTTGAATCCCCGATCTTGCCATCGCTCCCAGGTTCCTCTGGCCACCAGCCGCAGTTCCTCCAAACGCAACATCATGGCCTCGCAGGACACCCCGGTAGAAGTGGGCCACACGGCAGACATCGGCGGCTGTAAGTTTCCCGCCAGAGCTGCAGGCAACTTGACGCAATCGCCGCCTGAGTCCCGTTGCGGGCATGAGGAATGAGCGCGCGAATGAATCGGCGAATCTTTCGGCCGCAGGAATGCGGCGATACACGGTCATGACCGTTATCGCCGACTCGTAACGGCGCGTCAGGAAGTGGCCATATTCGTGTGCCAGCGACCAGCGGCAGCGGGTTGCCGGATGATGGGCATTTACGGCCACACAGGCACCGAGTTCATCTGTGTAAGCGCATATGCCGACGACCTTGTCCGGAAGCTCCATACCGAAGATCCGGATACCTACGTCATTCTCCAACGTTTCCTGTAAATTCAGGAGGGGGCCATCGCCCAGACCCAAGCGATTACGCTCAGTGGCCGCAACATCCTCGGCCGCGTCTTCGGGACGGATGCCATCAATGGCGTATTCCTCTGGATAATGGCGTGCGAGTTGGGTCCCATTTAAATTTTCCAGATACAGATAATCTTCACACAGCCTCCGAAAAGTCTCTACCGTCTGTTCCAGCACTTTGTCCGTCTGGAACGTTTTGGCCTGGGCAACAGCAGCACGAAACTGCACGGTGAAGTCCCCTGTTGCGGGCCTGGAACCAACCAGATCTCCCACTTGGCGACCATATAGTCTGGCCAGCTGCAAGAGTTCATCCGGCCGTATCCGACGGTCACCCTTTTCCAGGGCTGTTACCGTCGTACGGGCAACATCAAGGGCATCGGCGACCTCCTGTTGGGTAAGTCCCCGCACCTTTCGTGCATTCTGAAGACGCTGGCCCTGCAACCTGGGATCCAGGGTGTTGAGCACATGTTTCTGCATGAAGCCTCCCGTCAAGCAAGGTTGCTTTCAAACTTTCGCCACTCCTGTACATACACTTGGCAGAGCTGAGAGAAACCTGACTTCTTGTCGAATGCAGGTGCCATTGGCCGTTCTGCTGCAGACGGCCATTTCACAGCCCCTTTCACTTTTCCCGCCATTGCCTATTCCTTGGAAGAACACAATTTCAGCTTCGGCACCGTAAGAAACTGATAGCAAACGGTAAAGTCGGGTTGCCGAAGAATACAGAAGGCCGTTATGGCAACCTTCTTCCAGCATGGAACCGGGCGGAAACGGCTTGTCGCCTGTCTCATGCAACTTCGACACCTTCAAAGCTGTCTTTCTCTTCCCGCAGGATTTACCCTGCCCAAGTTCTTGGTAAGCCAGAATGTACCTTCCGCTTGGCGGCCCAACATCAAGACACGTTTAAGCCCAGAATTCTGACATTGTCAAGCTCTAAAAGCTGTCTGGTGACACTTTGTCATATTGTCGGAATGGATTGCGTTGGCCGCACAGGAAGAGTTGGCAGTGGCTGGCAACCAAATGCCAGATCTCTTCCGCCGACAGCTGGTGCCGATACTATCGAACACCAGCAAGTTGGGTACTCCGCCCTCATACAGCTTACACAGCAGCAGGCGCAGACCCTCGTGGTAGATGTCGCAGATGTCAATGTCTTCCAAAGGCCCGTCTGTATCGGCCAGATGGGCAATGGTGCCCAGGAAAGCTACTGCTTGGTCCCGTGAGAAAGTTGGGCGTAATCACTGCATAATCGGGTACATAACCCGCCCTCAACCAGGCATCGCGGGTCACCCGTATATCTTCTTCCACAAGCATTGCCTGGGAAAACCGTTTACGCAGACGGTGCGTGGTTCAAGGCAGCATGACACAGCATTCCGGAGGACTGAAACTGGACTGGCATATGGCGTAGCCATCCTGATCGCCCAGGGTGCAGGCGAAGTCCCGACTTGCACCCACACTCATGGAGAACGAGGTGCGTACGGTGGCGTTGTTGATCTCATCCCTGATACGGATCAGGCGTTGCCACCGGATTGCAAGGGTCATGGGATCGAGACGGATCATGGGCCAGGGCATGCCCTTGCCGGTTCCCCCGTCAACCCACAGAGGGTGGTGGCCTCTGCCAATGTGGCAAGGTGGCAACAGATTTGCGTTGCGCGGCAACCGGAGGCCTTGCGGCCACCCACCCACGGCGAACCCATTGTCTTGCTATGCGGATGATGCGGGCGTATCTACATCTACCCCATAATCCCGCAGGGCGCCTTCACGGGTAATGTAACCGCGCTCATAGTCCTGCAAGACTGCCTCCCGGGACCGCTTCGCTACCGGTCCAAAGCCCCCACCGCCGGGCATGAGCAACTCAATCTCATCCCCCGTTGTAAGGGGAATGGGCGGAAAACGATCGATCGGTTCCCCGTTCACCCGCACCGTCCCGACACGTCCTACAGCCCCCCCACCCAGGCCAGGCGGCGCACAGAACATCTTGTCGGGACGAACGCGCGCCGTAAGGGTGCTGCGGGCTATGCTCCGGAATGTCATGCGCTGGCCAATCCCGCCCCGGTATTGGCCAGGTCCGGACGTGTCCGGCAGATACTCCTTTTCCGTGATCAGGATCGGCGACCGGACTTCCATAATCTCCACGGGGGTCACGGAACTGTTGTGGGGAAAAGCGATGGGAATCATGCCATCCATGGATCGCATGGCACCCCGTCCACCATGCGGGAGAATATGTACGGAAAAGATCCCGTAACCCTCTTCTTCTCCCCGCACCGAGAAGGGCCAGATGGACCCGCTGCCGGCCTGGGCATGCTCGCCCAGAATGGGCCATACCGCCCCAAACAGCACCTGATTGATATTGTTCGTGGTCTTGGCGCGGGCCCGCACGGGAAAGGGATATTCACAGTTGAGGAGACAGCCTGTGGGCGCCGTGACATGAATGGGCCGAAACAGGCCTTCATTGTTCGGAATGCGGCTCGCCAGGGAGCACTTGAACGGATACAGCGTGCTGGAGTAGGTCACGTTGTACACGCAGTTGATGGACCCCAGCCGCGTTTGGGGCGAAGTTCCTGTGTAATCCACGTAGATGTCGGAACCCCTTATTTCCACCGTGGCATGCAGGTGCACCGTTTCGATGTAGCCGTCGATATCCAGCCCAAATTCGTGCCTGCCGTCCGGCAGCTCTGCGATGCGCTGACGCATCAGGCGCTCGGAACTGTCATGAATGGTATCGGACAGCTGGCGCAGATCGGCCATGTCATAGTCCCGCAGGAATTCCTGCAGATGTTTGGCTCCCAGGCGGTGGGTGCCCACAATCGCCCGCAGATCGCCCAGGACCAGGTCGGGCACCCGACAGTTGCTGTCAATGATGTCGAATACGAGCGGATTGGGTTGACCGCCTTCATACAGCTTGCAAGGGGGCAGCCGCAGTCCTTCGCTGAAAACATCGTAACTGTCAATGTCACCCGGATGGCCTCCCGTATCCGCCAGGTGCGCGATAGTACCGATGAAAGCCACCACCTTGTCCTGCCAGAAAATGGGAGTGATCACTACGTAATCGGGCAGATGTCCGGCGCCCAGCCAGGCGTCATTGGTCACCAGCACGTCCCCGTCGACCAGCGTATCCTGGGGAAAGCGCTGGAGAATGTGGCGGGCCGTGCGCGGCAGTATGACGCAAAAGTCCCCTGGACTAAAACTGGATTGGCAGATGGAATATCCATCCTGGTCCACCAGGATGCAGGCAAAGTCCCGACTTTCGCCCACGATGGTGGAAAAGGAAGTCCGCACCGTGGCATCGTCAATCTCATCCATAAGACTGATCAGGCGTTGCCACTGGATTTCAAGCGTGATGGGATCAATGCGGGAATTGTTCATGGCGCGTTAGCCTCTGGGGATTTAGTCTCCAGCCCAGTCCACAAGGCCTGAACCGGATACCTGAATCTACTCGCTGAAGTCCGACTTGGCAAAGCAGAGAGGGCAACTTTCCTTATTGCCTGGGCACAAGCCCACGGGAGAAATCACTGTTGCAGCGAAGCAAGAAGCAGACCACGACAAGCAATGGGACAGATCCGGCTCTTGCCAAACCATTTGTCGAAGAAGCTGTATAACGTTATACCTGATCATGGGGAACAACGGTTACGTTTCATGGATGTCTCAACTTGTATCCGGATCCAGTGGAAAACAGATCGCCTTCCAACTTGACAATCTGCTGTTTTTCAAAGACCTGAATTACCTTGGCAAAGACCGGCCCTTCAAACTGACACTACAGACGTAACTAACTGGCCTCGTGTGCAAATTTCCAACAGAAGACAGTTTGCATTGGGCCATCCAGGCCCCAGGGGCTCTCATTGGGCATGGCACCAACTCATGGGAGGACACCATGGACCTGGACCATTTCATCATAACCACTTTTTGCCTGGTGGATGACATCATGCTTGACCTGCTGGGCCATTGACGCCTCCGACCGCGAGGCCCAGCGCCGAAGCGCGCCGACAGCAAGGTCATCACCCCCTGGCGCACTTCGGGGAGTACATGTCGCTGCACCAGGACAAGGCACTCTTCGCCTACTTCTGGCGCCCTTACGCCCACGTCTGCCCCGCCCTCCGGCTACTCCACCGTACCTCCTTCGTCCGGCAGGCGATCCACCTGTGTCACCTCAAGGAGCGGATCGGGCCACGGCTACGCGCACAGATGCGTTGCGATCCCCGCGGTACCGGGTGGACAGCTTCCTGCTCCCTGCCTGTCCGTGCGCACGCACCTGCCGCGGCCCGCGCTTCCGTGGTGAAGGTGCCTTCGGCTATGGCGCCCTGCGGCGTCAGACCTGCTACGGCTTTCGCGTCCATGCCCTGATGGCGTGGCCGGGATCATCGTCTGCTTTCGTCTCGCCCCGGTCGCTGGCCATGAGACTGCAACTACGGGAGTCCCCCACGCCGAGAAGAGTTGACGTCACAGGGCCTGGATCTGCAGGCGCCGTTCCCGAAAGCCGGACGGGATCCCTGGGCCCCGGCGCAGTACGCTCCTCCTCCGCTTCCGGTAGCAGATGGATACGGTGTTCGGTTCCCGCGGGGACCGCTACCTCATCCAGCGGGCGTGGGCCCGGGATGGGTAGCATCTGACCTCTCGGCTCCTCCGCAGGTACTCCGCCACACCTTCGCCTTCCTGCGGAACCAAGTGCGTGGAACACGGGTCACAAGTACGGAATGTGCCTCTCCGAGTTAACACCTCTCTGGAATTGCCCGAGGAAACTCCAGCATGCGGTCGCGAGGGGACATTGATCTTCACGTTATTAGCATGCTTGACAAACTTAGCATAATGAGTTAGTCTGCTGGCTATGGAGTAGGAAAGGAAGGCCTATGTCACTTGGCACATACCTGAGAGCACTGAGGGAGTCCCGTCAACTTACCCTGCGAGCTGTCCAAGAGAAATGCGGAATCTCCAACGCCTATCTTAGCCAACTGGAGACCGGCAAGATCCGAAGACCCTCGCCATCCGGTCTTTACAAACTCTCGGAAGTCTACGCGGTCTCGTATGACGAACTCATGAAACGAGCTGGGTATCCGGTTCCGGCTACAGAGGGATCAGATTTCGTGGCTCCCACCGCAAATGTCCGAAGCAGGCGTAGCGGACAAGACTCGCCACTGGAAGTGCGTTTTCCCGACATCACGCCAGATGAAGAGGAGTCGCTTCTTGAATATCTCGCTTTTCTCCGCTCGCGCAGGAATAAATAGCGGTGGTGCCCGGGATTGGCAACTTAGGCGACAGGGATAAATGATCTGGTCATTTTCAGGATATCGCACGTTTATTCAATGCCAACGCAAATGGTTCTTCATGCAGAAGGTAGCCAGTCCGAATGCCAAGAAGGATCCTGTGCGTCGGGAAGCATATCTGCTGAAACAACTGCGAAGCTTGCCTGCATGGCGAGGAGGGATCGTTGATACAACGATTGAGAAGGTAGTTGCCCCGGCCTTAAGGCGAGGTGAACTGCCTGGCAGAGCGTCTGTCATCGATTACGCACGCAACTTGAGCAGGGCCCAAGCAACATTCGCACTGGAAAGACGCTACCGTGAGGCTGGTATGACCAAGACAAGGGCTGGAGTGAAGTATTCCGCCTTCTTTGATGTGGAATACGGCGATGGCACCGATCTGAGTCAATCCATCCAGGAGGTTGCGGAGGAGATCGACACAGCACTGAACCATCTACTTTCCCAGGACGACCTTCTCAGGATGCTGGCCAGAAGTGACTGGCTCGGAGTCCAACGAACCCTATCCTTTGAATTGGATGTTGACCTCTCGGTACGGGCGCTTCCAGACCTCTTTGCATTCTTCAATAGTGACGTTCCTCTCATAATTGACTGGAAAGTCTCCCCCCGTAGAGTTGACGATTACTGGTTGCAACTCGCGGTGTACGCGTTGGCGTTGTCCTCGACGACTCCGCATAGGGATTGGCCATCGTCAGCAATGAATGGGAAGCTGGACCCGACTGAGGTTCGGCTCATTGAGGCCAACCTTCTCACGAACCAGTTCAAGGAACATCGGGTCACTCAGGATGACCTGGATGAGCTACGTGAGTTGATCCTGGACTCCTCGTGGGAAATGGAAATCGTGGGTGTTGCAGTCGATGGGTGCTTGCAGCCCGAAGAGCTCGAATCGGCCTGGAATCCGCGGAGTTGTGAGTATTGTCAATTTCGTAAGATCTGTTGGTAACGACATGACGACAAGGTTAGAAGCAAACCTTTTTGTAATCAAAAATACCGCAGCGTTGAACTGCGAATACCGTTTGTTTGTCATTCGGGGACTGGATCCCGACTCAGACGACTATGAAAAAAATGCGCAACGGCTTGTGGATAGTGTCAGCCGCTCTCTGCGAGCCCCCGCCGTAATTTATTACAAGGACACCCGGGCGCATTTGGCGCTTCCTGCCGGGTATCCAAACCCTGCGTTCGATATATCCTTGGTCCGCACTCAGGTTCGCCTGGAACCTGTTCCAGGGACCTTGCCCCTATTGTTCGACAGACGCGAGCCTGGAACAGAGGCACTGTGTGTGCGTTTCCTCCAGTTTGCGCTGCAGTCCCCTCTGTGGTCCTCTCACAAGCTGTGGCAGCCACAGACTGGAAGACCTTTCTTTTATAAGCGTCCCCACACTGCCAACGAGTCCATCAAAATGTATAAGGGATTCGCGTTCAGGATTGTGCCGATCGAGAACGGTCCCCTAGCGGTATGTGTGGACACGACCAGCAAGTACTTGGCCAGCGATTTCCTGCCGTCAGACCTAACCCGGGATGACTTCAGAAAGATCAAGGGTAGCCAGTGTGTATACCAATTCGGTCATCGGTGGTACGAAATCAAGTTACTGGGGTTTCATGACTTTAACTCCAGCGAGGTTGTGATCGAGGATAAAACTCTCAAAGAGTACATTGTCTCCAAGACCCGCCTTCCACACCCTCCAGAATTGGTCAGTTTGCCGCACGATTGCACCGTGTTGACCTACAAAAGCGGGACGGGACATGAGCACAGCGTTCCTTCCGCCCTCTGCCGACTGACCTATGATACTGAATCACCGGAGGTTCGATCGCTACACCGACGCAGTATTGAACCACCTCACCAACGAAGACGTGAAACCATCAGCGCGGTACGTAACCACCTGCAGAGAGTGGGGTTCAACGGTGTTCCAATTGATCTTGATGAGTCCCCTTTGGTGATACCTCGTTTGATGTTCGTTGCCCCTGACCTTGAATTTGGCAAGGAAAAAGTGCTTTCAGTGAGGGGAACGTCAGAAGCCCGGCACACGACACTTCAGAAGCTCGGCACGGAGCGGTTGTCCCTCCTGCAAGATGGCGATGCGGGCTTCTGGTCCGACGGACGACTTGACCGCCAATATGCCATTTTGCCGAAATCCGTAGCCCGGACTTTCGGCAAAGCATTCCTTGACGACTTGTCACGGGAAGTTATTCGGTTGTATCCACAGGCAGACTCATACCAGCCGACGGTCGTCGAGTACGACGACGACGTTTCGAGGCATCCTACCCAATTGGGGAGGCAGATACTCGCCGCGGTCGACGATCTGATATTCCGAAGCGGCTACGCGCTTGTAATGATCCCCAACATACCAAAGAAATCCCGGAGCGAGGACCAACTGGCGCATCTGGTTATGCAGGAACTGCGCAAACGGGACCTTCACAGTGCCGTTATTCATACTGCCACGGCATTCAATAGCTACGAGCTGCAAGAGACGCCGTACGACCAACGGTGGACAGTTACTGACAGGACTCGCGAGCGGAGGCGCTTGGCTGGATATCTCAGAAACGTCGTTATAAACAAAATCCTTCTCCTGAACCGGCGATGGCCGTTCGTTCTGGCAACGCGGATGCACGCTGACGTCGTTGTTGGCATAGATGTGAAAGGCAGAACAGCGGGTTTCACCTTCATATTTGAAGGAGGCCGTCGTGTCCGATTTGAGTCTGATACATCACGGCAAAGAGAACGCCTAAGGGCCGATCAGGTCGAGAAGACGCTTGTTCGGGTGCTTCAGGAAGAGTTATCCAACTCACCATTGGCCGTTACCAGCCTCGCAATACATCGGCAGGGCAAAGTCTTCCGAACGGAAATGCTCGGAGTGTGCAACGCTATCGCCTCGCTCAAAAGGGCGGGGTTGCTCGCGGGTTCTTTGCACTGGGGCATCGCAGAAGTCGCCAAGTCAAGTCTCGTTCGGATCCGATTGTTCGACGTAGAACTTCGCGATGGTCGCCCTTGGACTGAGAATCCTGAGATTGGCTCATATGGCATTCTGTCAAGCTCCGAGGGTTTTCTTTGCACTACTGGCCGGTCATTCCCACACCCTGGAACGGTAAGGCCTGTGCTTGTCCGTCTCGCGGAGGGAACCATGGACATTCGCGAGATAATGGAAGATGTGTACGCGCTATCAAATCTCACCTGGACGCGCCCTGAGGACTGCTCACGGGATCCTCTAAGCGTAAAGATGAACGACATTAGGCTGCGAGAGGTGGCCGGGGACTATGACGCTGACGGCCTTCGGTACGCCGGTGAGGAAGACGATGAGGCGTTGGCGAAGGACAGCGAAAATCTAATAGGACAAGAGGTGGTGGCATGAGCGATCTGGGATTGTTTGCGACTCAACTAGCGCACGTGACCCGCTATGCGGAAGAGTTGGACGATGCTGTACTTCAACTCAAGGGAATAGCTATGGGCCGGAGCGACGCGAGCAAAGTGAAACATGCCGAGCGAACGCTGAAACGGGTTCTCTCGGATCTCCTTGCCAATGTCGACGGTGATGTCAGCCGGCAGGGTATTCAATTCCGCGAAGAGACAGTCCAACATCTACGAACGATGCACCGGACCGACTGGCCATCCTTCATCGACACCATTAAAACTGTTCATGCGCAACTCGATGAGGGATCTTGTCTATCAAAGTCCCAGTTGCGATGTATCGAAGATATCGCCCAGGCCCTTGATACGGAATGTTCGCACTTGTTTCAACGCATGCAAGGGCGTTTCAGATGAAAGAGTATCTTAGCGGCGCAATCGGTGAGAACCTTCGTAGGGCTGAAATCCTCAAGCAACGCCTGAAAGGTCCCTTGCCAGCGGCTGAACTTTCTGGGATCGCACAACGATGCAATGACACCATCGACAACTGTATTTGGCTTCTGGGCGAAATCCTGGAATCAGATCAATTCGGTGACCCGGATTTCGATGGACTCCACCTTCGGGCCTTGCGGCGAGCGGTGCGCGCGCTCCTGGAAATCGAGCGCTTTGCTATGCCCGCATTGACCAGATTCTCCGAAGATGAACGCTTCATGTCATCACTCCTGTTTCGTATCCATCAACAGATTCAGTATCCCTTGCCCCACCCCGTCGCAGCCTGCTTTTCCAGCGATCACTATTGGATTTATCCGGCTACAAATGTGATGTACGTTCCCCTAACCGACAGTGAGACTTTGTTGCACTTACCAGATGTATTTCATGAAATGGCCCATCCGCTGCTCCATCGAATCTCTGACAGCAGGGTCAGTCAGTTCCTGCCCTATTACCGACGGTCAAGAGAAACTGTGAACGCACACTACATGCAACAAATTGCAAACCGTAGGTCAGCAGGAGGACCAAAGGCTTATCTGCATTTGGAGGAGCGCTTTAGACGTACATGGATGGATTTTTGGTTGGAGGAGATAGTTTGTGACTTGTTTGCCATATACACTGTCGGGACACCGTATGCATGGGCACATTACCACCTGACAGCAAAGCAAGGGGAGGAGGTATTCGGATTCTCGCGTGATGTGGCAACTACACATCCAGCCGATGACGCCAGGATGAAGGCGATCCTGATCGGGCTTGACCTCATTGAATTCGGATGTGACGCCAAGCAAATACAACGGCGATGGGATGAACTCATTGTCGTTTTGAATCAGTCGCCTGACCCAGACTATCATCTGGCTTTTCCCGATTCCGTCATTGAGGCCATCACCGTAGAAATCTTGCAGGGGACCAAAGCGTTGGGTTGTACGATCGCGACTAAGCAAAATGTGGAGAACCAAAGTGACGAATCGGTCGTCAAGCTCCTTCACACAGCCTGGAGACGCTTCTGGGAGAATCCTGAAACCTATACGGTTTGGGAGGCGCAAAAAATCGCATCGTGGCGGACATCTGTAAAAATGGGACAGAGTCCTGCCAAGCACTTGGCATGAACGACTGTCGTGAAAGAGATTGTTCTGTTCCCTG
>CAXXOQ010000175.1:0-2253 GCA_963664185.2 Caldilineaceae bacterium | reverse complement strand
GGGGACATGCCCAACATCCACGTCCCGGCATCCGGAAGCCTTGAAATCGAGATCCTCAATGCCCTCCTCATGATGGATGCATCGCTTTTCGACGAGGACGGCTCAGCCATCGTGATCCATGAGGGGCCCGATGACTACGTGACCGACCCCGCAGGTGCGGCCGGACCGCGCATCGCCTGCGGCGTGATCGCCAAGTAACGCGGTTTACGCCCGGCATTCCCTGTGCGGACTGTCCAGCCCCCGGGCCCGGGCCGGCCGTGCAGGGCCCGCACGCTACCCCAGACGGGCCGCGACAACCCTCCTTCAGCATCGCGGACAAAAGGCACCCTGCAGGCATGCAGCGGCATCCATCGTCCAGCCAGGGAGGGCCTTCGTCACATCATTTCGGCGTTCGCAGGAAAGGCTGTGCCAGCAGATGATCCAGCCAGAGGTCACGGGATGTCCGGAAATACTCGATTCCTATCGTCATGCCGGTCTGTCCCTCCCTTGGCACGGCACGGTAGGTGCCGAACAGGTAGTCCCACCAGGGGACATTGAAACCGAAGTTGCTGTCGGTTTCCCTGCGGATCACCGAATGGTGGATCCGGTGCATGTCGGGCGTCACGATGAAATAGCGCAGGACACGGTCCACTTTTTCCGGAATGTAGATGTTGGCGTGATTGAACAGTGACGATGCGTTCAGCAGCACCTCAAAGAGTATCACCGCGGCAACCGGCGCGCCCAGCACGAGCACCGCTGCCATTTTTATCCCCATGGAGAGCACGATCTCGACAGGATGAAACCGCAGTCCTGTCGTGACGTCCACCTCCAGGTCCGCATGGTGCATGCGATGCAGCCGCCACAGGAATTCCACATGGTGAAATGCCAGGTGCTGCAGGTACAGGATCAGGTCCAGGGCGACGACGGCCAACACCATGGCCAGTCCTGCCGGCAGGTCCACCCGGTTCAGCAACCCCAGGTCCTGCTGTTGCGCAAAGACAGCCGTGCCCACCGCGGCCAGCGGGATGCCCAGACGCACGATCAGCCCGTTCAGGACGGTGAGTGCCAGATTGTTGAGCCAGCGCACGCCCCGCGAATGACGCTGGACCCTGCGCGGTGCCAGCAACTCCCAGACAGCAAACACCCCAAACACCCCGGCAAAGCTGGAGAGCCGGACCAGTATTTCTGTATCAAGAGTGATATCGGTTAACATGGATCCTTTCTAGGTATACCGTGCAGGGATGTCAATCATTTTCTAAAATGTCCTACAGATCTATAGATTAGGGCTTTCATTCCCGTTTCAAGTATAGTGATGATGAAAAATTGCACCCGTACTCCGAACATCCGCACGGCGAGACTGCGGCAACCATGACCATACGACCCTTACGGCTGATACAGATCCTGGTTCTGGGTACACTGCTGGCTGCCTGCAGTTCCCCTGAACGGGCCTCACACAGGATACCTGCTCCACAAACGGAGCCTGCCGCCGAACACCCGCCCGAATCCGAAGACCGCGCACATTCTGCGGACGAGCGGGGCGCCGGATCCCGGCAACGTGCCGCGGCGCAGGAAAGCGGACCGTCCGCTGCCGGCCCGCAAAGCCAGGAACCGGATGCATCCGGGCCAGCACAGCCTGAAGGAAAAACAGCCGCTGCCCGAACCGAGGACGAGAGGGTTGCCATTCTGGACCGGAAACTCGAGGAAGACCTGAGGAGATACGACGAGCAGATTCATGAGGAGTTCGAAAAGGCACAGGCCGAAAGGCAGGCCCATGAACCGGCCACCGGGGACGGACTGGACCCTGCACCCGGCCTGGAAGAGGACGGGCCAGCGCAGGGCCCGAACAGGGATGCCGGACCCGTCGCAAAGGCCGAATCCCCGCAACCCGAGGCCGGTTCAGATCCCGAGAAACGGGAAGAACCTGCACAGGACCGCCTGGGCAAGGCCTCGCACAGCGTGCCGCTCCCCGCAGACCTTCCCAGCGGGGATGACGACGACGTCGTGGCCCGGCAACTGAGAGAGGCTGCCCTCAAGGAGCAGGATCCCGTGCTGCGTGAAAAACTGTGGGACGAGTACCGCGCGTACAAGAAACAACAGGCAAGCGTGAACACGCCTCCATCCGGTGCGGAATACTGAGCCATGCCAAGACACTGTATCCCGTACCTGCTGATCTTCCTTTTCCTTCAGGGATGCGCCACCGACTCGCACCGGGTACGGGACGGGGAGAAGATCGAAACCGAAAGCGTGCAACTGCAGGAAGAGGCCAGCTGCTGG
>CAXXOQ010000174.1:0-4790 GCA_963664185.2 Caldilineaceae bacterium | reverse complement strand
AACCCGGTGGATGCGCGCAGGAAGCGTGCCGGGCACGGCTGATGCGCGCCCCCGGGAATTCCGGTTCCTGAAGGCTTGTGCCCGGTGCAGGTCCGGGCTTACCGGTCCGTATCCTTTTCGCTCCCGGCTTCGTCCTGCTCCGCAGGAGCCGTCTCGGCAGTCGGGATATTGTGCTTGATGATCTCGATGACCTCGTTGCGATCGAAGATGAGTGTCAGCTGGCTGCGCCGGGATTGCGCATGGCCCGGTTTCAGCATGTACAGGTAGTCCCAGCGATCGGGATGGAAGCTGTCGACGATCAGCGGTGTGCCCAGCAGGAAATGCACCTGCTCCTTGGTCATGCCCAGCCTGATCTGTTCAACGGCCTGCGCTTCCAGTACGTTGCCCTGCTGGATGTCGATCTTGTAGACTTTCAGCAGTTCGTTCCCGCACCCGCCTAGGGAAGCCGCGAACAGCAGCATGCAAAGCAGGGTAAGGGGGCGGTGCTTCATGCCGGATGGCTGAGGGTTTGCTGCAGCATCTCCCTGGCATGCTCCTGTGTGTTGCGGGTCATTTCCACGCCGCCGAGCATGCGCGCCAGTTCCTCGATACGGGCCTCTTCGGCGAGATGTGAGATTTCAGCCCGCACGGTTGCACCGTGCTCGGTTTTGTTCACCCTGTAGTGATGGTGCGCCTGGGCCGCCACCTGTGCAAGGTGCGTGACACAGAAGACCTGCGCGTTGCGGCTCAGTTCGCGAAGCTGTCTGCCGACAATTTCAGCGGTGGCTCCGCCTACGCCGGTATCGACCTCATCGAAGATCAGGGTCGGGATGTCCAGGTGGTTGGTGGTGGCGATCTGTATGGCCAGGCTGAGCCGGGACAGCTCACCGCCGGAGACGACCTTGTTCAGGGGTCGCAGCGCCTGGCCCGGATTGGTGCTGACCTGAAACTGCAGGTCGTCCAGGCCGTTCGGGCCCGGTCCAGAGTTTTCCAGGGGCCGGATATCAATGCGGAAGCATCCTCCCTGCATGCCCAGGGCCTGCATGGAGCCGGTGATCTGTTCATCCAGCGTGTCGGCAGCAGCCTGCCTCGACGCACTGATTTTTCCGGCCAAGCCCATGTAGTCTGACTCGGTTTCAAGGATGGACCTGCGGATGGCTTCCGGGTCTTCCCGGGCGTCTTCAAGTTCTTCTACCCTGGTGGCGATGGACGCCTGCAAGACCGTCAGTTCTGCCGGCCTGGCATCGTGCTTGCGGGCGATGTCCTCAATCCGGGAGATGCGTGCCTCGAGTTCCTGCAGCTCCTGCGGGCTTGCGCAGACCTGCTCGGAATAGTCACGCAGGCTGTGCGCAGCATCCCCGAGCTGTATCTGGGCGACGTGCAGGGCCTCGAGCGATGCCTCCAGCGCCTTGTCGTGCACGCTCAGTTTTTCGAGCTCGGCCAGCAGCAGGCCGAGTGTGTCGCAGACCGTGCCGTCGGTGTCTCCAGCAAGCTGGCTGGAGATCCGCATGCTGCCTTCGTTCAGCTCTTTAGCATGGCTCAGCTGCACGTGCCGTTCCACGAGGGCTTCGTATTCGCCTTCGGCCAGTTGCAGCTGTTCCAGTTCCTGGTACTGATAACGCAGCAACTCCAGTTGGGAGCGTACGTTTTCCCGGTTTTCCTCTGCATTTTCCAGCTGCCGGTTGAGGGTTTTCCAGCGGTGGTACAGCCCTGCCAGGGTTTCGGTGTCATTCCCGGCATAGGCGTCCAGCAGTTCACGCTGCCTGTCCCTGCGCATCAGGGACTGGGATTCGTGCTGGCCGCAGACCTCCACCAGCCGTTGACCGATACTTCGCAACTGCATGACGGGACATGGCGAGCCGTTAATCCAGGCCCTGGATTTCCCGTCCTGCGAGATCACACGGCGCAGCACGCAGTCCCCGCCGGGCACGTCCAGACTGTGCTGGTCGAGCCACTGCAGGGCGGCACCGGAACCGCTTGCATCCAGGGTGGCAATGATTTCGATCCTGTCCCCGGGGTTGCGTGCCATGGAAACGTCAGCACGGCTGCCGAGTGCCAGGTTCAGCGCGTCGATCATGATTGATTTCCCGGTTCCGGTCTCACCGGTCAGCACGTTCATGCCGGGATGGAAATCCAGCTCCAGCTGCTCGATGATGGCGAAGTTGCGGATAAAGATTGACTTCAGCATGAACCTGCCGGGATGACCGCTATTTCCTGCGCCGGGGCTTCTTGCCCCGGGGCGCAGCGTTCCAGCGCAGCTTCTTCTGCAGCACGTCGAAGTAATCATACTGCCGGGGCTGGATCAGCCGTAATGCGCGCTTGCCCTTCTTGATATGGAGGAGGTCACCGGGCTTGAAGTGCATGTTGATCTGGCCGTCCACGGAGGCCAGGGCGTTATGGCGCAAATCCTGCCCGGTCAGGGACAGCTCGATCCGGCTGCCTGCGTCCACGACAATGGGCCGGTTGCTCAGGGTGTGCGGGCAGATAGGCACCAGCACGATGGCGCCAAGGCCGGGGTGCAGAATCGGCCCTCCACCCGACAGGGCGTAGGCAGTCGAGCCGGTCGGTGTGGAGACAATATAGCCGTCCGCACGCAAGGTATCCAGGTGCTGTCCGTCGACCCGGGTCTCGATTTCGATCATGCGCACCATGCGCAGGGCGTGCACGACGACGTCATTCACGGCAAGGGCCCGGGCATGGGTCTTGCCGTCCCGGACCAGTGTGGTCCGCAGCACGAAACGTTCTTCCTCGATGTAGTCTCCCGCCAGGATATGGTCCAGTTCCGCTTGCATTTCATCCGGGCTGATCTCGGCAAGAAATCCGAGTCGCCCCAGGTTGACACCCAGCAACGGGATTTCACTGTCGATCATGGTATGGGCGGCGTGCAGGAGGGTGCCGTCACCCCCCACCACGATCACCAGGTCGGTGTGCATCGCCATCTGTTTCAGGCTGCTGGCCTGGACGGACTTCTGGCCGAGCAGCGCTGCGGTCACGTCATCCACCCAGATTTGCACGGACCTCCTTGAGAGGTATTTGTACAGGGTCCGTACTGGCCCTTTGATCTGCGTGTCGTCGGGCTTGGATATGATCCCGATCTTGGTAAACGTACTCATGGTCTGAGGCCTTGTCTGGATGTATCGAACGCTACCACGGATTCCGCGGCAGCACTAGCCAAACATCTTCTTGACAACGTTTGCATAGTATTGCAATGATGTTTCAGGCGCTTACCGGCATGGTGTGCTGAATTCCTAGCATAGAACGCATTGGCCCATGGCTGCAATCGAAGAGAAAAACTATTCATTCAACGAGCGTACCCAGCTTCTGCTCAAGGTTCTGATTGAAAGCTATATTTCCGAGGGCCACCCCCTGGGCTCGCGCACGCTGGCAAAGCGGTCCGAACTGGAAATCAGCCCGGCTACGGTGCGCAATGTCATGGCTGATCTGGAGGACCTGGGATTCGTCAGCTCACCCCACACTTCTGCCGGGCGCATTCCCACCACCAAGGCATACCGCCTGTTCGTGGATACCATGCTCAAGGTCCGTCCCCTGACGACGGACGTCGTCTCGCAGATCAGGCAGGATCTCGATCCTTCCCAGAACGTGGGCGGGCTGGTGGAAAGCGCATCCACGCTGCTCTCGGGCCTGACGGGCCTGGCGGGGCTGGTGACCCTGCCCAAGATCGAACGCGCGGAGTTTCGCCATATCGAGTTCCTGTCCCTGTCGGACCGCCGCGTGCTGGCCATCATGGTCATGAACCAGCAGGAAGTGCAGAACCGTATCCTGCATGTCGACCGGGAATACACCGAATCCGAGCTGCAGCAGGCAGCGAACTACATCAATGAACTGTGCGCGGGCCAGGACCTGGTCGCTGCACGGCGCAAGATCCTGGAGGAGCTGGACTGCCTGCGGGAAGACATGAACGATCTCATGCGCACGGCCGTGGCCATGGGCAAGCAGCTCTTTTCCGAATCGGGCGCCAAGTCGGATTATGTCGTGGTGGGCCAGACCAATCTCATGGTGTACGAGGACCTGTCCGATCTCGACAAGCTCAGGAGCCTGTTCGAGGCCTTCAGCCAGAAACAGGAATTTCTACGCTTGCTGGACCGCTGTATCTGTGCACAGGGCGTGCAGATTTTCATTGGCCAGGAATCCGGGTATGAAGTCCTGGATGACTGCAGCGTCATTTCCTCGCCCTATACGGTGGATGACGAGGTCATGGGCGTGCTGGCCGTAGTCGGACCGACCCGCATATCCTATGACAAGGTGATCCCGATCGTTGACCTGACCGCAAGGCTGCTTGGCGAAGCCTTGAATACCCAGAATTAGCCCTTATTATTCTGTTTCCGGATTCCGCTGTGACACATGGCATGTTGAACTATGAGTAAAACCGAAAAGAAACCGAAGCCGAAGAACGTGCAGGCTGACGGGGAAGAGCTGGAAAATCGTGATGTGGACGGTGAGGAATCACCGGATGAGCCCGATGGGGACGCACTGCTTGAGGAGCTGGAAGATGCAAAGCGCATGGCGGGCGAATGCCAGGACAGGATGCTTCGCATGCAGGCGGAAATGGAAAACCTGAGAAAGCGGGCTCAGCGTGACCTGTCCAACGCGCACAAGTTCGCGATCGAGAAGTTCGCCGGTGAACTGCTGCAGGTCAAGGACAGCCTGGAACTGGGCCTGGGGGCGGGGGATGTGAAGGCGGAAAAGCTGCGTGAAGGCACGGAATTGACCCTGAAGATGCTGGTCAGCACCATGCAGAAATTCTCCATCGAGGAAATCGACCCGGCCGGTGAGGCGTTCGATCCCAATCT
>CAXXOQ010000173.1:0-8766 GCA_963664185.2 Caldilineaceae bacterium | reverse complement strand
CACAAGGCACGCCCCAGGACCACGTGCCAAGACGGTTCGCCGACAACGGGACCATCCGGAACCTGGATAAACCGCATCGGGTGTGGGTGGTTACCCTTGCCTCTCTGTCCCCGAGAGGATCGTCAGTTCGCATACTGGGGTCGCATGATGGGTCGGCGCATCACCAGCAACAGGATGAGACTGCCCACCAGGGTTATGGCGCAACTGATCATGAACAGCACCGGGTAGCCCCATGACGCGATGACGTACCCGCCAAAAAAGCTGAGGATGCCATAGTTGAGGCCCAGGGCCATGGATAACAGGGCAAAGGCCACGGGGCGCCAGGACTGGTGTACCATTTCCATCTGGTACATCTGAATCACCGGCATCCAGACCGCCGCCGTAGCCATAATGCCCATGCGGCCCAAACCTGCCACCAGCCAGTGTTCCATGAAGAACATGGGCACCAGCATCAGGGCCGAACCCACGGAGGAGAGAATCAGCAGCTTGCCATTGTCCAGACTCTTGCGCAGATGGGGTACCGTGATGGGAATGAGCACAGCAAAGAGCTGGCCCAGGGCCCCCAGGTTGCCTATGAATTGCGGGCTCAACCTGAGTTCCTCATCCATGTAGGCGTTGCAGAAGGAATGGCATACCGCCACGGCCCCCTGGCTGAAAATCACAAACACCACGATCAGGCTCATGGGCAGAATGGGAAAGACATCCCGCGGTGCCCGGGTCTGCTTGGCCTGGACCTCCTTGACATCGCGGAACCGCATTACCGCCCATAAGGAAAATGCGGTGCAGAAAGAGGTACCCAGCAGGGCAATGCGGTAAGGTTCGGTCGTGTCCAGGGAAACATCCAGATGCGTGGCAATCATGGTGGGCAATACACCGCCGACAAGCATCCCGACGAGCGTGCCCAAATTGCGGGAGGAACTGTACATGCCGTACGTCTTGCTGCGGTTTTCGGGTCCCGTCGTGGCCATGATGGCCGGCGAAGCATTCACCGAAAATATGGCAAACCCGCCGGCGGACAACAGCTGGGTAGACAGCAGATAGAAAGCCCACCAGGCCCGGGGCATATATTCCACCAGGGGTGGCAGCATGAATCCCAGCATCGCCACCGATACACCCAGCAACATGGATTTCTTCAGTCCCAGGCGGGAACTCAGCATGCCGGCCGGCAGGGCCATGCCCATGTACCCGATGGCACCAAACGCATTGTAGATGCCAAAGAATTCGGTGCCCAGACCCAAACGCAGAATGAACAGGACACGTGATACCCCGGAGACCCCCATCATCAGGGCGGACAGAATCATGACCGCAATCATCAGCCGCAAGGCGTTGGGGTTGACATCACTCCAGTAACGGAGCGCCGTAATGCGATGCATGGGACAGGGGCCCTTCAGGCCAAGGGGTTCAGGTCTGCACAGTCACGGGGATTCCCGCAGGAATTCCGCATGGACATGACCTGCACCAGGGACTGGGAGAACAGCGATCCGGACAAGACCCGTGAGGCAAACACGATAGGGGAAATTTCGCGGGTTCCTGTTGGGTAGAAATGACGGCGCAGAATGAAATCGGGTCCGGGAATCTTAAATCCTGTCAACCCATATGTCCAATGTACTTCAGACGCCCGTGCCTGCCGGAAGGTCTCGGCACCCGGGACTGGCCAAACCCGGCCTGCGGCATTTGCGGTGCAAGAGCTTGCGCCATCTACCCGGTGGATGCCGTCTCGCCTTGGGGCGGCGCCGATACATGCATCCGGGACACGGGAACTCCACCGCGCCACGGACCTGCTGGGAAGCGGTTGCGGTTACCATTCACAGGCATAGACCCGCACAGAGTCGATGACCATGCGTTGGGGCCAGATATCGCGATCAATTCCTTGCTGGCCTCCCCAGCTGCCGCCTACGGCGATGTTCAGAATGAGGTGAAACGGATGATCAAAGGGCCAATGTGTTTCGTCGGCCGCGGGATCGCGCAGACGCTCATTGGCGAACGTGAAATAGTGCCGGTCATTGACAAAGCCCCTGATTTCCGCCGGCGTCCACTCGACAGCGTACAGATGGAAATCGGACCGGGCCGTCGGTACCAGCGTGGAAGCCCCCTTGTGGGTACCGATCCTGTGATTGTAGGCCGCAGTGTGCACCGTGGAATGCACCCGGTCAGGGTCGTGACCGACATGCTCCATGATATCGATCTCCCCGGCCCGGGGCCAGCCGCCGTATTGACGGAGGTCAGGCAACATCCAAATGGCGGGCCAGGTACCGCGGCCGGATGGCAGTTTGGCCACAACCTCAAACCGCCCGTAGGTCCAATCCTCCCGGGAAACCAGCCGGGCCGATGTGTATTGCCGGCCCCGATAGGGCTCCCGATGGGCTTCAATAATCAGGTGGCCGTTCTCGACACGGGCATTTTCGAGCCGGGCATCGGTATAAAACTGCGATTCCTGGTTACCCCAGAGCCCGGCCCCCACGTTGTAGCGCCACCGATCGGGATCAGGCAGACCCCGCCACGTCAAATTCATCCGACCATACCAACGTGCAACCCTGGGTCAGCCGCAGCTGCAGATTTGGTGTCGTAGGAGTCATCGGGTGCGCTTGTGTCAGGAGGTGGCGTCCAGGTACAGGATACGAGAGACAATAGCCCCATAGTGATACCCAGAGCCATAATCCCCTGACGGATTCCTCCCGTACAGGCAGAGACTCGTTGCTTCAGACGTGCAGACTGTGAAGTTGCGATCCAATATTGCATCTGATTTTTACATTGCTATGCGATATTCCCGGGCCAGATTGGGGTATCTTTTATGGTACTCCTGTCCTTGTAATGCACTGCTACGCATTTTTACGTAGTAACCTGAATTCGAAGTTGAATCAGGATAGGCCAGAGCGCCGTATCCGGGTCCGCGGGTGCCAGAGTCGGCGGCCGGGGTGGCCCCGGTGTAAGCGCTTCACCCGGACCGGCAGTGGGCCACGCAACTGGTGACATGCCGAGGGCTGGAGCGTCGCCTCGCCGTGGCCAGGAGCCACGCGGGGCCAAAAGCTTTGACATCACTGCACCATGCCCGTATCCGCCTCCGCACCCCCTGTCGGGCCCGTAGCTGGGGGGCGATTCGCCTATTCTACCCGCTGGATCCGGGGCGCATTCACTCCGAATTCAGGTGAGCAGAGAGCCTGTTTCCTCCCGAAATCCCAATTCCACAATCTGGGCAAGAGTGCCCGGGATTCACCTTTGCAATATGCAAGGGATTGATATAGAGTAGGCCTATTGACACATCAAGTTGAAAACTTAGGACATGGGAGCCAAAATGAATATGGATCGCATTTCACGGCGCCGTTTTCTGGCGAGTATGGCTATGGGTACGGCGGGACTTGCTCTGGCAAGTTGTGTAGCCCCGGGTGCCCCGGCAGACGAAGATGCTCCAGCGGAGACAGTCGTCCTGAACGCCTTGTTCCCCAGCGGTGGTCCGCTCTGGGCGGAATACCTGGATCGCATTGAGGCAGACTTCAAGGCGGAAACGGGGATCGAATTTGACTACAGTACCTTGCCGTTTGTGCAGTTGATGGACAAGCAACTCACCCTGGTGGCCGCCGGCAGTGCCGATGTGGACGTGTTTGGTACCCACTACGCCCAGATTGGCCGTTTCATTGAAGCGCTCTTCCCGCTCAATGACTTTGTGGCCCGGGATGGCGTAGAGAGTGCAGATTATGTAGAGGGCTCCTTTGATGCCTTTACCGGCAATGGGAATCTGCTGGCGATTCCCTACACCTTTGACTTGCGCGCCCTGTACTACCGCACCGATCTCTTTGCGGAAGCCGGGATTGAAGCGCCACCGACGACCTGGGACGAATTGGTCGCCACCGCCACCGCCCTGAACAATCCTCCCGACCTCTACGGGTATCTGATCGTCGGCAAGGGCGATCCGGCCCTGCGGGAATACAGTGACCTGCTGTGGGAGAATGGCGGTGATTTCCTGGAAAACGGTCTGGAGCCTTCGCTTCCTGCCTGGAATCAGCCCGAGGGGGTGGAAGCCTTGCAGTGGTGGTATGACCTCATTCATACGCATGAGATCGTGCCCCCCGGTACGCCCAGCTATGGCTGGGAAGAAAACGGTCAGCTGTGGACTGCGGGCCAGGCCGCCATGAGCAAGCAATGGGGTCCGGGCGGCTCTCTGGACCCGGACCAGTCCGTGATCGTGGACAAGTTCAGCATTGCGCCTCTTGTAGGCAACAAGACCAATATTACGACGGCCGTCTGTCACGGCCGCGCCATCAATCTGCATTCCAATTACCCCGAGGAAGCTTGGCAATTCATCAAACACTTGACTTCCGAAGCGGTAATGCTGGATCTTCACGATTCGATAGGGGCACGACCTGCCCATATCGGTGCGCTCAATCTGGCCATTGAAACGGCCGAGGGCATCACAGCACTGAATCTGGAAGCCTCGCTGGCGGGGGCCGCCAGCGGTTATACCTGGCCGCTGTTCCCCGAGTTCTCGGAAATCCAGCCCATTCTCTGGGGCGAGATTGAAAAGGTGCTGTCCAACCAGAAAACACCACAGGAAGGCCTGGACTTCGCGGCCGAGGAATCCACGAAGATTCTCCAGAACGCGGGCCTCATTTAGCAGGCCATCCGTTAGACCACCCCGTACCGCATTCTGTTATGAACCAGGGCGGCACGATTGCATCCAGGCGGGAGAACCGCAAGTGGCTCTCTCGTCTGGATGCAGTACAGGCGCGCTATGCCCCCTACTGGCTTCTGTTTCCGGCCGTAGGCATTATCTGCGCCGTTTTACTGTATCCCCTCCTGCACGCCCTGTATATCAGTTTCCTGGATTACAAGCTGGCGCGTTCGGCCAAGCCCTTTATTGGGCTGGGCAACTATATTGAGGCGGCCACCAGCTATTCCTTTGGGTTTGTCCTGGCCCAGAATATCGGTTTCACCGTTGTTTGCGTCATAGTCGAATTTACCGTGGCGATGGGGATCGCCCTGTTGCTGCATCGGCAGTTCCGGGGCCGCGCCATTTACCGGGTGTTCTTCCTCCTGCCGATGCTGACGGCACCGGTCCTCGCCGGCTTCAATTGGCGCTGGATTTTCAATGATCGCTTTGGTCTGATGAATCAGATCTTCATCGCCCTGGGCTTGCCCCCCCAGGGCTGGCTCGTGGATCCCAACCTGGCTCGTCTGGCCATCGTGATTGCCACGGTATGGCAGGGGATCCCGTTCGTGATGATTCTGTTGCTGGCGGGCCTGCAGTCCTTGCCACAAACGCCTTTTGAAGCGGCCACGGTAGACGGCGCTACCTCCTGGCAGAAATTTCACCGGCTTACCTTGCCCCTGATGCGGCCGGTGATCACCGTGGCCCTGGCCCTGCGTGTGATCGACCTGTTCCGCGTATTCGACGTCATCTATATCATGACGCTCGGGGGCCCCGGGCATGCCACGGAACTGTTGCCCTTTTACATCTATCGGGCCGCCTTCAGCCAATCCCGCTTTGGCCTGGCCTCGGCCCTTTCCTGGATCACGGTGTTCATCACCATCCTGCTGTTGATTCCCCTGTTCGCAGGCGAACGGTCAGGGGCCGAAAGTGAAAAACTGAATCAATGACCTCCCACACGGCGACCCGCAAGGGCCCACATATCCGCTGGCGCAGACTGGTGGAAGACGGGCTCACCTACATCCTGCTTACCGTGGCCCTGTTGGTCATCATGGCCCCCATTCTGTGGCTTATCCTGACCTCCATACGGCCCCTGGTGGAAATTGCCTCCACCCGGCTTATCCTCATTCCCCGCCGCCTCGTACTGGACAACTTTGTAGCAGTTTTTCGCGACTATGAAATGGCTGCCTACCTGCGCAATACCCTGATTGTGTGTGGCGGCGTCATCCTGACCAACCTGATCATTGGCCCTCCGGCGGCCTATGCCATAGCCCGCTACCGCTTCCGGGGGGAAAAGGCCTTGTTCTTCGGTCTCGTGTTCATGCGCATGATTCCCCTGGTCGCCGTCATTCTGCCCCTGTTTATCATTTTCAGCACCTTGCGCATGCTGAATTCCTACAACGCCCTGATCATTGCCCACACGGCCTTCAAGCTACCCGTCACAATCTGGCTGTTACGCGCCTTTATCACGGATCTGCCCCGCGAACTGGACGATTCTGCGCGGGTTGATGGCGCCTCGCCCCTGGGAGTCATCGTCAGAATTATCGTGCCTCTCATCAAACCGGGACTGGCCGCCACTTCCGTCCTGGCTTTCCTGGCGACCTGGAACGATCTGATGGTCACCCTGGTGCTTTCCAACACGATTGACACCGAGATGGTGGCCCTGGGACTTACCAAGTTCGTGCTGGAATACGGCGTGGCTTGGGGACCTCTGACCGCGGCGGGCGTGTTGATGTTCATTCCCACCGTCCTGTTTATCTTTATTGCCGAGAAATATCTGGTGCGTGGCCTCACCCTGGGGGCCGTGAAGGAATAGGCTACCCTCTGCCAACCTCCTTATAATATATCCAACCTG
Organism: Caldilineaceae bacterium; assembly: GCA_963664185.2. Classification (GTDB taxonomy): domain Bacteria; phylum Chloroflexota; class Anaerolineae; order Caldilineales; family Caldilineaceae; genus Bin34. Next base: position 2,269 of record CAXXOQ010000173.1, on the reverse strand, counting down.
ACACTTGGCACCCGCCGCAGGATATGAAAGCCAGCCATGATTGCGGTGCGGGCAATTGGGCCCCATGGCATGACAGTGCTTGGCAGCAGATCCCAGAGAATTGCCTTTGGTGCCTGCATCCTGGCTGCAGGGTGCCGCCGGCCGGCACCGCGTCCGACGCTTTTTCCCGGTGGGAAAACAAGAAAATGCTGTCCACTTTGCTATAATGAGGACGTCGGTTCCTGCCTGTCGCTCCCGGAATGCCGTGTCTGCCTCGTCTGCCTCGCCCACGCCCCGTGCCCAGCATGATGAACGCGCCAAGGAGCTGTTCAGCCATATCCGGGTCCTGCGGGATTTCCTGGGGGCCATGGGGATCCTCGCGCCGGGCGCCAACCTCCGCATCCACCCCTGGGGCACGGAGTGGATCCGCACGGTGGCCCCGACCACGCCGGCCACGGCGTCCCTGCGCTATTCCCGGGGCCTGACCGACAAGACCTGGCTCCTGCTGGGTCCCCACGGCCAGCCGCGCCAGCTGGTGCTGGTGGAATTCCAGGGGGGTGTGGACCCCCAAATGGACGAGCGCCTGTTCCGCTATGCCAAGCTCCTGCGCCGGGATCTGGAGCGCATGGGCCCTGGAGACGCGGGAGAGCCATACCTTGCCGATCCACCCCCCTGGTGGGTGTATACCGGTAGCCTGGCCCTGGGACGGGGGATATGCGATTGCCCCAGTTTGGCCCGGACGGGTCGGTGGCGGCCTGGCACGAGGTCAAGCTGTTGCCCGGTGGCCCACTGCCAGGCCGGGGACTTCGCGGCGGACAATTTGCTGTCCGCTATAATACCTTTGGAACAGTGCCGGATGCGTTTGCAGGCCGGGGATGGATTGCCCACCCTGACCCAGGCCCGGGCGTTGACCCCACACGCTGTACCGGCAGGTGGGGGAGGATCCGGAGTTGCAGCGGCTCCTGGAGACGTGGTTCAGTTGTCGGTTTTGAGACCTATGCCCGCCATCTGGGTGTAGACCTGAGGGACTTTGCAGGACGGGGAGGTGTAGCCGTGTTTGATACGTTGCTGGAGGCCGTGGAACACGATCGGAAGGTGTGGCGCGCGCGGAAGGGCGTGCGGAAGGACATGCGGAAGGACGTGAGGAAGGGACGTGAGGAAGGACGTGAGGAAGGACGTGAGGAAGGACGCGTGGACGAGCGTCTGGAGACGGCGCGCCACCTCTTTGGGGAGGACGTGGCGGACCTGATGGGCCGTTTGCTGTCCCATCTGCCGCTGGCACATTGGCCCACACAGCGTGACATGTACACGTGGTCCGGTTCGCCGGCCGAGTTTGCGGAGGCCCTGCGGCCAGCGCTATCAGGATCGGGACCCGGGGGGAGTTGCCCGGGGCGGATAACGGGGAGGGTAGGCCCCAACCCCGCGGTAGGCGGCAGGGCGCGCATACCGCCAGCATCACAGCGGGGGATGGTCACAGGCCAGTTTGGACCGGACAAGAATGCCATGCACGGGACCCCTGGACATGGCCTCTCGTGCGGGGATGAGGCCTACCTCCTGCAGGGGTTGTCGCAATCGCCACACATGCATAATGCGCGATTGCCCTGAGCAAGGATGCCATCGTCTGTACCCGAAAATTGCCGTATTCTGCCGCTCCCGTAGATTGGCCAACTTGCAGGATGCCCTCCATGCACCAGTCCACGGAGAGAGACATGTCACTAAATCCCTACCTGACTTCCAATGGCAATTGCCGTGAAGCATTCGATTTCTATCGGTCCGTTTTCGGCGGTCGAATTCGGTCTGGTTTCCACGTTTCGGGACGGTCCGGACGACATGGGGATTCCCGTAGCGGAATGGAGATCGGATCATGCACATTTCGCTCCCCCATCGGCAGCAGTTTCCTGCTGGGCAGTGACATCAGTGCAAGCTTGTCCCCTCCGGTTGCGACCGGGACCCATCTCGCCATTTCCTTTGATGCGCAAGACCGGCAGCAGGCGGACAGGGTCTTTGCCGGTCCTTGCGGGGCCGATGGCAAGGTCATCATGCCTATGGAGATATGTTCTGGGGCGCGTACTTCGGTGTAGTTGTGGATCAATTTTGCTTTCAATGGCAGGTCATTGCCGAACACGGATTGGGCCCTTGCAACAGGGGACCAGGGAGGCAAACTTGATCCTGACCAGACAGGAAGAGTCAGGCATGGGGGTCAGCCAAACGGGCCACCGGAATGGTCTTGCACTGATTTTCTGGCTCTTCCCCAGACACTGGGATGCCGCCTCGCAAAAATCAGGGGTGG
>CAXXOQ010000172.1:0-8941 GCA_963664185.2 Caldilineaceae bacterium | reverse complement strand
AGACGGTCAGTTCTTCGTGACAGACATCTACGGCAAAGTGACGGCATTCGGGCCCAAACAGGCATGGGCCCTCCTGGAATTCCTCAGGATCCTGCCCTATCTGCCGGTACAGAATGCCCGGCATGGCCAAGGCATATCCCGCCTGGCGAAACCGGAAATAGCGCCAATAGCTGGGTCCCAGAATGCGGGTACCCGAATCAAAATTCACCCCATCTGCCGACCGGGCCAGCAATGTCCGCTGTCCATACAGATAGGGAAACCGGTATGTGAGGTCGTCCTGTTCCCACTCCTGCGGGGACAGAATGGGACCGTGATAATACATCTCAATGGACTGCCGGTCCTCATTGACATGTACATCCGGTGAAGCAATGTGACCGGAACACGGAGTTTCCTCCAGTTGCAATGTGCCAGGTTCATACAGTTGCCAGGGTCCGCGCAAATCATCGGCATAGGCCAGACGGATGCTGCGTCCCTGGTGATGGGCGAAATACATATAGTAGCGGCCCAGGCGATGCGGCAACCAGGCGGGGGTCTCGATCACCGAGGGACCGTTGACATTGCCTTCCAGCTGTGGGTATTGCGCCACCGTCAAAAGGGGATTGGTGGCGAAGCGTTGAAACGTTCCGGTGGGGGGCATAATCCGTCGGGCTTTCCTGGTGCTGTTGCCTGCATCATACAGGCAGGTGAACCCAGCCGTCTACTGTTGCCTCCCGGCGTTGCCGGAAACATGCATGTATTATGGGGGTGTATGCCTCCGGCCCAACCAGAACAGGAACTGATCCATGCAGCGAAGCGAATATTTCTTTGCGGAACGCGGTGTCGCCGGCTTCATGCACCGGGCGTTCGCCAAATCGATGGGTTTGGATGACCTGGACATTGCCCGGCCCGTTATCGGTATCTGTAACACCCGCAGTGATCTCAACAACTGCCATGGCAATCTCGGGGCCCTGGCGGAGGCGGTGAAACGCGGTGTTCTCCAGGAAGGGGGACTGCCCCTGGAGTTCCCCACCATTTCCCTGGGGGAAATGTTCCTCAATCCCACCTCCATGCTGTTGCGCAATCTGGCGGCGATGGATACCGAAGAGATGATCCGGGCCCAGCCGCTGGATGGCGTCGTCCTGCTGGTGAACTGTGACAAGACGATTCCGGCCGCCCTGATGGGCGCCTTCAGTGCCGACCTGCCCATGATTGCCCTGTCCGGCGGGCCCATGCTGAATGGCCATTTCCAGGGCCAGACCCTCGGGGCCTGTTCGGACTGTCGTCGCCTGACCATGGAATACCAGGCGGGGACACTCAGCCAGGAGGATTATCAGGCGATTGAGGATGGCATTGTCCGTTCCCAGGGACACTGCATGGTGATGGGGACGGCGTCCACGATGAACAGTTTGTGTGAGGCCCTGGGCGTTTCCCTGCCAGGCAATGGAGCGACGCCGGCGGCCGACAGCCGACGCCTGCGTCTGGGTGCAGCCGCCGGCCGGCAGATTGTGCGCAATGTCGCGGCCGGCATGCGGCCCTCGCATATCGTTACCCGCCGGTCGTTCGAAAACGCCATCACCCTGCTCTGTTCGCTGGGCGGCAGCACCAACGCGATTGTGCATCTCTGTGCGATGGCGCAGCGCATGGGCATGACCCTGCCCCTGGACCTGTTTGACCGCATCAGCCGTGCGACCCCCATGCTCACCAGCATCCGGCCGTCCGGTGCCTATCAGATGGAGGAGCTGTTCGAGGCAGGCGGCATTCCTGCGGTCCTGCGGGAACTGCTGCCCCTGCTGCACGGGGAGGAAATGACGGTGACGGGCAAGACGCTGGCGGAAAATGTAGCCGATGCCACTTCCCATGCCCCGGACGTCATTACTGACCTGGAACATCCCTTTGCCCCGGAAGGGGGACTTTCTGTTCTGTATGGCAATCTTGCTCCCGACGGCGCGGTCCTTAAGCATGCGGCGGCCTCCCCCCACCTGCTGCAGCACAGGGGGCGGGCGTGTGTGTTTGAGGATTTCGACGATTTGCAAGCCCGCATTGCGGATCCCAATCTGGATGTCTTGCCGGATGATGTCCTCGTGCTCAAACAGGTGGGGCCGCAGGGCGGGCCCGGCATGCCCGAGGTCGGCAACATCCCCATTCCACCCAAATTGCTCAGGGAGGGGGTCCGGGACATGGTGCGGATTTCGGATGGCCGCATGAGCGGCACGGCCTTTGGCACCATCGTGCTGCACATTTCCCCGGAAAGTGCCATCGGTGGTCCCCTGGCCCTGGTGCAAAACGGCGATGAAATTGAATTGAACGCCCGGGAGCGCCGGCTCGCCCTGCACGTGCCGGCACCGGAAATGCGGAAGCGTCAGACGGACTGGTCACCCCCGCCACCGGCGTACGACCGGGGGTATGGCAAGCTGTTTCTGGATACGGTCACACAGGCCCATCTGGGCTGTGACTTTCAGTTTCTGCACGACCGGACACCGGTGGAGGTGACCGCCCAACCAAAATTCTGACCTCAGGTTTCGGCAACGGACAGGAAGCCGAAACTTTGGGATGTGGGTCCTGAATCGGTAGAATGGGCCTATAGCTTGGGGAGAGGTCGCATAGTCTGGCCGAGTGCGCGGGCCTGGAAAGCTCGTAGGGGAAACCCTCGAGGGTTCAAATCCCTCCCTCTCCGCCTCGCTGAACCGGATGCCATCGCTGCGTCATCGCTGGGTCCCGTGCGGCGATTCCGCGTGAACCCCGTCAGGGTCGAGAGGCAGCAGCGGTAAGCGCGTCTTATCGGGTGACATGGGAGTGCCTGGTTGCATGACGCAGCGATGAGATCCGGGGATGCCGGTACGGTTACTGGCCGCTGCGGGAGACTTGCTGCCGCAGTTTCTCTACCACCGCGGCCATCTCCTGGCGCGCCGCCGTGTATCCGGCCAGGGAAGGCTCGGGCACTCGCAGCGCGTCCAGCACGATATGCTCCGAGGCCACAAATTCGTCCCCGATATCCGCGACTTCCGCGGCGATGTCTGCCGGAATCGTGGACACGCCATTGACGTCACAATGCAGCAGGTCATTGGGCTGGATGGTGATGCCCCCTACCCGCACGGGCACGTTGACGTGCGGGAAATGGCAATAGCCATGCGCGCAGATGGTACCGCTGGTGAACACCGGAAAGCCGATCGCCCGCACCTGATCCAGGTCCCGGCCGGCCCCGCTGGTGATGAGGCCCGCCGCCCCGAATGTCTGGTAGGTCGTGCACATGACTTCGCCAAAGGTGGCGGCGACGGGAGGATCGTCGAGATCCTGGAACACCACGATGGGGGGACCGGACAATTCGGCAAAGAGATTCACCTGGTCCTCCATGCTGCCGTAGCCATCGCCGGAGGCGGGGGCCGCATCGGCCCGGAACGTGGCCGTGGCCGCAAAACCCACGATAGGCGGCATTTCCGGGAAGGCCGCCTTGATGCGGTCATCCATAAAGCCCACATTGCGGGGTCTTACATCAAACAGTTCGATGATATTGCAGATGGTCGGAGTGTCGAACGTGGCCAGTTTCTGCAGTACGTTGGCGTCAGGCATGAGGAAGTCCTTGTGCTGGCAACCGTGGTTGCGGGAAGAGTTGAATCGTATGCATTTTGCGTCAGGGATCCCTGTCTGCCCAAAACTGGCTGGCGGCTCCCCGGCGGTAGCACCCTGCCTTCTCCCGTATCCGTCTGCCCGGCAGGCCTGAATCCCACCAAAATTGGCGTGCAGGGACTATTCCGCTAGAATGGGCGCAGGATTTGTGGCAGAATGCCCCCGTTCTGCCGGAGCAGGCGGCGAAGCGCCGATTCCTGTTGCCGTATCACATCATTTGCCGAGGATTTCATGGTTGCTACTGCCAACGTGGCTCTTGTACGTGGCCGTAATCGGCGTGCCGGTACCTTCAGGGCCCTGGATACCGTGCGCCAGGACATTGAGCCCAAACTGCATGAAGAAGTGCTGTTGAAACCCAATTTCCTGTCCGATCAGGTACAGCTGGCGTCCTCGCATGCCGACACCCTGCGGGGCGTGATTGACTTTCTGCTTTCTGCCGATACCCCGCCCCGTCACATCACCATTGCCGAGGGCAGTGCGGGTTCCACCCGGCAGGCCTTTGACCTGTTTGGGTACCAGGATCTGCCCGGCGAATATGCGATCGACATTGAGCTGGTGGATTTGCACGCCGAAACCCGGTGGCAGGAAACCACGATTCTGACTGCAGGCGATGTCGTGCAAACCGTGCGCATGCCGCGTACGGTGCTGGATGCGCCCTGTACCTTCAGTCTGGCCCGGGCCAAGACCCACGATGTCTGCGTCGTTACCCTGGCCCTCAAGAACATGATCATGGGCACCATCTGCGAGCCGGATCGCGTCCTGATGCACGGTTATGGATCCCATCCGGAAAGGCGGCAGCCCCTGGAAGCCAAGTACCTGAACATCAACCTGATTCGCCTGGCCCGTTACCTCTCCCCGGATGTGTCTCTCGTCGACGGGATTACCGGACTGCAGGGCAATGGCCCGGGCGGCACGGATGAAATCGATCTGGATGTGATTGCCGCCGGGGTGGATGTCTTTGCCGTGGATACGGTGATGACGAAGGTCATGGGGTTTGACCCTGACCTCATGGGCACCCTGCACTATGCCCGCACCCATGATCTGGGGTGTGCTTCCCTGGACCGCATCCGGGTGCTGGGGGCCAGTCCGGAAGCCGTGGCGACCCGTTTCAAGCCCCACGAATCCACCCCTTTGCAACTGCAATGGCAGAAGCCCAACGCCCATCACTTGCTGGCGCTCTAGCCTTGATCTGAAGGCAAACCAACTGGAATATCGCACTGGAGGCGAAACACCAATGGCATATACAGTCCATACGACCCTGGCAGAACTGCTGAAGGAAGAACGCAACAAGCAGATCATGGAAAAGCATATGCCGGGATCTACCACGCATCCCATGCTGCACATGGCGATGCAGATGTCCCTGCAGGAAATCTCCATGTATCCGGAAGCCAACCTGAGCCAGCAGAAATTGCAGGAGTTGCTGGCCGATCTGAACCAGCCGGCCTCCGCCTGAAGTCCTGTCGGCTGCGTACGTCATGATACGCCGCCTATCCGTGCCCGATCGTCATCCACGATAACTTTGCCCAGACACGTGAGACTGTGGCCGGCCTCGGTCCTGGCCGTATTCGGCGTGTCTGGGGACAGTTCTACCAGAACATCTGGAACCGGGGATTGGATGCAGACAGCCGGATCGTGCCAGTGGTGTCCTGGCCCCTGCTGTTTGTGCCGATTCTGCTGGTTTCACAACTGATTTCGCCCAGCCCGATCTGGATGGGGTTGCTGGTTGCCCTGCTTTGCCTGTATCTGTTTGCCTATTATTGGATTCGCATCCAGATCGGCCAGATCTCCCTGGTCCGCTTTCACGAGAGCCAGGTCCTGGTCGTGGGCGATGAACTGGAAATCCTCTCCCGGGCGGTCAATGGCAGCGCGCTGCCGGTGCTCTGGTGCCTGGTAGCGGACCAGGCACCGTCGCGCTATGCGATGATGCGGGATCGCGTCATCGCCATTGCCAATGCCAGTACCAGTGAGTGGTCCGAGAAGTATCCCTGCCACCGCCGGGGACGCTACCAGTATGGGCCCACCACCCTGACGCTGGGGGATCCGCTGGGCCTGTTCCTCGGCCGCCGGGAATTTCCGGCCGCCGACTTTGCCGTCATCTATCCCCGGGTAGTGGAGTTGCCGGTACCCGACCTGCGGCAGCAGAGCCGCAGCGGGAGCTGGCATCAGCGGCGTCGGCTGCAGGCCACCACCCGGGCCCCGATCATCCGCGAATACACCCCCTCCGACAGTCTCCGGTTTGTGCACTGGCCGTCCACCGCCCACCGGGGCGAACTGACGGTGACGGAAGTGGAAAGTGAACCGGGATCCCGGATGTCCATCGTTCTGGATCTGTTTGCGCCGCATCATGTGGGCAGCGGACGGCACAGCACGCTGGAAGCGGCCATCATGGTGGCCGGCAGTCTGGTGGCGCAAACGGTCAACGCCAGCGATCAGCGGCAGTGCGGTCTGTTGTGCGCCGAACGGGTGGACCAGGCCGTAACCATAGCCCCGGGCCAGGGCTCGGGCCACATGTGGGATGTCCTGCATGCCCTGGCAGCCCTGGATGCAGGGGAGGTGCCGCTGCACCTGCTGCTGGCCAAGAGGCAGTTGCTGCTGGAGGCGCAGCAGGAAGATTCCCTCATGGTGGTGGCTCCCTATCCCCGGGCCGACGTCCCGGCGGAAGCCTACTTGCAGTGGCTGGTGGAACTGGAAGCCATGCGGACGGCGGGCCGGGCCTGTGGCATTACGTTCATCCGCCACCAGTCCCAGCGCGACCAGCAGCTGCACGGGGCGCTGGGCCCCCTGGTGGACTCGTTTCCGATTACGATTCTTGAGGCCGATGCCCACTACGTACCCGTAATTACCTACAGCCGGCAGCGTACGGAGTACATTGCCACCCCCTTCGGCGGCACCACGCAAATCGAAGTGGAGGAAGTCGTGGGATGAGCGGCAGTTCGGGGACTGTGCCCGCTGATGCCAGGCTGGACCACGAGGAAAGGCACTGGATCTGGGATATTCTGTACGCGCTGGTGGACCGCTGGCGCCCGCGGCGCGGCTGGGTGGCCCTCCTGCTGATGGTCTGGCTGCAGTTCCTGTTCGCCATGTCCCTGCGGAATACCCAATGGGCGGATTTCGATGCGGCGCATCTGGCGCCGGAAGTCCTGTCGCTCGGGAGTCTGCTGTTTGTCTGGATCCTGGTCAGGCCCAATCCCCGGCCCGCCCTGCCCAAGCGTCCTCTGCACCGGTGGGCCTGGAGTCTGGCCCTGGTCGTTACGGGACTGCTGCTGTGGCTGCAGCAGATGACCAACATCATCGGGCGCTGGCTGCAATGGAACCCGACGGCGGGCATCAGCCTGGAACAGTGGCTCCGGGATCTGGCCCTGTTCTTTGCCCGGGTCAGCCAGGATTCGATGCTGGCCTTGGCCACGCGGTTTGACTTCTGGCTGGAAGGGGTGCTGGGCAGCGGGGCCCAGCAGGACGATCTGATCTTTGTGGGCCTCATCAGTGTGGTGATCCTGATTCTGGCCATTCAGGCCAGCTGGATGTTCCTGGCGGGATACTCCATTCTGGCCACCATGGTCCCTTCCCTCTGGCTCTTTGCCCTGATGCTGTTTTACAGCCAGGGACCGCGGCTGGAGCTGGTCCTGTACCTGGCCAGCCTGTTCCTCCTGTGGGCCTGGGGCCAACACCAGCAGCTGGTGGCACAGTGGACTGCCCAGCGCATCGATTTTCCCGAAGGCGTGGGCGTGGATCGGGCCCTGGCCGTCCTTGTAGCCCTTGTCTTCATGGCGGTATTCACCCTGACCTTGCCCAGCATTCGGATTGATGCCATGCGGGACTGGGCGAACTCGCTTTTGAATCCTATCGACGAGGCCACCGTGGATCTGGGGCAACGCATGTTCCCGGAACTGCCGCCGAAGTTCCATGGCCGGCGGCAGTCCACCGCCGGCGGTCTGCCCAACAGCTTCCTCCTGGGCAATGCCCCGGACCTGTCCACTACGGTCGCCATGGTCGTGAACACCAACTACCCGTTTGCCGAGGACACGGGCTTCTACATGCGGGGGATGACGTTCCAGCACTATGACGGCAAGGGCTGGTCCAATGATCCGGCGGTATCCACCCACCTGCTCTCCGCCAACGAACCGTTTCAGACACCGGTGTATCCGCATACCCGCGACATCTGGCAGTTTGTGGAACTGCGCAACACATCCTCGGTGTTGTACGCCATTCCCGAGCCGGTACAGTTCTCGGTGAATGTGCGGCCCGTGCAGGATCGCCTGCATGATAATGTGATCATGTATCGCAATGCGGACCGCAATACGTACAGCGTGCTGTCCGCCGTGCCCCTGCTGAGCGACGCCGTGCTGGCGGCGGTACCCATGGAGGCCTACGGCACCATCCACGCAACCGAAGCCCTGTGGCCTTTCCTGCAGGTGCCGCCTTCCATCACGGAACGGACACGCCAGCTGGCTGTGGAACTGACCCGGGATCATGCGGTGCCCTATGCCAAGGGCATTGCCGTGGAGCAATATCTCCGTACCTTGCCCTATGATCTGGACGTGTCGCTGCCCGGTCCCCAGGTGGAAGACCTGGCCGACCACTTCCTGTTTGAATTGCAGCGGGGCTACTGCGATTACTACGCCACGGCCTTCACCGTGCTCATGCGGCTATCCGGTATTCCCACGCGTTTCGTGGTCGGCTACGCCCCTGGCAGTTGGGAGCCCTACACGGAAGAATGGACCATAACGGATGCCCAGGCCCATGCCTGGCCCGAGATTTGGCTGCCGGAATTGGGCTGGATTCCCTTTGAACCTACGGCCGGACGCAGCGCCATGGCGCGGGACTATGTGCCCCTGGAACTGGGCCCGATGACAGAAAGCGTTGTCCCCGGCAGTGCTACCGGTGGGGCCGGGGTGACAGCACCCCTCCAGCTGCATCCGCAGATGTGGTTCTGGGTGCTGCTGGTCCTGGCGGGCGGGGGCCTGGCCCTGTATTGGCGCGCCACGACCTATCGCGACCCGGATCCCTGGGAGGCCCTGCTGGTCTGGGGACGTCGTCTCGGCAGGGCCAAGTTTGCCTGGCAGACCGAACGGGAATACGCCAAGGATTTGGACGCAACCCTGCAGCAGAAGGCCCGCCTGGCCGCGGAGGAACAGCGTGTGATGGCAGGCTACCTGCACCGCATCACGGAGGATGTCGTGGTGTCCAAGTATGCGGTCCCCGCCGCCAATCCGGAGCGGGACCACACGATCAGCGAAAACTGGCTCAAACTGCGTACACGATTTTGGCGGATTTGGGTTTTCCGTCTCTAGGGATATAATAGGCATCAACCATCAAGCGTGTTCTGAACAGATCCTTC
>CAXXOQ010000171.1:0-6941 GCA_963664185.2 Caldilineaceae bacterium | reverse complement strand
ATGTCGTGCATGAGCGCGATGACGGCATGGTGTTGCTGTACATAGACAGGCATCTGGTACATGAGGTGACATCGCCGCAGGCATTCGAAGGGTTGCGGCTCACCAACCGGGTTCCGTGGCGGAGGGATTCCATCCTTGCCACTGCGGACCATAACGTGCCGACCACGGACCGCAGCGCAGGCATCGAGGACCCTATTTCCAGACTGCAGGTCGACACGCTCGATGAAAACTGCAGGCACTTTGCACTGACGCAGTTTCCCATGCTGGACGTCCGGCAGGGCATCGTGCACGTGATTGGCCCGGAACAGGGGGTGTCTCTGCCCGGGACGACCATCGTGTGCGGGGATTCACACACCTCCACGCACGGCGCACCGGGAGCCCTGGCATTCGGGATCGGCACCTCGGAGGTGGAACACGTGCTGGCCACGCAATGCCTGTTGATGAAAAAGTCGCAAAACATGCTGGTCCAGGTGGAAGGCTGCCTGCCACCGGGGGTGACGTCCAAGGATATCATTCTTGCCGTCATCGGCAGGCTTGGCACCTCGGGAGCCACCGGGTATACCGTGGAGTATGCCGGATCTGCGATCCGCTCTCTTTCTGTGGAAGCACGCATGACGATGTGCAACATGTCGATCGAGGCCGGTGCACGGGCAGGGATGGTTGCCGTGGATGACACAACCCTGGAGTACATCGCCAACCGCCCCTATGCCCCTCAAGGTGCATCATGGGATCAGGCCGTGGCGAACTGGCGCACGCTGCACAGTGACGAGGATGCCGGGTTTGATGCAGTGGTGAGGCTTGATGTCGGCACCCTCAAGCCCCAGGTGACCTGGGGGACCTCCCCTGAAATGGTCGTGGATGTGGATGAGGTTGTCCCGGAGGATGGCAATCCGGACTACCGCCACGCCTTGCAGTACATGGACCTGCAGCCCGGGACGCCGATCGAGGCTATCCGGTTGGACAAGGTATTCATCGGGTCATGCACCAATTCCCGAATCGAGGACCTGCGGGCGGCTGCAGGCCTGATCCGCGACCGCACGGTCGCGGAGAACATCAAGCTGGCAATGGTTGTGCCAGGCTCCGGCCTGGTCAAGCAGCAGGCGGAACAGGAAGGCCTGGACCGGATCTTCAAGGCGGCCGGGTTCGAATGGCGTGAGCCGGGTTGTTCCATGTGCCTAGGCATGAATGCCGATCAGCTGGAGCCTGGCGAACGCTGTGCCTCGACTTCCAACCGGAATTTCGAGGGCCGTCAGGGCAAGGGCGGTCGCACACACCTGGTCAGCCCGGTCATGGCCGTGGCAGCTGCCCTGCACGGGCACTTCGTAGACGTGAGGAAGTACATGCCGTGAAGTCGTTTGCAAGCATCAAGTCCACCCTGTTGCCGCTGGACCGCAGCAATGTGGATACGGACGCCATCATTCCCCAGCAGTACCTCAAGTCGGTCAAGCGGACCGGTTTTGGCGTGTACCTGTTCGATAACTGGCGCTATCTGGATCCCGGGGTACTTGGACAGGACCCGGGCGAGCGGCGCATCGACCCGGAATTTGTATTGAACCGGGAAACATACCGGGAAGCGAAGATATTGCTCGCACGCGACAATTTCGGCTGCGGGTCTTCGCGTGAACACGCTGTCTGGTCGATCCTGGACTACGGGTTCGAAGTGGTGATCGCCTCCAGCTTTGCCGACATTTTCCGCAGCAACAGTTACAAGAACGGGCTGTTGCCGGTTACACTGGATGCTGCAGAAGTGGATTGCCTGTTTGGAGAGGTCATGCTGGATCCGTCGTTCGCCTGTGTTGTGGACCTGGAAGCACAGGTGGTGCTCGATGCGCAGGGCAGGGAATTTTCATTCGAGATCGGCGAGTTCCAAAAGTACTGCCTGCTGAATGGCTATGATGAAATAGACCTCACGCTTCAGCATGCAGACAAGATCAAATCCTATGAGGCCAGGGCCAGGCGGTCCGCTCCCTGGCTGTTCACCTGATCCCTGCCGGCTCACTCCCGCATGTACAAGGTCCTGCTATTACCGGGCGATGGAATCGGGCCGGAGGTGGTTGCACAGGCCAGGAAGGTACTGGTCAGCCTGGGCAAGGAGCATGCGCTGGCCGTCGAGCTGGAAGAGGCGCAGGTCGGCGGAAGTGCCTATGCCCGGCACCGTGATCCATTGCCGGCACAAACCCTGGAAATCGCCCGGGCGGCCGATGCAATCCTGCTGGGAGCCGTGGGAGGGCCCCAGTTTGATCATTTGGAAAGGGATCTGCGCCCCGAAAAAGGCCTGCTTCGACTGCGCTCAGAGCTTGATCTGTTCGCGAACCTGCGCCCGGCCATCTCATACCCTTCGCTGGCTTCGGCATCTTCACTCAAGCCCGAGCACGTGACCGGGCTGGACCTCCTGATCGTGCGCGAGTTGACAGGTGGTATATACTTCGGCCAGCCAAGAGGGATGCGCGTCCTGGAAGGCAGGACCCGGCAGGGCTTCAACACGCTCGTGTATGACGAGCATGAGATCGCGCGCATTGCGCACGTTGCATTCCGGATTGCACAAAAACGGGGAAGCCGACTGTGTTCGGTGGACAAGGCCAACGTGCTGGAAGTCTCCGAGCTCTGGCGTGACGTAGTCAATGCCGTGCACCGGGACTATGCGAAGGTGGCCCTGAGTCACATGTATGTCGACAATGCGGCCATGCAGCTGGTCAGGGAACCGGGCCAGTTTGACGTGGTGCTGACAGACAACATGTTTGGCGACATCCTTTCGGACATTGCGGCCATGCTGACGGGTTCCATTGGCATGCTGCCCTCGGCCTCGCTGAATGAAAGGGACCGGGGGATGTATGAACCCGTGCATGGTTCGGCTCCGGATATTGCGGGAAAAGGTATTGCCAACCCGCTGGCCATGATCCTCTCGGTGGCCATGATGTTGCGATACAGCCTGAACGAGCCCCTTCTGGCAGACCTGGTAGAGCAGGCTGTGCATCAGGTGGTGGAAGCGGGATACCGGACTGCGGACATTGCACGTGCCGGGCAGCAGCCGGTCGGGACGGACGAGATGGGTGATGAAGTGATCCGTGCGATGCTTCGGCTTTCCAGCAAGAACTAGGTTTACAATTGAAAAATGGAAAAAGTTAATGTTGCGGTAGTGGGTGTTACAGGTGCCGTGGGTGAGAAGATGCTTGCCATCCTGGAACAGAGGGACTTCCCGGCAGACCGGGTCGATGCCGTGGCGAGCGCACGCTCGGCCGGCAGGAAAGTACGGTTCAGGGAACAGGAACTCGAAGTGCAGGATCTGGCCGGGTTTGATTTTTCAGATACGCAGATCGGCCTGTTCTCGCCGGGTGCGAGCGTGTCGAAACAATATGCGCCGGTTGCCGCAAGCCAGGGATGCGTGGTCGTGGACAACACCTCGCAGTTTCGTTATGACGATGACATTCCCCTTGTGGTTCCGGAAGTCAATGCCCACCAGGTATCCGGCTACACGACCCGTGGAATCATTGCCAACCCGAATTGTTCAACCATCCAGATGGTGGTGGCCCTGAAGCCTATCCATGACGCGGTCGGAATTTCGCGTGTGAATGTGGCCACGTACCAGGCGGTATCCGGTACCGGGAAAGAAGCGATCGAGGAACTGGACCTGCAGACCAGGAAGATTTCAGGTGGAGAGCCGGTTTCATGCGAGGTGTATCCGAAGCAGATTGCTTTCAATGCCTTGCCGCACATCGACGTGTTTCTGGATAACGGCTATACCAAGGAAGAAATGAAAATGGTCTGGGAAACCAGGAAAATCATGGAGGATGACACCCTGCTGGTGAATCCCACCACCGTGCGTATCCCGGTCGTGAACGGGCATTCCGAGGCGGTTCACCTGGAATTGAAGGAGCCGCTGTCAGCCAGCCGGGCGAGACAACTGCTGGCCGATACGCCGGGCATCTGCGTGCTGGACCGCCATGAGGATGGAGGATATCCCACTGCAGTGACTGAAGGGGACGGGAGCGACGCGGTGTATGTGGGGCGTATCCGGGAAGACATTTCGCATCCGCGGGGCCTCAACATGTGGGTGGTGAGTGACAACCTGAGGAAAGGAGCGGCCCTGAACAGCATCCAGATTGCGGAAATTCTCGTCAGGGAATACCTCTGAGCATGACAGCCTGTTCTGCGGGGAAGTCCGAATCCGGCAGGCTGCAGGAACAGGAATGACCGGTCGAAGTGTATTGATCACTGGCTGTTCGAGCGGGATTGGCCGTCGTGCCGCGCAGATGCTGGCCCGCCGCGGTTACCGGGTGCTGGCCACGGCGCGCAAGGCCGGGGACCTGGAACAGCTGGAGGCTGAGGGGTTTGAAGCCCTGGCCCTGGATCTCGCCGATCCCGGAAGCGTGGAGGCCCTGGCGGGTGAGGTGCTGTCGCGCACGCAGGGAAAGGTTTTCGCACTGTTCAACAATGGAGCCTACGGCCAGCCAGGTGCGGTGGAAGATCTGACGCGTGACGTGTTGAGGGCCCAGCTGGAGACCAACCTGCTGGGCTGGCATGATCTGACATGCCGCCTCTTGCCGTCCATGCGCGCCAATCATGCCGGGCGCATCATACAAAACAGCTCGTTGCTGGGCCTGATGGCACTGCACTTCCGGGGCGCCTACACCGCCAGCAAGTATGCCATCGAGGGCTTGAGCGATACGTTGAGGCTGGAATTGCAGGGCACGGGCATATTTGTCTCCTTGATCGAGCCCGGGCCCGTGAGCAGCCGTTTCAGGGAAAATGCCTACCTGGCGTACAAGGCCAACATCGATCCCGACCGCAGTCCGCATCGCGAGGTCTACAGGAAAGTTGAACGGCGTCTCATGACGGAAGACGTATCGGTTCCCTTCACCTTGCCGGCGGACGCGGTGGTGAAAAAGGTGATCCATGCCCTGGAGGCGGCTCGACCCAGGGCCAGGTATTACGTGACGGTGCCGACCTATGTGCTGGCTTACCTGAAGCGGGTACTCCCGACTCGCCAGTTCGACCGGGTGACACGTGCGGTGTCCCGGGCAGAAATGGAAAACTGATGAACGGTTCGGGGATTATCCCTGCATGTCATGTGCCGCTGCCGGAAGCGGTCATTTCTGCAGGGTGACCAAGCAGCTTTCGCAGGTCCTCCTGTATGGCCATCAGTGCCGGGATGACACTCAGTACCAGCACGGCCGCGCAACCCAGGCCGAACACGATGGTTACCGCCATGGGAATCAGGAACTGTGCCTGCAGGCTTTTTTCGAAGAGCAGGGGTGTCAGGCCGCCGATAGTGGTGGCAGAAGTGAGAATGACGGGCCGAAGCCTGTCACAGGTGCCGTTCACGATCGCGTCAGCGAGCGGTTCCGACTCTGCGCGCCGTTCCATCGTGTTTACCAGGATGATGGAGTTGTTGACGACAATGCCGGACAGTCCGATCAGGGCAGTCAGTGAGAGCATGCTGAAATTGTATCCGAGCAGCAGGTGACCCAGGACGGCGCCAACAAGGCCCATCGGAATGATCGCCATGACCACGACCGGCCGGACGTAGCTGGCAAAGGTCCAGGCCAGAATGATGTAGATGCTGGCCAGCCCGATCAGTACGCCGATCTTCATGTCTTCGAAGGTTTCGGCCCGTTCCTCGGATTTGCCCTTGTAGGACACGTCGAGGCTGTATCGATCTAAAATGTCCTGCAGGCCGTCACGTTGAATGGCGCCGAGGATTTCTTCCGTGTTCATGAGTGCGGTATTGAGACTTGCCGTGACGGCAACCTGGCGCCGGCCATTCTCGCTGCTGATTCTGGAAAAACTCTGGTTGGAACGCCTCGTGACGACTTCGGCCAGCGGCACCTCCATGCCGGCCGGGCTGCGAAGATACAGCCTTTCCAGCAGGCCGGTGTCCAGTTCGTGATCGGGGAGCTTGACACGGACGGTCACCTCTTCTTCACCCCGCGGGAAGCGCTTGGCAATGGCTCCCTCTATTGAGTTCCTGACCTGTTGACCGACGTTGTCCGTGGTGACGAACCGAGGGCTTTTCCCTGTTGCGACACTTCCAGGATCGTCTCCAGCCTGCCGTAGGGCAGGTTGTCTTCGATCGCACTCACCCCTGGGTATCGGGCCAGCAGGAGTTTCAGCTCGTTTGCGGCTTTTTTCAGCGAGTGCACATCGTTTCCGATCAGCCTTACATCCACATCCTTGCCCGGTGGCCCGCCGCGTGCCTCCCGGATAGTAAGGTTGTCCAGCCCGGCCACCGGCCGGATTTCGGCATTCCAGGCCTCGATGAGAGTCTGGACACGAACCTTGCGCCGGTCCGCCGTAAGAAGTTCGGCGATCAGCCCCCCGATGTTGTCGGCAGGTGCGTCATTTGCGGCGGCGGCAGGATCCTGTCCTACAAACGTTCCGATCTTCCCCACGGACGTCTGCACGAGGCTGCCCGGTGAGGATTCAAGTTTCCGGGCGGCAGCATGAAGCGCGCGGTCCAATTCGGCAAGCATTTCGCGGGTTTTCGCACGCGAAGTGCCCGGGACCATCTGGATGTTCGCAAAAATCTTGTCAGGCTCGGGCGACGGGAAAAAGGTGAACCCGACCCGTCCGCCGGCAACCATGCCCAAAACCAGCAGGAACAGTCCTGCAGCGACGGCAAGCGTGGCGTAGCGCCAGTCGACACATGCCCTGACGAAGCTGCGAAACGGGCCATCCCTGAAAGTGGCGAAGTGTCCGTCAAACCAGGACCGGTAACGGGCACCCAGGCCCTTGGCAGAAGGCCGGGAATGCGCAAGCGCACCCCGCAGGTGACCGGGCAGTACCAGAAAGCATTCGATCAGGCTGGCAATGAGTACGGCAATCACGACCATCGGGATTGCCGCGATGATCTGGCCAATGACATCCGAGATAACAAACAGCGGCAGGAATGCACTGATCGTGGTCAGCGCCGAGGCAATGACGGGCACGGCCATGCGCCGTGC
>CAXXOQ010000170.1:0-8567 GCA_963664185.2 Caldilineaceae bacterium | reverse complement strand
CCGTAGAGGGATTCCCCCCAGGCATGTTCCATCAGCACGTAATGGCCCAGCCCGCCGGGATGAAATCCCACCTGCCGGACCGTACCGGCATCGGTGGCCTGCAGGGGGGGTGCCTACCGGCATGGCAAAGTCAAATCCATTGTGCCCCTTCAGCGGAACGCCATTGTATTGGAAGCGCTGGTAGTAACCGGGGTTGCTCCCCCAGGCCTGGGAAAGGGGGAAGTACCCGGCAAAGGGTTTGGCCACAAGAATGTGATCGGCCAGAAAGTCATACATGAGCACCCGGATTCCCCCCCCGGGTATTGTCGGCCACCCACCCCGGGGGCTGGGTGGATTCGGGAAAGCGAATCTGCACCTGCCACCAGCGCAGGCCATCGGCCCTTTGCGGTCCATCCTGGACCTGCAGGACGCTGCGCCGGGGCACCCGGGCCAAAATATCTTCCGATGGCTTGCTCACGTTGCCCGGGGTCGCCCGCACGCGGATGCGATCGGGGGATACATTCATGAGCGTATCGTCCACCGCGAAGAGATTGCGTTCCCGGGAGGTAGGTTCCCGGCTGGGAACGGGCGCAATCTGGACCGGCAGGGGATCCACGGCCAGCTGATAGGCCCCCTTCGGCATTGGTGAGGGATATCCAGCCCCAGATTTTTTCCCTTGTCTGTGACGTTGTCGCCAGCTGCCACCAGATCCGTCCTGATATGTCCTGGGGGCCCCCCAGAACCCGACACACGGTATTCCGCGTCACCTTGCCCAACACATCATACGCGGCCGGCTGCTCCAGTCCTGGCGTACGTCGGATTTCACTTTCGGCAATGACATAGATCGTGCTGTTGGGCTGGAACGGATACTGATCCGGATCCGGCACTTCGGGCGGTGTCTTGCCCAACAGGTCGTATCCCGTGGTGGTGGCTTCGGCAACCCAGCCCCGCAGGATCGGTTCCGTGTCCTCCATCGTGACCACTTGCCACCAGATGAGCCCGTCTTCAAACTTGGGCCCCGCTTCAATCGTCACGGACAGACCGGAAGCCAGCTGCATGACTACGGCATCTGCCTCGCCCGACTCGAGACCGGGCAACCGGCGCAACAGCACTTGGCGCAAGGCATACACCACATCACCCAGCTGGAAGTTGGGCTTGGGCAGAGGGGGGGTGCCCGGTACCGCAATGACCTGCAGGTTGCTTTGGTCTCCCTGGATCACTTCCTGCAGCCAGCCTTGCGTCTGGCCGTTCGGGGGATAGGCGCAGCGGACCCGCCACCAGATCCCATCCTCCACAAATTGGGGGCCTTCCAGCACCAGGCCCGGGGTCTGGGGCCGGTACCTGCTGTACGATATCACTGGTATCCTTGGCCTGTGTGCCCGGGGTGCGGCGCAGCGGCGCCTCCTGCAACAACAGGAAATAGGTACCCGGGGCCATCGAGTCATCGTCCAGCACCGGAGCCGGTTCAAAGGGCGCGCTGAGGTCCGGCGCCCCGGTGATTCTTTCCAGATGCGGCCTGCCGTCCACGCCGGCCTGGGCAATCCAGCCTTCCACCGACTGCTGTTCGGCATCGGTGGTATGCACCCGCCACCAGATCAGGCTGTCCATGAGCACGGGCCCATCCGCCAGCAGGCACTGCTGGTGCACGGGCAACTTGGCGATGAAGTGATCGGTGGATATGCCCACATAGCCCGGTACGGCCCGCAGATTCAGGATCGCCCGTGTCTCTACCACCATGCCCGGGGCCAATGTGGTGCGCTTTTCCGGGTTGTCCGGATCGGTCAGGGGCACCCGTGCAGGATCCCACTGGTACTGCTGCTGCAGGGCCTGGCGCAGATCCTGCAACACCCCCTCCTGTTCCGACAGTTGCCAGCGATCGCCCGGACTCTGCGCCCAGCGATACAGGGCCAGGGCCCGCAACTGCTGATTCCCTTCCCCCTTGTTCCAGGCGTCAATTTCCGCATACACCTGCTGCACCCAGTTGGAGGACTGGGCCGTCCACCCGTCAAACTGATCACATTCCACCACGTATACCGGCAGATGGCGCATGTGGTAGGGAATGCCCAGCATGAAATCCTGATAGGCCCGGAACCCGCGCCGTCGGTTCTGGTAGTTGCCGGTGAGCCATTCATCGCGGGTCACCGCCTGGGGATCCGCTTCCACGGTAAACGCATGCAGGGCAATGCCGTCACAGCCGTGGGGTCCCAGGCGCAACAGAATGTCTTTCAGATAGGTGATCCAGTCCCCCTGTTCATTGCCGGCATAGCGGGGTCTGGGTATTCCACGGGGTGACCGCCCCCACCAGAACCTTGCCCTCCTCCTGCACGGCCAGAATAGCATTCCGGCACTGCCGGTAGCAGGCCGCATACAAATCCGGCGTGATGGCATGGCCCCGGGCCAGGGTGTTTGAGGCCTGGGAAGAGCGATGCAGCGCTTCAAACCTTTCCGGCAGGGACCGCAGAATCGCCTGCATCTCGGCCGGATCCTCAATGTCCCCCAACAGGGGTACATAGGTCTTGGCATAGGCGCCCGGCCGGGAAGGCCAGTAGTTCATTTCGTTGCCGATGGCCCAGATGCGGCAGCCTTCGGACACGGACACGAACCGGGCACACCGCTGGGCGAACTGTTCGTACTTGATGGGTTCCGGCAAGGTGCCACCCGGATTGAAGGCATGCTGCAGCTTGACAATGACCCCGAAACCCCGGTCGGCCCAGGCACTGTAATCCACACCGGAATGGTCCGCCCGATCCAGACCGATGTATTCGTTGAATACGATCCAGCCCTGCACGCCGGCATCCTGCAACAGCTGCTCGCCTCCCGCATCGTGCAGACCGTAGATGAAAGTCGGTTCGCTGTTCAATATCCTGACTTTCCCGCAACAAGAAGGTTTACGCAAACAGGGGAGACCCGCGGCTAGCCCTCGGCTTTCCGCTCCTGCAGCTGGGCCTTGAGCTGCTCATGGTACTCCCGGGTGATGGGATATTTCCGAATGACCACGAGCGACGCGACGACCATGAGCGGCGGCAATACGCCCATGATGGCGCGCAGGGCTATCACCACCGACTGGGGCTGGACGATGTCGGTCCCGGCCGTACCCTCGATGAAGCCGGCCCGGGCCAGAATGAAGTTCACGACAAACACTGCCAACGCGGAGCCCAGTTTCCGGAAGAACGTCATATAGGCCGTGAAGATGCCTTCCCGTCGTTCCCCCGTTTGCAACTCGTCGTATTCCAGCACATCCGGCAGCATAGCCCAGGGCACGGTAATCCCGCTCCCGTAAATGAATCCCAGCCAGAGGCAATACGGCAGGAATGCCGTCACCGCGCCCGCGGGGAACAGGGCCGCAATGGGAATGGAAGCAATCCACGTAAACCCTACGATGATGTAGGATCTGCGCTTGCCCCAGCGCCCTATCAGCCAGTTGACCAGCGGCATGGTGACCAGGGCGGCCAGCAGCAGCAGACCGGCCATGTTGTCATCCATGCCCGCGGGCGCCTGCAACACCAGCTGCAGGTACCAGACAAATATGACGACGACAAATTCCAGGCCCGTGAAGGCCAGGAAAAAGGCCGTGGACAAAATACGGAACGGCCGGTTGCGGAAGACGGCCTGAAAGGCACTGATCGCATTCAGTTGTTGCGGGATGGGGACATTGGCAGGTTCCTGCACCCGCCAAAAGATCAGGACCGGGGCAATGATCAGGGAAATGCCGAAGATCCAGCCGGTAATCATGTAGCCCTGCAGAATGTCGTCGGCCCAGCCCCAGGCCAGCACGAAGTCTTCGGCCAGCCGTTTGAACATGGCCGCTGTCAGCAGGGCCCCGAGCAGGAAAAAGGCGTTGCGCCACGCCACGATGGAAATGCGGCGACTGTAGTCCTGGGTGATTTCCGCCATCAGCGCCGTATGAGGCACGGAAAAGATCGTATAGACCGTGTCCAGCGACAGACTTATGACCACAAAGTACACGAAAAGCACGACACCGCTGTCGGTGGGAGGACGAAACCACAACAGGGCGAAGAGAATGCCCAGGGGCAGGGCCGCCAGCAGCATCATGGGCCGGCGCCGCCCCCAGCGGGTATCCAGACGATCGCTGATCACCCCGACCAGCGGATCGTTGATGGCATCCCAGATACGTCCCAGGAGCAGAATCCAGCCCACGGTAACAGGCACGAGACCCACCACACTGACCAGAAAGTAATTCAGAAACAGGGAGCGTGTGGTACTGGCAATGGCCGAATTCCACTCGCCCGCCCCGTAAATCATCTTGTACAGCAGCGGCAATCGTTCTTCAGGAGTCATGAAATGCCTGGAGTTCCCGGTTGGATGGAAGGGCAGGTACCTGTGGTGTGCAGGCCATGCCCCCAAGAATAAAGGCTACAGGCATCCAGGCAAAATAACACGTGGATCACCATCGGTTTCAGGGCCCCAGGGCCCCCTCAGGCCTCAGGGGGTGGGGGCAGCGGGGACCATTCGAGTTCCAGCCGACTGACAGCCCTGTTCTGGACCTCCAGCACCCGGAACCTGACATTGCGCACGGTGTCTTCATCCCCTGCCTCCGGGATCCGGTCCAGATGCGCCATGACCCAGCCCCCGACCGTATCCACGGCGGGCATGTCCAACACCAGATCGTAGTGCTGCTGCAATTCCTCCAGCAACATATCCCCGCGCACCCGGATATGGTGGGGACGCAGTTCCTCGATCAGGGGAGGTTCCCGATCGCTTTCATCCTGGATCTCACCGAATATGTCCTCCAGCAGATCCTCCATGGTGATCAGGCCATGGGTGCTCTGGAATTCATCCTGGACAATGGCAATGGTGGTATTGCGCCGCCGAAATCGATGCAGCATCTGCCGCAGGGACAGGGTCGCGGGCACGAAGAGCACCGGTTCGGCATAGGTCTCCAGACGGAACGATGCGGACGGGGCGCCGCGCGCCAGTTTCTTGTAGTAGACGATGCCCCGAATATCGTCCAGATCTTCCCCGTACACCGGATAGCGGGACTTCCGGACGTCTCGAATCGTAGCCCAAACCGTATCCTGTGTGGCATCCACCGGCAATCCCACCATCTGGATACGGGGGTGTCATGACCTGGCCTACGGTGCGATCCTCAAAATCCCCGATATTTTCCAGGAAGACAAAACTCCTCTTCCTCAATCTCACCGCCTTCATAGCTTTCCTGTATGAGGATCTGGATTTCCTCCTTGGAATAGGTCCGGCTGGATTCCTGGTCGATGGGAATCCCCATCAGGCGCATCACGACATTGCCGGAACCGTTCAGGAATTTCACAAAGGGCAGCAGCGCCAACTCACACACGCGCATTATGCCCGCCACCCGCAAGACGACGGTCACGGGAATCTGGACGGCCATGGATTGCGGCACCATTTCCCCTATCACCACATGCAGAAACGAGAGTACCACCACCGAAATCACCAGGGCCAGGGAATCCAATGTACTGTGGGGCAGGGGTACAAACCCGTGAAACACCTCCTGCAGCCAGTGGGCCACCTTTTCCTCGGCATACATGCCCAGTCCCAGGCTGGCGACCGTAATGCCAATCTGGGCTGTCGCGATGAAGTCATTGCGGCGGACCGTGCTGCGCAGCACCTTCAGCACGTAGCTGGCCTGCCGGTGTCCTTCCTCCACCCGACTGGTGATGCGCGGATAGGGGGTCAGCATCACAGAGAATTCCGCGGCCACAAACAGTCCGTTGGCCGTAACAAAGAGACAGATTAGGGCGATGGGTATGAGAGCTTCCATCAGGGGAGATGCAGATGATGGACACGGGCTATCAGGGAAGCGTCCACGCGTATCTTGTAGGCCGCTACCTGCTGGCCCTGATAGGCATGGACCAGGAGGGTGGGCACGTGGGGGTCCGGGGAAGCCGTGATGTCTCCCGGTCCCTGGCTGGATGGTGGCAAGAACGCCAGCTGGCGCTGTACCTGTCGGACGGGCAGATTCAGAAATTGTGCCAGGCTGGCCAGGGACACGCGGGCGTCAATCCACAGCCAGTCGCGATCCAGAAAATGAAAGGCGGAACCTTCGGCATCAAATTCATCCTCGATATCGCCGACCACCACTTCCACAATCTCTTCCAGCGTGGCAATGCCCACCGTGGTGTCCTGCGCATCGGTCATGCGTACCAGGTGCCTCTTTTCGGTTTGCATCTTGCGCAAACCTTCCTCCACCGTGGTATCTGCCGACAGGGACGCCAGGGGATGAATCAGGTGGCGCTTGGCACTTTCCCCTTCCTCATTGCACAGCAGATCCAGCAGATGGACCGTGCCCGTCATGTCATCCAGGGATTCGCGAAAGAGAGGCATGCGGGAATAGGGCGAATTCACGAGAAGCTTGGTCCACTGGGCCACCGAAAGCGTCTCGGGAGCCGCGAAAATGGCCGTGCGCGGGGTCATGAATTCGCGAATGGGTCTCTCGGCAATGCTGAATGTGCTTTCAATCCACTGCAGTTCCTCTTCTTCCGCATCCCCCTCGCCACTTTCGCGGGCAATGCGGCGAATTTCATCCTGGGTCAGCACCAAACCGTGCTCATGGGTAACTTCCAGTCCCAGCAGGCGGAGTATGAGGGAATTGAAGAAGTCGAAAACGGTCAGAAACGGGGTGAAGAGGGTGTGGTAGGCGATCAGGGGACGCACGGTCAGCATGGCCAGCTGCTCGGGAATGCGAATGCCGATATTCTTGGGAATCAACTCACCGAAGAATACCTGGGCCAGCGACAGCCCCAGGAGAACGATGATCACGGATACAGAGGATGCGGTGGCGGGATTGCCTCCCAGCCGCAGCACCACCGGTTCCAGGCGACCGGCGACCGCCCCCTGTCCCACAAACCCCAGGACAATGCTGCAAATCGTAATGCTGATCTGGCAGGTGGCGATATACCCGCTCAGACGGCTGGGCGATTCGATGATGCCGGAAACCAGCCCGGCGAGCACATTTCCTTCTTCATGCAGCTGCTGCATGCGCGAGCGGCGCGACCCCGCGATGGAAATCTCGGCAGCAACATAGAAAGCCGTCAGCAACACAATGCCGACGATAACAAGCAGGACCGTGATCAGTCCCATAGATCTCCCGTGGTCATACAGTGACAGGCAAAGCGCCAGAGGCCCTGCAGATACGCAATGGACCTGATCACAATTTTACTGTAATTCCTCAATATACCGTCTTGCTTCTTCCGGTGTAGAAACAATTTGGCTTGCCTGTGCTTCCAGCAACTGGTCCAGCAAACGGCCAATTTCGGGACCTGGCGGCAGCCCGAACCATGCCTGCAGTTCCGATGCGGACACCAGAGATCGCGGTTTGTCCAGGGCCGATGCCGCCAGGAGGGCCAGGATGTCCCGGCAAGTTGCCGGAAAGCGATTTTCGGTGTCGGCTCCTGCGAGAGGTACGACCGAGTCCACCGCACCCAGTATGGCTATTATGTCAACGCAAACAGATACTTCCCTTGTCCATCCAGCCTGCATCATGAGGCGGTGCAAGGCCTTGCGGTCCCTGCGTGGCAACGCGGGTTGGGCCAGCAATTGCAACAGCGCAGCGCAGCCTTGCAGGACCGCTCCGGTATGCTTGCGCAGCATTTTGGCCATACCGCTGTCCTGCATATGCCGCTGCAGCCGATCCTCATGCACCAGGGACAGCCGAAACGGAAAGGCGTCCTGATTGCCCGGCACCCGGGTCAACCGCTTTCCCACCAGGAAGCCCAGATAGATCCACCATTGCCGGCGGGTAATTCCCGCAACCAGCGGCGCCTCCCCTGCAACCTGCAGCTGCCGCGCCAAGGAAGGGGAAACAGCATGACGATGCCACCATACAGCGTTCGGGTTCCCATCGTGGAACGCCAGGGCCTGGATGCGATCCATGAGGGTCAGGAATTGCGCCGGGGTCAGGCCCGGTGTGATCCCGGGATCTGCCCCGTCAAAGGCGGGCAGAACATGATCCAGCAATCCTGTTGCGTCCAGCGGCCGCAGCACCCGGCTGATAGGCTGCCCGGCGTGTGACAGCCATGTCCATACCTCCTGCCAGAGCCGGAAGGGCTTGACCTCGCGCACGGCTGCATGATGACACGTGATGAACTGGACCATTGCGGTGTCCAGGTCCAGGCGGCAGGTATGTCCCAGACGGAACATGCGGACCATGCGCAACGGATCTGCGCGCAGGTTGTCCAGCGCCACCGGTCGGAGCATCCCTGCCGCCAAGTCGGCCCGACCATCAAAGGGATCCCGCCAGAGTCCCGTCACCCAGCCATCGGCCACGTCCTGAATCTCCAGGGCCATGGCGTTGGCGGTACAGTCACGCCTGGCCAGGTCCCGGGCAATGCCCCCTCCTGCCAGAGGCGCAAGATCCACCGTCAGGATTGCAGCATCTGGCCCATGGGGGCCGGGTTTGTCCAGCAGGCGCACATGCGCGCGGGAGGCGTCCAGGATGAAGCCCTGCCACCCGTGATGTCTGGCTATTTCCAGATAGATGCAGAGATCCTCGTCCAGGGTAAACACCAAATCCATGTCCAGGCTGGGGTCCTGGCCGAGACAGGCATCGCGAAGAAATCCGCCTACGATAAACAGGGGGCCTGTGTGGTGCT
>CAXXOQ010000169.1:0-82994 GCA_963664185.2 Caldilineaceae bacterium | reverse complement strand
TTGGCGGGGCCCATGGCAATTCCGTGGTCACCACCTGGACCTTCACCGCGCAGGGGCAACCTGTGGCCCTCACAGACCTGTTAACCGTGTCGGAGGACGAGGCCCTGGCCCTCATCACCGAGGCCGCCGTGCAGCATCTCCAGTTTTCGGTCGCGGACATGTCCGCGACCGAAAGCCGGGACTGGGTAACCCAGGGCCTGACCAGTCTGGAGGCTCTCAGTGGCTGGAATCCCACGATCTACCTGGGGCAGGAGGGCTTCTGGATCACGCTGGAACCCTACGTGATCACCCCCTACCATCTGGGCATTCAGGAATTCTTTGTCCCCATGGCCCTGCAGGTCCCGGAATGAAACGGGCCGTGATCATGGCACCGGCCCTGTAGCCTGGGCCCCATGCGCACCGCCTGGTCCAGGCTCCCTGTCTCCCTGCGTCGGCAGGCGCGGATCACGATCCTGCTGTTCGGTACAGGGCTCATCCTCTATGCGGCGGGCCTCATCTACGGGCCATTCACGGGGATTGGCTTGCGCGTGGGGCTGGCCATGTGCAGTGCCCTTCCGGTTCTGGCCTACCTGGTCTGGCATCTTCCCCGCAACCATGCCCCGGACCAAACGGATGTCCTGTACCCGGGACTGGGACTGGGCAATGCGACCACCCTGCTGCGGGCCTTTCTGCTGGTGCTGCTGGTGGGCCTCATTCCCCCCGAGCCGGGCCTGATCTGGCTTCCCTGGGGATTTGTGAGCCTGTGGATCGGCGCTTCCCTTCTGGATCTGGCGGATGGATTCCTGGCCCGCCGCACCGGCCAGATCACGGTGCTGGGCAGCCAACTGGATATGGAGATCGATGCCTTCGGTGTACTCGTGGCCGCCAGCGCCGGCATAGTCTGGGGCACATTGCCGCCCTGGTTTCTGCCGATTGTCCTGTTGCGTCCCTTGTGGTCGATCGCCATCGCCTGGCGCACGCAACAGGGTCGGACGCATGCGCCCTGGCCGCCGAGTCCCCGGCGGCGTCTGGCCGCCTGCCTGCAATACTTTGTGCTGGGCGGCGCCTTGTGGCCCGGTATACCGGCGCTGATGGTAACGGCAGGAGCTGCCTTCATAGCGGCCGTCATGATTCGCAGCTTTGGCCGGGACTGGCTATGGACAACCGGTGTCTGGGGCCGCGCACCGGATCGCCCGGGCACCTGGTATGCCCAAAGCCGCACCACATTGCTCACCTGGCTGCCCCTGGGACTGCGCCCCCTGGCGGCCATGGCGCTTCTCACCATGCTGGCGGACCGGCCGGAGCCATTGACCGATCCTTTCAGTCTGGCCTTGGCCATTCTGGCAGGCCTGACGGTTCCCCTGCTGGTGGTCGGTACCCTGGTGCGTCCCGCCAGTCTCGTCCTGCTGATCTGTTCCGGGTTGCTGGCCACGCGCCTGGCCTATGTACCTTCCATGTCGCTCGCCGTACTGGCGAGCATGTACCTGTTCCTCAGCGACAGTGGCCCCCTGGCCCTGTCCACGCGCTGGGATCGCTACCTGGCCCCGGATCCGGATACCCCACAACCGACACCGCGCGCCCGATAGCACGGATTCCTGACTGGATGGGGATCGGCGGTTACCGGTTGTCCGGGGCAGACACTACATCTTGCCCTTGCGGCATGGCCGGGGCCTCTGACGGCGCTGTCCTGAGCCATATGTCGTGCTGGGGGAAGGGAATGGCAATGCCCTGCTTCTGCAGCTCGTAACAGATGCCTTCCAGAATCTCACTGAGTGAGGACAGACGTTGGGCCGGATCATCGATCCAGTACAGGAGGCGGAACTGCAGCCCCGAGGCGGCCAACTCGACCAGAAATGTGCGCGGCTCCGGCTCGGTCAATACCGCCGGGTGTCGGACTATCTGTGCCAGCAGGAGGGCATGCACGGTGCCAATGTCGGAGCCATAGGCTACCCGTACATGGGCCTCCACCCGCAACATGCGATCCGACTTGGTCCAGTTATCCAGGCGCTGGGATACCAGAAGGGCATTGGGCAAAATGACCTCCGTGTTGCCGAACGTTTTCACGACCGTGGCCCGGAGACCGGTTTCCAGCACAGTGCCCCGGATGCCGTCCACTTCGATCATGTCGCCATCGCGGATGGTTTTCTCGGTCAACAACACCAGACCCGCCACGTAATTGCTGGCCAGGGACTGCAGTCCCAGTCCCAAGCCAATGCCCAGTGCCCCCATGGGGATCAGGAAAATGGACAGGTCAACGCCCAGATAGGACAGGGAGGTGTAAATGCCGGCAAACAGAATGGTCAGGTTCAAGGTGGTTGCACACAGGCGACGCTGGGTCGCGCTGAGCGGCAGCCGCTGACCCAGCCATCTCTGGAACCGCCTTGTGGCGGCCTGGGCCAGGAAATAGAACAGCAAGACCAATCCGACCGTTATGGCCAGATCAACCAGGGTCAAGGATCTGTCCTGCACCGAGATCAGCGGTGCATGCAGAAGACTCACGATCCCACTCACTGCGATTTCCTCCCGCGTTTCAAGTCCTGGCCCGGGTGCAGGACCCCTGACGGATACCGCTGTCTGGGCCATGTCCCGGCACGATCAGGTGTCCGGCGCCATGGGGACAGGATGGGATAGGGCCGGCACTGTGTGTGATCCCTACCCCGGACCGGGAACTGGCGTGTTGTAGCGGCCGCGTAAACGGCTTCCCCCAGGGCGGGGTAAAGGCGTCCCATCTATGGCACCTGCTGCATCATCCACCAGCCCAATCCCAGTGCCAGTACACCCAGCCCAATTTGCAGGCCCAGGTAGCCCAGGGCGAACCACCCGTTTTCCCTATGATAGATCTCGCCGGCTTCCAGAATGAGAGCGGAGAATGTGGTAAAAGCGCCCATATAACCGACCAGCAGAATCAGGCGCCATTCGGACTCGACCAGCCCGTTGCGTTCCAGCACGGCATATATGATCCCGGCCAGCAGGCACCCCAGAGAATTCACGGCCAAGGTACCCACAGGCCACGCCTGAGTCCAGATGCGCTGTATCCAGGTGGACAGCAGGAACCGGGTAATCGTGCCCAAAGCGCCCGCTCCCGCCAACCACAGCAACTTGGACCACATCCGGTTTCATCTCCCCCTGCCTGTTTCCATGGACCCGCTGCCCTTGCCAGACGGCTGCCCTTTCCGGCAACGAACCGGCACGGACATTCACTTCACCCCAGACAGCGGTACGAAGCCGTCCCGCTCCCGCCAACGCCATCGCCTGGAGTCTGTCCGGTCGGCAAGGCACACCAGGCACCTCTGCCCAGGACAACGGCCTTGGGGATACCCTAACATCCGGTCCGCAACGTGCCTGACTATAGCCCGCTTTCTGTCCATGCATGGCATTTCTGGCATCTGTTCTGGCCCCCGGCATGCGCGTTCCGGTGACAGGATCCCGGGCACTGTGAGCCGGTCCACGCAGTCAACGGGCGCTGGCCGGTGCCGGTGTTGCCGTGGGCACAAGCCAGCTATCCCGACCGGTGCGTGTTCTGGCCCGCGGGTTCTTGTCCCGGCGGGAAACCGATTCCCGGCTGTGGGTCAGGAAAGCGGCGTGCCTGGAACAAGCTGCTTTGGGAAACGCGCCAAAGTGGGTTACATTCAGGAGGCAGCCATTCCCTCCTTCCATAGATTTCCGTTCCGCTACCACCATACACACCAGCCAAGGGTGACATCTCTTGTTACCATCTTCTTCCAATCCTGCAGATTCCCCCAAATCGGCCCCCTCGGACTCGTTTCAGACGGGCCAGATTGTGACCATCACGGGCGGCCATACCTGCCACGATGCCTTCAGCGCCTTTTTTCCGCCCCTGTTGCCCATGCTGCAGGAGAAGCTGGCCCTGAGTTACAGCCAGATCGGATCGCTGTCCTTCGGCATGCAGATTCCTTTCATCTCCACGTTGTTTCTGGGGTATGCGGCCGATCACCTGAGTGTCCGCTACTTTGTGATCGTCGCCCCGGCGGTCACGGCCACGATGATGAGCGTCATGGGCCTGGTCACCGGCTTCTGGTCCCTGATGGCGGTGGTGGTGGTGACCGGCTTCAGCGTGGCCGCCTTTCACGCGCCGGCCCCGGCCATGATTGGCCAGATATCCGGACGGCGCGTCGGTCTGGGCATGAGTCTCTTCATGGCCAGCGGCGAATTGGGGCGGACGGTGGGTCCGCTGATCATCGCAGGCAGCGTCGCCCTCTTTGGCCTGGAGGGCGTCTGGCGCGTCATGGTACTGGGCTGGCTGGCCACGGCGGTACTTTTTTGGCGTCTGCACAAGGTGCCGGGCCGTCTCCGGCATCAGGCCCCCCCCGTGCCCCTGCATGTCTTCTGGCAAGATGGCAGACGCCTGTTAAGCCTGTTGGGCGGCATGGTGATCTTCCGCACCTTTCTCCAGGTCGCCCTGACCACCTATCTGCCGCTGTACATGCGGGATGTATTGGGCGCTGAATTCGTGGAAGGGGCTTTCTCCCTCACCCTGATGGAGGGCGCCGGGGTGCTGGGTGCCGTCACGGCGGGGAGTCTTTGCGATCATTATTCCCGCAAGAAGATTCTGCTGGGTCTCTTCGTGGCATCGTCCCTGCTGGTGTTTGGATTCACCCAGACCCCGATACATCGGGTGTACTGGATGCTGCCGGTCGTGGGCTTCTTCGCCCTGTCCACAACGCCGGTCATACTGACCATTGTGCAAACCCGCT
The DNA here is from genome assembly GCA_963664185.2 of Caldilineaceae bacterium. GTDB lineage: Bacteria > Chloroflexota > Anaerolineae > Caldilineales > Caldilineaceae > Bin34. Next base: position 78,300 of record CAXXOQ010000169.1, on the reverse strand, counting down.
TTCCGCGCAACCGCGCCCTGGCCAGTGGCACTTTCATGAGCATGGGGGTGATCAGCCGCGGCGTCACGACCTGGACCCTGGGGTTTATCGCCGACCAGTACGATCTGTCTGTCGTCTTCTACGTCTGCATTGTGGTATCCCTCCTGGGTATTGTGCCGTTGCTGTTCATGCCCCGTGACGAAGTGGAACGACGGTAGACACCCGGCTCTGGCCTGACGTGGCGGCCGTTGCGTGGGCGAGGGCCTGCCACCCTGACGGTTCCCGGCCAGACCCCAGTCGGGTCACACAGGTCTGTCGTTGGGGCAGGCATGCGGCGTTGCCCCCGACCGGTATATAATGCCTTTGACCCTTCCCCTTCACCATTGACAGGATTTCGCCCCATGTTCGAGGGAATCACGGCATTCAGGGACCGTCTGGATCAGGGCCTGGTCCAGATCGGAGCCTCCATCACACTGAACGACCCGGCGGTGACCGATGCGCTGGGCCCTTCGGCCGATTTCTTCTGGATCGACATGGAGCACAGTCCCATGACGATGGCCGCCCTGGCCGGACACGTACGGGCCGCGCGCATTCACCGCGTGGCTTCCCTGGTGCGGATTCCCATTGCGGATACGGCCTGGATCAAGCGCGTGCTGGACGCCGGCAGCGAAGGCATCATCGTGCCCCAGGTGCAGGGCGTCGCGGATGTCCAGATGGTGGTGGATGCGGCCCGTTACCCGCCCTTGGGCCGCCGCGGCTTCGGGCCCCGTGTCCCTTCCGCCTATGGGCGCCATGCCAATGCCGAGCTGGCCCAACAGTCCAATGCCCTGGTCTTTACGGCGATCCAGATTGAAACGCGAACCGCCCTGGAGCAGATTGAAGCCATTGCCGCCATCGAAACCCTGGATGCCATCGCCCTGGGGCCCTGGGATCTGGCGGCCAATCTGGGGCATGTAAACGATGTCACCCATCCCCAGGTGGAAGACGCCATCCAGCATGTCATTGACACCGCCCGCCAGGCCGGCAAATGGGTAGGATCCGGTATGGGAGATGATCCCGCCCTGGCGACCGCCTACGCCCAGCGCGGCGTGCAATGGATCCAGGTCGGCAATGACGTAGACTATCTCATCCGCCGCCTGGATCAGGTCAGCGCGGCCGTCAAGTCTCCCTGAGCCGGGCCTTGCCTCACGATCCGGTGGGGCATGAAGAGACCGTACTCCCGTGCGCTTCCGGTGGCCTGGATCTTCCGGTCTGCATCCCCGGCGCAGGCTTTACCACAAAGGGCTGCGGGCGGTTTTTTCTGTGTGTGCATTGCCCTGTTGGCTGCCGCCATCCGGGAATGGTTCGCAACATCACTGTGACACCTGTTGTGGGAGTTGGTAGAATGGGGCACAGGAATCCCGCAACGGGACTGCCCGGAATGCCTTGGGCCCATACGGCCACAGAACAGTTCACATGACTGTTTGAGGGCTGTGTGTCCCGGTGCGTGCGGGTCCGGCTGTCACATGCCGGAACCGGGCGGGGTTCTGGTCATCGCACCTATTGCGTAAGCGACTTTCCCAGTACACGAGAGGCAGGTTTTCACATGGACAAGCTCATCATTACCATCACCACGGATGGAACGTTCTCCTATCCCCAGAATCCCTACAACACCGTATGCGATGATACCAAGGGCGTGGCGGAGGAATACATCCGGGCCATTGATGCCGGAGCCTCCATTGTGCACACCCATGGCCAGTACCGCTCGGATCCGGTCATTCAGCCTGACGGGCGCCAGCTCCAAATCGCGGTCTTCGAGGGCTGGCATGACATCGTGAACCGCATTCGCGCCCACTCCGATCCCATTATCCAGCTGGGTCTCGCGAGCATGCGGCTGGAGGAGAAGCTGCGGCTGTGGAAAGAAATCCGCCCGGACATGAGCTCCATCAACTTCAATTCCCATGACGAGTATTTCCAGCCCGATCCGGATTACCCGCCCTGTACCATCTACTCGGTCCATCCGGTGAGCGAACTGCGCGAATATGCCCGCCTGGCCAACGAATACGGAGTCAAACTGGAGATTGAATGCTTCAATACCGGCGCCTATTGGGCCATCGGCAAGATCCGGGAAGGATCCTTCTGGACCGACGACGGCGTCCGGGAACTGGAACCCGACCTGTTGCCGGATCCGGTCTGGGCCACCCTCTTCTTTGGCTGGGCCGGGCAAGGCTGGACCCCTCCCACGGCCAAGGGCCTGCAGTACATGGTGGATCACCTGCCGGAATCCGTGAACTGGAATGTCAGCTGCATGCAACCGCCGGATTACTGGCAGCTAATCGCCCACGCCATCAGCCTGGGCGGCCACATTCGCATTGGCATGGAGGATTGTCCCTATGTGAATCCGGGGGAATACGCCCGTACCAATGCCGAACTCATTGACAAGGCCGTACGCCTGGCCCGGGAACTGGGCCGGGAGATCGCTTCCCCCGAGGAAGCCCGCGCCATGACTGGCATCACCCGCTGATCAGCCCGCCGCCGGGCCGCGGTGGCATCCCCTATACCTGGTAGGCAAGTACCCGCCATGGGACATTCAAGGCAAGGAAACTGTCGGCATGAAGGGACTCAGTTGTAACTCCGCGCTGTTCGCGCATCTGGATGTAGTGGAATGTATGCAGATCCTGGCAGACCATGGCTTCCAGGCCATTGATGTTTCGCTGGAACTGGAACCCCCGTTTCTGCCCGTGCCCAAGCCCCACATGTACGTGGACGCCGACGCGGCCGAGCGTACCCGTGTGGCCCAGGGAGCACGCCAGGCCGGATTGGGCTTTGGCACGTGCAATGCCCATACCAACCTGATTGACGGGGATCCGGAAGCGCGGGCCCGCAACCTGGATTTCGTGTTGCAGGCCCTGCAAGTGGCGGCGGATCTGGAATGTGCCTATGTCATCACCGGCGGGCGGCATGAAAAAACATGTATGGCCGCGAGGGCACCTACTGGAACCGGTTGCTGGAAGCCCTGCACGTGATCCTGCCCGCCGGGGAAACCCTGGGGGTGACGCTGTTGCTGGAGTGTGCCAGCCTGCCGGGCTGTTTGGTACATGACCTGCAGGGCATGCAGCGTCTGCTGGCGGAAGACGGCATGGACACCCTCCAGGTCCTGTTCGATCCCGCGCACTACCATGTCCGGGGGGATGATGTGCAGGGCGCTTTCCGGACGCTGGCCCCCCGCATCCGCCATATCCATGCCAAGGACGCCACGGGCTGGGTGGAGGATTTCGAATTCCCCGCCGCTGGGGGAGGGTGACATTGACTTCCGCGGACCTCCTGCAAACGGCCCATGAGTCGGGTTACGGGGGCTATGTGGCCCTGGAATACGAGGGCTTTGCCTGGGGGCATGCCCCGGATCCCCTGCAAATCCTGCGGGAAGGCCGTGACTTCCTGTTGTCTCACATCGCGGCGGTAACCGGGTAGGCCGCGGCAGAGCGGCGGCAAGGAGGGAATGGGTCCTCATGTTGGCGGCAGTGCTCCAGGAATTCGGCCAGCCCCTGGCCTGGCAGGAAATCGCGACTCCCCGGCCCGCACCGCACGAGGTCCTGGTGGAAGTCCGTGCCTGCGGGATTGACGGCACCGATCTCAAGCTTATGGACGGCTTTGGGTATGAACCGACCCTGCCGTTTGTGCCGGGTCACGAGATCGCCGGCGTGGTCGCCGCAGTCGGTGCGGAGGTCCGTCATCCCCTGCCGGGCACTTCCGTGATTGTCTACAACTTCGAAACCTGCCGGACCTGCCGGATGTGCCAGGCCAACCGCTCCCAGCTCTGTCTGGATATGGGAGGCGTCATGGGCGTTCTGGATGCCCACGGCGGCATGGCGGAATACGTCAGGGTCCCTGCAGCCCAGGTGGTACCGGTATCCTCTTCCCTTTCCTTTGTGGATGCCGCCACCTGCTGTGACGCCGGTCTCACGGCGCTGCATGCCGTGAACCGGGCCGCGTTGCAGCCCGGGGAAAGGGTACTGGTCATAGGGGCCGGCGGCGTGGGTTCCTATGTCGTGCAGCTGGTCCGGCACCGCATTGCCCACCCCATTGCCGTGGAACTGGGTGAGTCCAAGCAGACCTGGGCGCGGGACATGGGTGCAGAACACGTTCTGGACGGCACCCGGACGGCGTGGGGCGAGTCCCTGCGGGCCCTGGGCCTGGAACACGGGGTGGATTGCGTACTGGATATCGTCGGTACCCGGGAAACCATGCGAGCCGGTCTGGAAGCCCTGCGGCCCGGAGGGCGCATGGTGCTGGTGGGATATACGCCGGACGATTTGCAGGTGCCGGCCAAGACCATGGCCCAACGGGAACTGCAGATCCTGGGCACCCGGGCCGGCACCCGGCAGGATCTGCAGGATGTCGCCAACCTGCTGGACCGCGGAGAGTTGCGCTCGATCGTGACCCGGACCTTCCCCATGGCGGAGGTCAATGCCGCACTGGATCTCCTGCGGTCCGGACAGAACAACGGCCGGATTGTCCTGCTGGCACCCGGTTTCACGGCCTGAGACGTTGTACGATGCAGCCCGTCAGCATGCAGGAGGCGCCCCAACCCGGCGGGCAGGGCAGGGAGAGGACAGGGGGATTACCCTTGCCGGTACACCCTGCCTGCGCCTCCTCCCCTGCCGGGAACGAAAGCCGGGACGGCGCAAGGGCCAGATTTGGCGGGCACCGGATTGCGCTGAGACGGATCCGGACCTGGTGGATTCGTGCTGTCCCGACCCGTAATGTCCCGCCTGCTGCCTGATCCCCACACCGGCCGGTGGTGGCCGCCGGAAGTGCCACCGAGGATACCCCAGGCCTTCCGATTATCCACGGGCCCCTGAACCGCAACGGCCATGGCGGCACCCGGCCGCTTCCCATCCACGCACACAGGAAACTCCATGTCCCGTTCCCCACATCCCCGTCTTTTCCCGGCTGGCCTGCTGCAGGCGGAATGGCAACAGTTCCCGGCCGCGGGTTACACCTGTAACGTGACCGGCGTCGTGTACCGGGGTGAACCCCGGCCCACATGTGGCATGCCCCTGGGGGGCGTGGATACCGGCTGCCTGGATCTGGAATCCAATGGCATGTTGGGCTACAGCACCCTCTTCAACGATTTGGTCAACCCGCGCCGTCTGCTGAACATGCCCTTCATGGGGTACCACCTCGGCGGCCGGACGCGCCTCCTGCTTACCGATCGCAAGGCCAAGCAGGATACGCCTACCCCGGCAGCTTCGCCGCACCAGTTCCCCCCCACGGACTACACCCCCCGTTATCAATCCCTGCCCCTGGAGGGGGTAGACCTTTGCCGGAGTCTGGAGTACTGGGGGCATTACCCCATCGCCGATCTGGAATTTGCCACCGGCGATGATCTGGGGGTGGGCGTACGGGCCTTCAGCCCCTTCCTGCCCGGTGATACCCGCACCTCCCTCCTGCCGGGGGCGGTATTTCGCATCCGATTGCACAATCGGGGGGGCCACGGCCCTGTCCGGCTGTTTTCTCTTTTCGTTTCCCGGTTTTGACGGCGCCGACCCGCACGCATCGGAACGCATTATCCGGGCCCCGGTCACGGCCCCGGCGCAGGTGCAGGCCTGCCGGGTGGAGCGCACCAGTCCGGATCCCGCCCGCGCCATGTCCTATGCCCTGGCGCTCTGGACACTTCCTCCCCCGACTGTACCTGGGGCGGTGGCCTGGATGACGACGGCCCGCAATGGGCCCAGGCCGGTCATTCCCTGCCCGCACCGGATACCGACGCGACGGGGTTGTCTGCCCGCATGCCCTTCGCCCTGGAGGCAGGGCAAAGCGAGGAATTTTCGGTCATGCTGGTCTGGCATGCGCCCGTCTGGCGGGCGGGGGGCTCGTCCGGGCAAGCCGACACGAATGCCTTCACCCACATGTACGCCCGGACCTATCCGGATCTGGAGTCGGTCCTGGCCACGTTGTGGGCGCAGCACGAGGCTATGCTCGCGCGGATTATAGCCTGGCAGGAGGTGCTCTACACCGCCCCCGAGGTGCCCGGCTGGCTGGCGGATTCCCTGATCAACAACCTGCATCTGCTGCCGGAGTGCAGCATCTGGTCCCAGGCCGGCGGGGTACTGGGCGACTGGGTGGACCCGGAGCTGGGCCTGTTTGCCCTCAACGAATGCCCGCGGGGCTGTCCCCAGCTGGAATGTTTGCCCTGCAGCTTCTACGGCAATGTGCCCCTGCTCTACTTCTTCCCGGAAACCGCCCTTTCCACCCTGCACGGCTATCGGGCCTATCAGATGGACGATGGGCGGCCCCCCTGGATCTTTGGCGGGATCACCGCTTCGGACCCGGACAACCGGCAACCCTATGACTTGGCAGCCCCGGACAGGGGGTACCAGACCGTTCTGAACGGGGCCTGCTATATCATCATGGCCGACCGGTACTGGCGCACGTCGGGCGATGATGGGTTTCTGCAGGATTTCTGGGACTCCCTGAAACGCTGCAATGACTTTGCCCTTTCCCTGCGGCCTGCCTATGGGGCATCCCAGGTGGTTTCCATGCCCACACCCGGTACGGACAGCCATGGCCTGGGGGACACGGAATGGTTTGAGGCGCCGGAACCGGGCTGGAAGGGTTATGTGACGCACGCTGGCGGCATACGCCTGGCCCAGGTATCCATTATGCGGCGCATGGCCCGGGCCATGCGCGACGCGGCCTACGTCCGGCAGTGTGAGGAATGGCTGGCGGCGGGTCAGGCAACGCTGGAAGACATTTTGTGGAATGACAACTGCTACTGGAATTTCCGGGAACCGGAAACCGACAGTGCGTCGGATCTCGTGTTCGGGTACCAGCTGGATGGCCAATGGATCACGCGCTGGCACGGGGTGGACAACGTGTTCCCTCCGGAACGGGTGGCGACCACCCTGGATACCATCCGCCGCATCAACTGCGATCTGTCCCAGTCCGGGGCCGTGAACTACGCCAATCCGGATGGCAGTGTGGCACAGGTGGGCGGGTATGGCCCCTACAGCTATTTCCCCCCGGAACTGTTCATGCTCGCCATGACGTACATGTATGAAGGGCACCGCGCGTTTGGCCTGGACCTGCTCCAGCGCTGCCTGGCCAACATCGTGCGCTGGGGCTACGTCTGGGATTTTCCCAACACGACCCGGGGGGACTGTGACACGGGCCAGCGCACCTTCGGGGCCGACTATTACCAGAACATGATGCTGTGGGCCGTACCCGCCGCCCTGCAGCAAGCCGATCTGACCGCGCCCGGTGCAGATCAGGGTTTGGTGCAGCGCATGCGCACCGCGATTCAGCCAGACCAGGACAGCGCCTCATGATGCATTTCGATCCCGCGGCCCTGACCGCTGGCATGCAACGCATGCTGGTGGCGGCCGGCACGCCCGACGAGATTGCGGCGGTCGTGGCCGCCACCCTGGTGGATGCGGACCGCAAGGGGGTGGAATCCCATGGCATCCTGCGCATGCCTCACTATCTGGCCCAGATTGCGGAAGGGTATCTCAAGCCGGCGGGCCGACCGGTGGTCACCCGTGAGACGCCTTCCCTGGTGGTCATCGACTCGCAGCAGGGCTTTGGCCACTATGCGCTCCGGGAACTGTGTGATCGGGTGGCGGCCAAGGCCCGCCAGGTCGGCATCGCCTTCGGCGGCCTGATCAACACCACCCACACCGGGCGCATCGGCTGGTTTGCCGAACGGATTGCCGACCAGGGCCAGGCCATCCAGATCCTGGGCGGGGGCGCCCATCGCCTCCCGATGCACACCTCGGTGGCCCCCTTTGGTGGCCGGGAACGCATTCTCAGCACCAATCCCATTACCCTGGGCTGGCCCGGAGGCAAGTTCGGAGCCATTGTCGCGGATTTCTCCACCAGTGTGACGGCGGAAGGCAAGGTGCGCTTCTACCGGGAACGCGGACTGCCCTTGCCGGAAGGCTGGATCCTGGACCGGGACGGGATTCCTTCCACGGACCCGCAGGACCTGTATGCCGGCGGCGTGATCCTGACCATGGGCGAGCACAAGGGCTATGGGCTGTCGCTGTTCAACGAGTTCCTGGGGGGGATCATGCTGGGCCCCACCTATGAAGCCAACTGGTCCGTCGTGGTGATCGACGTGCATACCTTCTCGGATCCCGCGACGGTGCAGGAAGCCGCGGAAAGCCTGCTGACGCGGATCAAGGCCTCACCGCCGGCGCAGGGCTTTACCGAAGTCCTGTTGCCGGGAGAACGCGAAAACGATATGGCCCAGCAGCGCCAGCAGGCAGGCATCCCGGTGGAACCGGCCATATGGGAGCAAATCGCCAAGGCGGCCACGGCCCTGGGTGTCGATCCCCTTGCCCCGTGACCTGCGGGCCCAAGCCCGGTGCCACGCGTCTGTTGGCACCGGGCCAGATCCCTGTTGCTGTTCGTTTCCGGCTGCTGGCAACCTGCCCGGACCCAAACGAAATCGCAAAGGCCCCGCCATAACTACAGAGGCGTCCTGTATAATCTGCGGGGGCGCAGACGGGTTGCACAGACCCTGGGGGCGCAGCAAGTACCGGGGCCCGGCAAGCCCGGAGATCCCGGCCCACCCGTTTGTGGCCTGGACGGGAAACCGGCAGCTGTCCAGGCGTAGACCACCGCCAGAGTCTGTCCGGCCTGCATATCAAGTCCCCCTTCCAGATGGATGCTCGGTCCTGTGCGGTCAAACGTGACGGGTTCTTCATCCAGCGTGACCCGGTCCAGGGGCTGATCCTGGAGGAAGGGAAGCTGCAGATACTGCAAGGGCAAAACCCCATAGAGAACCTGCAACGTGCAATGCCCCGGCGTCAGCCGGAATTGCCCCCATCCCGCCTCCAGGGACCAGAAGCAGCTGAATCCCTCAGGCGGGATCCTGACCGGATTGAAGCTCACCCGGCCCTCAACCATGTCAAACTGAAACCCGGAAAAGGCATTGAGCAGAGCATAGGAGGCCATGCTGCGCGCGTAATTGTTGCCGCACTCGAATTCATTCCAGGGGTTGCGCCGTTCGCCGTCATACCGGTGGCGGATCGCCTCCACGCAGCGCATGCCCTCCTCTACCAGGCCCACCATAATCATGTGGATGGCTGCCGCATATTCGAAACCGTTCATGGTCTCCTGGGAATAGGGCGCGGGAATCAGGGGCTTCCGGGCACCCTCGGGCCAGGCGCAGATGATCAGTCCCCCTTCATCGTTCAGGCAGTAGATGCGGCAGGGATTGTATACCTGGCCCATCTCGGGAATGAAGTTGTGCCGGTAAATGGCGGCACAGGCCTTTTGCACCTGTTCCGGATCGAAGAGATCGCCCAGACCATAAAGCGAGGCGTGCCACTGGGCCAACACCTGGTCAATGCTGCTCCCCTCGCCAATCTGGTACTTGATTTCCCCGTGTTCCCTGTTCCAGTAGGCTTCCAGGGCGGAACCGCCCCGGAGCGTGTCGCTCTGGGTGCCATAGGTTTCCAGCAACGCACGGTCCGCCAGATCAATTTCCTGGATGTAATAGTCGCCGTTGAAGAGATGGGCATCCACCCAGGCTTTGCCTTGCGCGAAGATGGTCCGGTATTCGGCGGCGGCAGCTTCCTCGCCCAGATGGCTGGCCATCTCCGCCGCGGCCTTGAGGGCCCCCAGATAGAAGCCCGTCAGCCAGGAATTGGGACCGAAAAGCTCCATGTCCAGCGTATGGTGCTGGCGTCCGGTCAGTACCCCGGTCCGCTCCGGATCCCAGCGATCGGCATTGTCCACGCTCCAGGCATATTCCAGGGACTGCTTCACGGCGGGCCAGAGGGACCGCAACCACGCGTCATCGCCGCTGATCTTCCAGTCCCGGTAGGTTTTCATTACGCCCCCCAACTGGCCATCACAGCAAGGGCGGAAGGGCCAGGGCTCGGCGCCCAGCGGCAACTGCAGGCGAAAGGGCATGCCCCCATCGGCGAGCAGATTGTATTGGTAGTCGGCCGTCCGCATGGACCGTTCCAGGGCCGGGAAAAGGAAGGGGAGCGCCTGCTGGTAGTTCCATACATGGGTACAGCTGCCTTCACAGCACCCTTCATCGGGATGCAGGCCTTCCCAGCCATAGAAGGTGCCATCCTCCAGGCGCAGGACCGTAGGGGATTTCAGGATGGCGAGATTGGCCGATACCGCATCCAGCGCCGCCACCGGCAGCGTTGAGGCAAAAAGGGCCTCCTTGAACCGTTTTGTCTCCTCATACAGACGGGACCACTGGGTCAGGGCGTAGTCGGCAGTGGCCCTGGCGTGTGGCCAGCGGGCAGCGTAGTAATTGCGCCAGGTGGCGCGGTCTGTCTCGGGTTTCCAGTAGTTCTCGCAATGCGGGAAATGCCAGGCTATGACGAAACGCACACGGCGACTCTCCCCGGCGGCAACCGGCAGATGCACAGCCAGCAAACCTGTGTCCTGTTCGGTGAAACGGGCACCGGCACCCGGCGGCGGTCCCTCCGTATAGGTGCGGTTCGCGAACGGTCCCGGGGTATTCAGATCGTTCCAGTACACTTCCAGATTGTCGAACCAGGTGCCCCGAAACCAGTATTGCTGCCAGCTTACGGCAATGTCGTCGGCTGCACCGGCATCCGTCGCCAGGGTCATTTCCCCCCAGCGTGTGTCCGCGGGGTCCAGGCCGTTGCCGGTGAGCTTCAGGGCCGTTCTCCCCTCTGCCGTTGTTTCCACTGCGTTGGCGTTGGGCGCAGGCAGCGGGTTGGTCAGCACGCCCACCAGGGTATAGGTCTGGGCGGCATCGGTGGTATTGGTGACGCAGATTTCGAAGAAGGCCGCCGGCAGACCTGAATCCTCGGCATTGGTGGGGATGAAGGGATTGAAGGCCTCCAGGCAGACCTGCCCCGGAAAGGTGTCATCCCGAAAGGCCAGCTGGGCCAGAGGAAATTCACCGCGAAAGTCAACACTCTTGAAATGGGGCAGACCGGTCAGGTACTCCCGTCGCGGTCCCCAGCCGAAGGAACCAAACTTGGAGCCATTGAGCTCGCCCTGGTAGGGCGTGGGCAAATCCCCATGCAGAATTCGGGCATCCCGGACTTCGCTTTCGTTCTCAACCCGGATGGCAAAGTGCGAAAAGCCGTTGACGCTGCCCTTGTTGGGCCGGTTGAAGATTTCCCAGTCGATCAGGCGACCATTGCCGGCCAGCCCAATACAGCCCGTGCCGATACCTCCCAAGGGAAAGCTGATCTGGCTGGTCTTCGCACCGCGGTAAACAAATGAGTCCATAGTGAAATGCCACTCCTTCCCGTAACTGCCATCTGCAGGTGGCAGACTGCAGGGCTTTGCGTTGATACACCCGAATTGCCTTGAATCTTATACCAATTCAGCGAACATGCTGGGGGTGAATTGACGCCATGGGGCTGGGTATGCTCTCAACTGATACCCTGATGAAGAAGGGATTGAACCGGACTATACGGTGCGGACTGATGAGGACATCAAGGGCCCCCTGGGGAGTAATACCAGACCCATGATCGAACCGGGGATCGTGGACCGGGGATGGGACTTCATACGACGCAACACAACGCCAGAGGCTTGGGCTTGGCTAGAGGGAGCGCAACGCCGTGAACGCTGGGAGTACCCGAAAGAGGTCGTACGCGAAATCCTGGTCAATGCCTTGGTACACCGGGACTACAGTATCACAGGTACAGACGTCATGATCGCGATCTTTGCCGACCGCATGGAAATTCAGAGCCCGGGACGATTACCCAATACAGTAACCACCGAGGGCATGAAGGCAGGCTTGCGTTATGCCCGCAACCAGACCTTGGTGGATGTGATGCGGGACTACGGATACGTGGATGCGCGCGGCATGGGGATCCGCAACAAGGTATTTCCCGGCATGAAGGCCCACAATGGTACGGAACCGGAATTGATCGAGGAAGAAGACCGTTTTACCGTACGGCTGTGGAAGGAAGCCTCGTGAAAGCCATGGCCCACCTGCAGGGAAACCCGTGTCCAGGTTGTCTGTCCGTACCCTCTGCCCTTGACCTATGGGATAGCGGAAGGTATGGGTATTGTTACGCGGGGCTGTGTCAGACCGATTCCAGGACGGGTGAACATGGTGCAGGCTAAGGGATTTCATAGCCACACGACTCCAAGTCGGGAATAGCCCCTACCCCACATTTGCCTGGCTCCCTATCCTTATCGAGGTACCATGGGTCTCAGGTACAGAGCACTACACTGATCTGGATGTCCCGGAACCTCCTTGCCTGTTCCCTACGACCGGCCTTGGGCCTGTCTTCTTCTTCGCTTCCCGCGACTTGCGCCAGCGGTCTACCAAATGAGGTGTGACCTCTCGAGCGGAACGGGCGTGTTGAAACCAGTCTGCATCCAATGCTGGATTGTCAGGGTCTCGCGCACTGCCCACCTTGATAGCGGTTTCTTCGCCATAGGTGGCGGCAATCTCATCAAAGTCCCTAGCGCTGGCAGCCAGGCACTCGATCTGCCGCTTTGTGAGCTTGACCTTGGCGGGCCCGGGCCATTTCGTATCAACCTTAAGCTTGGGCATATCTTCTAATCTCCGCAGGCTGATGACTCGGGTCCTGCTACCCCGTTCAGTCTAGACGACCGTATACAGCGTTGCGCCTATGAAGCCTACAGCTATCCATCGCGGTTCGTCGTATCGGTCATCACAGTTGATCACGGCGCTGTTCCACGCAAAACCTGCCATAACGGCATGGCGCCGGGTCTTGGCAGGTGACCTGTATCCTCGCCTGCAGGACCAGTGGCCGTCGGTGGCCACCCGCTTGCGCACCGGACTCCTGATCCCAACCGGGTACGCCGATAGTGCCCATGGTCGGGGATCCCCAAGGCTGTCGCGCCATGGCCAGCATAACCCTTACCGAAAATTGTTAGATGAATTGGTATTGCCCGCCGCACCACTCGTGGCCAGGGAAGATCCCCTTGGCTCCGCACCGCCAAGGGTGCACCATGCCCAGGCATCCGTTGTCGGGCTGGATGGCACATACGGCGGACTTCCTCCATCGTGCCGGAAACTGCACCTGATGGCAGGGACAGCGCAACTCCGGGAAGGGTTCATGGCGGCACGCCTTCCCTGTCGAGGACCAACAGGCAATTGGCAGCGATAAACAGTCCGTAGACAGCGGGCAGGAATAGCAACAGGGCCAGACTGAGATAGGCGGCACCGAAGCCAAAGAGCACACCCAGGGCCAGCAAACCTATGCTGTTTACGGGATAGCGGCTGGCCAGGATCAAGGCATCCCGCAGACAGGCATAGACCCCCAAATTGCGTTGTACCAGGTAGGGGAAGGTATAGAGTGACAGGGTGGCAATCACCGCAATACCCAGGAAATCGGCGCCCAGCCCAATCCAGACGGCCGAGGGCAGTGGCGGTTCCCACTGCAATACCGGCAAGGTCGCCTGCAAAACGAGCAGAGGCACCACAAACAGCAGGCTTAACAGGGTGCACCGCACCCAGTAGTGTCGAAAGGACTGCCAAAACAGGGGAATACCGGCCGTTTGGTCCCGGAGCAGGTACATTTCATATTGCAGCAAGGCCCCCCACGCCGGCCCCACGGTCATCACCGCCAGGATCAGGGCGGGCACCGCCTGCCCCATGGCCCAAAGACCCAGGGCGGGCAAGCAGGCCAGATTGAAGAGCAGGGCGCCCCGTATCACCTGGGGCAGGTTGTCCCACAGGGTGTGAACCACCCGCTGCACATAGGTATCACGGGTAATGCCGTGGTACATGTCAGCCTTTCATGCCGGTAATGGCGGCCCCCTGTACGATCCACCGCTGCGCCAGCAGGAAAAACACCAGAATGGGAAAAATGGAGATCATGATCGCGGCCAGCACTTCCGACTGATTGCCGGATCCCATGTACCCGCGAATCGTGGCAATGGCAATCGGAAACGTGAACTTGTCCCAGTCCCGCAGGAAAAGCAGGGGTCCCACGAAGTTGTTCCACGAAAAGAGAAAGGTGAAGATACCGAGCGCCGACAGCGCGGGCCCGGTCAGGGGCAACAGAATCTGCCAATAGATCCGGGGGTAGCCCGCGCCATCGATCTTCGCGGCATTGACGAGTTCTTCGGGCAGGGACTTGAAATGCTGGCGCAGGAGGAAGACACCAAAGGCACTGGTGATGCTGGGCAGAATGAGCGCCCAGTGCGTATTCATCATGTTGAGTTCCCGGATCACGATGAAGGAGGGAATCAGCGTGACAGTGCCCGGCACCATCAGGGACGCCAAAAAGAGACCAAAGAGGAAGTCCCGTCCCTGGAAACGCAGACGCCCAAAGGCATAGCCCGCCATGGAGCAGGTAAGCAGTTGGGCCGCCGTCACGATCAGGGCGATTTTCAGGCTGTTCCAGAAGAACAGCAGGAATTCGATGTCAGGCGAATTGATGACGGTGACATAGTTTTGCCAGTGAAAGGCGGTGGGCCAGAAGTCCGGTGGCAGGTTGAAGGAATCCTTGGGGTCCCGCAACGAAGTGGCAAACATCCAGCTGATGGGGGCAAATTCCAGCAGGGCTACGATCCCCAGCAGCAACCAGAGCACGGCCCCGCCCAGGATCTGCCAGGGACTCCGTCCCGCCGTCTTCGGCGATGACGTTTCTTGCGTCAGACTGTCCAGGGCCGAGGACATGGACACATGTATCCTGTGGGGATCTGGGGTTGGCTATGGACCAGGGGCATGAGGGTTGCGCTATTCATAGTGTACCCACTTGCGGGCACCCCAGAACTGCACCAGCGTGAGGGTGATCAGAATGATGAACAGGGTAAAGGACACCGCGGACGCATACCCCATTTCAAAGCCCCGGAAGGCCTTTTCATAAATGTACAGGGCAATCACCCGCGAAGCGTCGCCCGGTCCCCCTTCGGTCAGGACCCAGACATTGTCGAAGATCTGAAAGGCGCCGATCAGCGAGATGACGATGGCGAAAAAGGCGGTGGGCGAGATGAGGGGCAGGGTCACATGGCGGAACTGCTGCAATTGTCCCGCCCCGTCGATCCGGGCGGCTTCATAATAGACGAAGGGAATGCCCTGCAGACCGGCCAGGTAGATCACCATCAGAAAGCCACAACTCTTCCAGACATCGTAGAGCATCGTGGAAAACAGAGCCCAGGTGGAACTGCTGAGCCAGTTCACGGGCCCCAGGCCAATCTGGCCGATCAGATAGTTGACCACGCCACGGTCCTGGGTCAGGAGGAAACGCCAGACTACGGCCAGCGAAGCCGTGGTCGTCAGGACCGGGAAGAAGATGGATGTGCGCAGCACATAGCGCAGGATCCGGGGCATGGCCTGGTTCAGCCCTATCGCCAGCAGCAGACCGAGCACATTGTTCAGGAACGTGGCGCCCAGGACCAGCCGCAGGGTATTGCCGTAAATCGTAAACATGCGGGCATCGGTGGGCAGTCGTGTAATGTTGGCGGACCCATTCCACCGGGGGGGCGTCAACAGGTCATATTCCAGAAAGATCAGCACGAAGGAGGCCACAATGGGCAAGGCCGTGAAGACCAGGAGTCCAATCAGGGCAGGCGTGGCAAAGAGGTAGCCGGCCCAGGCTTCGCGCCGGGCCACGGCTGACCACGCCCGGGGTCGGATCGGGGTTGGGGCGGGACTTTCCGGCAAGGTGTCTGTCGTCATCGCACGTTACCCTGTTCCCGCCCGGTCACGGGCCAGGCCGTGGGTCCGCCGACGATCACGGCCTGACCCACAGTCCTGGCCTGACGGCAAGTGCTACGCCGCTTGCAGTTTCTCCATTTCCGGCTGCATTTCGGCATGGGCGGCCGCCATCGCTTCTTCCACGCTCTTCTCGCCATTCCAGATCGTGGCATAGTGGCGGTTCAGAATCGGTTCAATGACATTGAAATTGGTCGGTGAGGGAACGGTGGCGGCAAAGTCCAGGGATTCGTAGAACAGGGCCGTGTTCGGTGGCCCGTATTCCGCAAAAATCGGCATTTCGGCCACGGACCGCAGGGCCGGGATATTGCCTCCCAGCTTCACCATATCCAGGGAAGCGTCCGTGCCGGACAACAGCTTGACGACCTCCCAGGCGTCCTCGGGCGCCTCGCTGGAAGTGGAGATCCCCCATCCGTCCGTGCCGGCCACGGTCTTCAGCGGTCCGGCCTGATGCGGCTGGTACTGCATATCGTAGGTGGTGAATTCGGCCTCCAGGGAGCCGCGGATGCACCACCGGCCACAGGTGCGCATGACCAGATTGCCGGCATGGAACTGGGCCCATTCGTCCCAACCCTCCGGATTGGGGGCCACCTTGTGTTCCAGAATCAGATCGGCCAGGAACTGCAGCGTCTCCGCCACTTCGGGAGCCAGCAGATTGGAAGCGGACCAGTCGTCTGTCAGGGGCGACGTGTCGTTGTTGAAGTACCAGGCCGCCATCCCGAACATGCCGCTGCCCCAGAAGGAATAGGCAAACCGATCATCCGCCCCGCCACTCACGCGGGCCACCTGGATGCAGGTTTCCAGGAAGTCGTCCCAGGTCCAGTCCGTGGCCGGGGGATCCAGGCCTTCCTCCTCAAAAATGGCCGTGTTGTAGTACATGACCATATTGTTCCAGGAGAAGGGGTATTCCATCTGCAGGCCGTTCACCTGCAGCATTTCCCGCAAGGTGACGTGGACATCATTCTGCAGGATATCCCTGGCCGGGGCATCGGCCTCGAAATAGTCGTCCAGGGGCACAAGGATATTCTTGTCCGCCAGCAGGCCAAGCCCCTCGATGGCAATCATGATGACGTCAATTTGCTCACCACCCGCGAGGCGGGTCAGCAGGGTGTCGGAGTAACCGTCCCAGCCACCTCCGCCCCAGCCATTCGCATTGACCTCCAGGGCAATGTGGGGAATTTGTTCCTTGGCCCGTTCAATGGAATTGTCAAAGGTGTTGACAGGCATTTGGGTGGTCGCGATGATATCCACCATCGCCTGGGCCGGAGCCCCATCTTCCCCGGCGGCGGGAGCTCCCGCAGGCGGCGCACAGGCAGCCAGGGTCACACCGGCGATGCCCATGCCCGTCAGCCGCAACATGGCACGACGGTTCAGGGTGTAACGCGAGTCTGTTGGATATTGGGACATGCTTTTTACCTCACAGCAGGATGCCAAACGGACGAAAACCCGGTGTCATTGTTCAAGTTCTGGCCTGCACTTGTCAGCGGCCCCGTACCACCTGTACCTGCTCCGTCCTGGTGTTCCCGGGGCAGGGAGCAAGGCACAGCATCCCATGGGACCGCAGACCACACACCTGCGCCGGTTCGGCGCAACCCCCAAAGACAAGACCCTCTGGTAACGCGAAAACCCCTCGCCCTGGACAGGACCCATCAACCTTTCCGCTTGCCGGGTCACGATTGGTGGCTGCCATCGGCCAAGGTCGGATCCGTTATGCCCAAGCTGTCCTGTCTGGTGGGAGACAATGTCCATCCATAATAGCAAAGACTCCCACAGCAGGAAAAGTTCGATGCAGTATCAGGTATGCCGGAAGGTGGCCCAAGGCTTTTTCCCGGTACGGCAGACAGATCGGGCAAGCCGGCAAGCACCTCCTGTCCTGGTAACAGCCGGAAAACAGCTGCATCCGCTGTCGGACATCGGAGGCATGTGATCTTCCGGTGTTCCAGGGCAAGCGGATCCCCCATCTGCTCAAGCCCCCGTCTTCACGATGGCGGCTGCATGGGGGCATGCTTCCAGGGGAACATTGCGGGAAACCGATGATCCGGCAGGAGCTTTGCCGGGACTGCAGGACGGGTAGCAAGCCGCTTCCGTGAGGCAACTGGCTGGCATCATGCCTGGCAGATTTGACCGGAGGACTTCATTCGGGTTCAATGGAGAACCAAGCGTCTCTGCTTCTGGCAACAGGACTTCGTCAACCCGCATGCGCCCTGCAGTCTTCCTTGACCTGGACTCCACCTTGCTGGATCATAGCCGTAGCCGGGAGGCTTTGATCACTACCTGTCAGCAGGCTGCCGCCAGCGTGCCTGGACTGGACCCGGACGATTTGCTCAAGGCCAATGGGGCTGTCTGGCCGCGTTACCGGGCCGAAATCGACGCCGACTGGAACCTGGGCCAGATCGACAGCCTGACAGCTTCCCGGGAGGCATGGCGCCGTTCCCTGGCACTCTGCGGATGTACTTCCAGGACCGTGGTTGAGACTACGGTGCACTGCTTTGAGCAAGCTGTACGTCAGGGATTCAGGCTCTATGCGGATGTCCCGGATGCGATCGCCATTCTGCAGCAAGCGGATGTACCCCTGGCCCTGATCACCAATGGTCCCTCGGATTTGCAGCGAAGCAAGCTGGAGATTCTGGGTATAGAGCATTGGTTTGCCGCCATTATCATATCGGGTGAATGGGGCCAGGCCAAACCGGATCCCGCCGTCTTCGTCAGGGCCATGAAGGAGATGGGGCTTGTTCCCGACCGCGTGTGGCATGTAGGGGACAGCCTGGAGACCGACATTGCCGGCGCGAGGGCCGCGGGCCTATCGGCGGTCTGGCTGAACCGGACCCGGAAGTCACGAGATCGCAATGATCCGGTACCACATTGCGAAATTGGCACTCTGGGGGCACTGCCGGCGATTCTGAAACTCCGGTAGGCCAGAGGCAGGCGAGCCTCAAAACTGTATGGCGGGTTTCGGCCTGGCCCAATCTCGTTCCCACACGATCTACAACAGTCTCCCCAAGCCGTTTGCCTATTCCCGGCTGGCCGGATCGGTTATCATGGGGTCGGACATCCTTCGTCACCTGCACCAGGCAGACTTCCCTGCCGGTGCCGTTGCTGGCGTGGGCACCTGCCAGGGATATGGTCGTGATCGGTCCAGATGAAACCTGATGACACAGGAAGGCAATTATGACGCATTACGTTTGGAGCATTGATGACGCCGGTTCCGGGGGAAGCAAAATGGTGGAATCCCTGGTTCGGGCCACCCGCTTCTTTGCCTCCCGGGGCCTCGGGTCTACCTGGTTTGTCGTGCCCAAGGCGAACCACAGGCCCCTTACGACCGCATGGCGCCAGGCACTTGCGACCGCGCGGGATGAAGGTCACGATCTGCAGCTGCATGGCCTGACCCATGCCGACTGCTACGAGTTCGGGCCGCCCATCTGGCCCGCCACCTCGATCCTGCCTACGCTGCAGGCGGAATACGACCAGCGCCAGTCCGAGTTGTGCAATCGCTATACCGTGCCCAATTTGCGGGCCCGGATCGAGGAGGGACTGGAAATTTTCGCCACCGATCTGGAGGTCAAGCCCACCGTGTTCCGCGCGCCCTGCGGCGCCATCTCCAAACCCATGTTTGCCGCCTTGCAGGAAGTCGGCATCGGCTTTCATACCTGCATGTACATCAGTGGCACCGGGTATGCCCATCTTCCCCACAACAGTGGCGAACTGAAGCAGGATTGGGTATCCCATATTCCCCACCAGCCCTTTCGCTGGTATCACGACATCATTGAAGTACCCATTCTGAACGAATATACATGGAGTGGTTCTGGACAGCGCGGCGACGAATTCATAGAGCTGGCCAGGCAGGATCTGGACCGCATCCATGGCGAGAGCGAGGTGGTGGTGATTCTCATGCACACCCACGGCATTGCGGATGACTACGACCATACCTTTCGGCTTGTGGATGCCGTGACGGAGCATGTAGGCCGGAAATCCGACGCGGCCTTTACCACCCTGGGCGAACTGGCAGCTTCCGGGGCGCTGACCCGGGCGGCCACCATGGACGGTCCTGATATTTTGCCGGTATAGCACCCTTCACCGGTGGTGCGCGCTGCGGTGGACTGCGCTTGCCGTTCCCGTTCCACCCGCAGCAGGGAAATCGCAAGGGATTCCGGAGTAGCAGGATCTCCGCCCGCGGGCGTATCGTCTTCCGCCTGGCCGCAGGTGACGGGTCCGACGCAGACCGGATTGACCCTCACTTACCAGAGGCCACCATGGTGGCGATGCAGAATCCCCCAGACATCCCGGCCGCAGTATCAGGGAGAGCGGCCTGCACCCGCTGGGTCTGCACATCATCGAAGCCGCCAGGATGTTGGGGGTGACCCGTCACCCCCTGTTCCGGGTGCGGAATGGTCATGCCGCGATTTCCCCGGAAATGGCCATTCATCTGGAGAAGGCCGGGGGTCCCATGCCGAGTTCTGGTGGCGCCGCCAAACCCCCTGCAATCTGGACCAGGCCCGGTGCAGGGAACACCAGATCCGGGTGGAACGTTTCCCATCCCTGTCCGCCTGAAGCAATTGGGGGCCTTCGGTGCCCTCCTGGAGAGTCCAGGTTTGGGCCCTGGACAGCAAGACGTTCCGCGGTTCCGCCAACCGGGCCGCAGGGGTACCGCCGCTGCCTCGCGTCAGTGCCTTGGCGCAAGCCCGAGGCAGTTGGCCTTCCATTTGACAGTCCTTGCCCCCAAACCTACAATTAGCCCATCCAATTGCATAAAGGAGTAGCCCATGTCATCCAAGACCAGCCGTTACCCAATGACCCGGCGTGTCTTCCTGCAGCGTTCCGCAATCGTAGGTGCGTTTGCCGGATTGACCGCTCTGGCCGGATGTGCCCCACCCACCGCCCCGCAGGCTGATGGCGCCGACGCACCGGAGAGCGCCACCTGGGAAGTGCTCTACTGGAAGCCTCCCCACAGTGCCAAAGCCGCTGAAGTCTGGGAACCCTTGCTGCAAACGTTTATGGACACGCATGAAGGCATCACGGTCGATCATCAGGTCATTCCGTGGGGCAATGTGGACGAACAGTTCACGGCCGCCTTTGCGGGGGGATCGCCGCCCGACGTGTTCTATCTGCCGGACGAGTGGTATCCCAAATATGTCAACCAGGGCCAGATCCTGGACTTGACCGACCGCATCATCGACTGGAAAGACAACTATGTCGATTCGGCCTGGGAATTGGCCACCTACAAGGGCAGCACCTGGGGCGCGCCCTTCCTGGGCGTGGTACAGGGCTGGCTCTGCAACCTGAACCTGTTCAATGAACACGGTCTCAGCGTACCCACCAACTGGGAAGAATTCCGCAGCGCCGCCCAGGCCATGACCGACACCGATGCCGGTACCTACGGCATCAATGTACCGGCCAGTTCCACCAACTGGGTGGTCATGATTCCGCTGTTGGCCGCGGGTGGTGCCAAGTTGCTGAGTGACGATCTGACCGAGGTCACGGCCAATACGGAAGGCGGCATCGCGGCCTTCCGCGCCCTGCTGGAGGAAATCACCTGGAATGATCAATCCAGCACTCCGGTAGGCTTCACGGGTGACCAGCGCCGGGATCTGGCGCTGAGCGGCAAAATCGGTATGGTCTGGCAGGAGAATTCGGCCATCAAGGCCCAATGGCGGGCAGAGGCCCCCGATCTGGACCTGGACATCATTCCCATGCTGCAGTTGACAGACGACGGCCAGAATGCCAGCTGGGCCAACATTGGGTTCATGTTCATGGCTTCCAGTTCCGCTGCCAACGATGGTGCCTTCACCTTCCTGGAATATTTGGCCACGGATGAAATCCAGGTCGAATACGTGCAGAAGAGCGTTGACCTGTTGCCTCTCAAGAGGAATATTTCGCCCCTGCAGGATATCGATCCCATCGTGGCGGAGATGGTTTCCTGGCTGGACAAGGGGTACGGCGTGGGTACCCAGATCAGCATCCGCTGGCGTGACGCCACCAATTCCCTGGTCCAGGAGTCCCACGCCGTCATGAGTGGTCTCAAGACGGCAGAGCAGGCTCTGGCCGATGTGGAAGCCACGGTGAATCCCGTGCTGGACGGCGAATAGACTCCGTTTGCCATTCCTCTTCCCGGTGGGAGATGCTCCTGGCCTCCTCCCACCGGGTTCCTCGGCCCCATCAGTTCCTGGTATGGCCCGCATCTGGTTCCATCCGGTATCAGAGGCTCAGGCCTCCGCCGTCGTCACTGTCCCCTGACCGCAAGCCGGGGCCGGGGTAGCAGACAGGCGGGCTGGGCGTGCCGGGGCGTACGTGTGTGGCCGACGCTCCTTTGTCCTGCATCCAGTTGCGCGGGTTTGTGAATGGGTATCTCCTCTGTGGTCCAGCCGGCATCCGAAACCTCCGCGGCGGCATTCGCCCGGCGGCGCACATGGCGCAAGGTGCGCCAATCGCTGTTCTGGTACCTTCTCCTTTCGCCCAGTTTACTGATCATTTTCGGCTTTTCGACCATCCCGCTGTTCTGGAGCATCTACTATTCCCTGACCAAGGGCAGCATGCTGGGCCCCAAGACCTTCGTGGGCCTGGACAACTACATCCGGGCGGCCACCCATCCCATCTTCCTGCGCACGCTCCGGAATACAGCCTATTACGCCGGGTTGACGGTACCCACCGTCATCGTGCTGGCGGTCATTGTCGCCATCATCATCTTTCAGATTCCCAAGGGACAGGGGTTCTTTCGCGGTACCTTCTACTTCCCCCTGATCACCCCCGTCGTGATCGCCGCCAACATCTGGGCCTACATCGTGAACCGGGACTTCGGTCCGCTGAACCACATCCTGGGCTGGTTTGGCATACCCGGCATCGATTGGCTGGGAACCCCGGCCTATGCCATTCCGGCGA
Organism: Caldilineaceae bacterium; assembly: GCA_963664185.2. GTDB lineage: Bacteria > Chloroflexota > Anaerolineae > Caldilineales > Caldilineaceae > Bin34. The sequence continues at coordinate 55,814 of CAXXOQ010000169.1, read as the reverse complement.
TTGTCATGATGGAGATCTGGCGGGGTTTCGGTTTCTATGTCATTGTGCTTTTTGCCGCGTTGCAATCCATTCCCCGGGAGATGTATGAAGCGGCCCGGATCGACGGCGCCCAGTTCTGGCGCATTATTGGCAACATCACGTTGCCCCTGTTGCGTCCGGCTTTGGGGTTCTGCTTCATCATGGCCACCATTTTCAACTTTCAGCTGTTTGATGCCGTCTACGTCCTGACGCGCGGCGGTCCCGCGTGGTCCACGTCCACGGTGAGCTGGTACGTATACCAGCAGGCCTTTGAGTCCGACAACATTGGTTTTGCCAGCACGATGGGGGTCGTGCTGCTGGTGGTCATCCTGACGCTTTCGCTTATTCAGCTGCGCTTTTTCCGCAGCGATATTGAGTATTAGAGGACAAGGACCAGGCCTGTGCAGTGCGGGGATTCGGCTCTGCATGACGTCTGGGGGCTAACACGGGTCACCAGGCCGGCGGGACAGTAGGGTACAGGAGACAGCAATGGCAGCAAGTTTCGGCGGCATGCGCACCCGAAGGGCCACCCGGCTTTGGCAGGGGTTCTTCTATGTCATCGTGATCGCCATGTCCGTGGTCACGGTCGTGCCGTTTCTGTTCATGGCCTCGACTTCCTTTACGAAGTCTTTCACCATGATGACGTATCCTCCCACCCTGATCCCGGAGAATCCGTCCCTGGACAACTACTTCGAGATCGTCTTTGTCTTCCAGAAAGGGCTTTTCCCCCGCTGGTTCTTCAACACGGTGTTTACGACTGTCCTCATAACAGCGGGCAGCCTGCTCCTGAATACGTTGTCCGGGTATATCTTTGCCAAGAAGGAGTTTTACGGCCGGGATCTGATTTTTGCCCTGTTGCTGGCAACCATGATGGTGCCCGTGGCTGTCGTCCTCATTCCGTCCTTTCAAATCGTCCGCCTGCTGGGCCTTTTCAATACGTATTGGGCCCTCATCATTCCGGCCCTGGCGACACCCTTTGGGATCTTCATGATGCGCCAATTCATCAGTAGCCTGCCTACCGCCCTGATTGAGGTCGCCAAGATTGACGGTGCCGGCGAATTGCGCATTTTCTGGACCATAATCATGCCGCTCTCGACGCCCGGCATGGCGGCCCTGGGCATTTTTACGGTTATGAATGCCTGGAACGCCTTCCTGTGGCCCCTGATCGTCCTGCGGGCCAACGAAATGCGTACGCTGGTGGTCGGGCTGGCTACGGTGCAAAGTGAATTCAACATCAATTACGGTCTTGTGATGGCCGGCTCCGTCCTGACGGTACTGCCGCTGCTCATCATCTACATTATCTTCCAACCCTATTTCGTGGAGGGACTGCGCATGGGCTATGGCAAGTAGCAGCCACCAGGCAAGCCTGGCGCAGCCCGGGCGCAACGTTCGTCCATGGGCGCGGGCGGGGGGCGTCCCCCCGCTTTGGCTGGCGGGCGGTGCGCACGGGGCGGGTGCCCACCGTACATCCTAGCAAGGGAGAAGTAGCATGACCCGATTTATCGCAGCTTACGACACGGAACATCCCGCAGATTGTCTTGATGCCTGTGGCAGGATTCGGGACGTACATGAGCATTTCGACTTTCCGGCCACCTTTTTTATTGTGGGTCAGCGCCTGGAAGAAGAGGGGGCTGGCTATCGCGCCCTGCTGGGCGACGTACCTGCCTTTGAGATGGCTTCCCACACGTATTCGCACCAGATGCTGCGCGATCATCCGTTTTGTGGTCCCGCTCCCAGCCCGGAGGCGCGGCTGCAAGAGCTGCGGCTGGGCAAGGAATGGGTGGAGCAGACCTTCGCGCGTCCCTGTCCCGGTTTGCGTCCCGGCTGCGGGTTTGCCCAGGGGTTGCGGGGAGACACATGGCTGCTGGAGGCCGTAATGGACACCGGCTTCCGCTATGTCAGTTCCGTCCTTTGGGGCCCCGAAACCACCTTGCCCGCTTTGCTGGAAGGGCCCTCAACCTATGCCGATGACGGCTTTCCCGCCCTGTGGGAACTGCCCGGACACGGCTGGCACGAGAATCTGCTCAAGGCCCACAACCTGACCGACCGGATGCAGCGCATTCTGGCCTGGCCCCCGGCCTATCCCGAAGCCATTCCCCCGGGACCCGTCGCCACACCGGAGGAGGAATTTGCCATCCACCGGTTCTTTGTCGACCGGGCTATTGAACTCGATCTGCCCTATGTTTCGCTGATCTGGCACCCGTGGTCCCTGGCCCGTTTCGATCCCGCAATGAAGATGCTGGAACTGCTTTTCGGGTATGTGCGGGACCAGGGTATGGCCGCTACGACCTACGAGGCCGAATGGCAACGCGTCAGGCAGAACGATCCCGGATCGGGCGCGTCTTCCGGTCCCTGAAGGTCCCCTGCAAGAAGAAATGGAGAAGATTATGTCGAATCAGGTGCACAAACAACTGGCCCTGCATGGCGGACCGAAGGCCGTGGATCAGATCGAGGGCAAAGGGGAACCCAAAATCGGCGTGGAGGAATTCATGGCCATCGCCGAACGCTTTGGCTTTCCCGGCACCGTGCAGGAAGAAATTCGCGCGGTCATCTCCAATGAGGACTTGGGTCCCGGTCCCAATCTGGGACGGTATATCACCTCCCATCCCCCGGCCACGAAAGGGGAAGCATTTGAGAAACTGGCGCGGGAAACCTTTGGCCGGAAATACGCGCTGGGTGTCAGTTCCGGCACCGCGGCCCTCCACAGTGCCTTCGTGGCCGCTGGCGTGGGCCCGGGTACCGAAGTCATCTGTCCGGCCATCGGGTTCTATGCCACCGCCGCCGCCGTAGTCCATTCCAAGGGCGTGCCGGTCTTCTGTGACGTCGATACCTCGCTGGGTATTGATCCGACCCGGATCGAGGATCTCATCTCGCCCCGCACCGTGGCCATCGCGCCCACCCATGTGATGGGCAGTGTGTGCGATATGGATCCGGTTATGGCAGTGGCCCGCAGGCACAACCTGCGGGTGGTGGAGGACTGTGCCCAGTCGCCTGGCGGGAAATACAAGGGCCGGTACGTGGGCACGTTCGGGGATCTGGGCTGCTTCAGCATCTCCTGCTACAAGATCATCGGCGGTGGCGAAGGCGGACTGGTTATCACGGACGAGGAACGACTCTGGGAGCGGGCCAACCAGCTCGCGGAGTGTGGAGGACTCTGGCGTCCTGACCGTTTTGCGCCGCCCCGCTACGACGATGAACTGTTTTCCGGCACCAACTACCGGATGTCGGAACTGGAGGCGGCGGTGGATGTCGTCCAGCTGCGCAAGCTGAACGATGTCGTGGGCCGTTTCCACCAGGTCAAGATGCGCATTCTGGCCTCCCTGCAAACCTACACGGAGATTGTGCCGCAGAAACTCAACGACCCGGACGGTGAGATTGGCTACCTGTTGCGCTTCTTCCCGGCGACCATCGCCCTGGGCCAGCAGATTGCCGAGGCCCTCACGGCCGAAGGCATCCCGGCCAGTATCCGGGGGGAGAATGCGCCTCCCGACTGGCACATCTACTCCGACATGTTTCCGATCATGCTGCAGACCGGCACGACCGCCAGTGATCAGCCCTTCGCGGCAGAAGCCTACCGGGAGCGGGGCGGTTCCATTGTGTATGGCCAAGGAGACTGCCCGGTGGCAGATGACCTCTTCAACCGCGGCGTTTCCCTGTCCCTCGACCAATGGTGTTCGCCCACGGACTGCGACAACATTGCGGCCGGCATCAACAAGGTTCTCTCTGCCTATTGCACGGCAGATCCCGAGGCAACGCCCTGGCTGGGATGAAGCCAAGCCGTCTGTGCCTGTTCCGGTCGCCATGGCGACCAGGGAGAGATACGCCAATCCTCTCGGCCCACATCGATAGCTGTTTCATCCAAGGGGCCCACATGGGTGAAATTGCGGCGGGTAATGGGCAAAGTGGCATCGCAAGACGGCATCGGGAACGCAATGCTTTTGCCGTCAGGCCAGAGACCGCTCACGCACCGCACAGCGTACCTCCCGACACAGCTTCTGCGCCGTGAGTCGGCTACCCGGGGTACCCGGAGAGTTCACAGGATGCGGATGGGGTGAGGTACCGGCTGGTTGAACAAATACCCCTTCTCGTTGAAGGGAACAGTCGCCGGCTGCGTATTGCCCATGGCATCCGTGGCCCGGGTCATCAGGGTATGCATGCCGGGTTGGACATTGACATGGAACCGGAAACGCGTCCAGGAGTACTGGAACTGGGGCTCCACTACCGCATCGGCACTCCAGGTTTCCCCCCCATCCACACTCCATTCCACTTGTGTAATGGAACCCGCCGGTGAATGCGCATAGCCATAGATGTACTGCCAACCTGCCTTGAGTTCGGCCGGCCAGGGCAGAGCCAATGCACTCTTGATAGTTTGCGTTGTGACCGCAGGTCCCAATCTTTCCCCGTCCCCAGGATAGTCCTGGCCAATCAGGACGTAGGAAGTCGTATTGTTGCGGGTCCATAGGGGTTCGGCGGAGACTACGATCCGGCCCAGCCATTTGATACTGGAACTGCCGACCCAGCCGGGTACAAGAGCCCGGAGCGGAAATCCGTGATCCCGGGGCAGAATTTCACCGTTCAGGCCATACGCCAGGAGCGTGTCCGGATGCATAGCCTTGGCTACCGGCAGGACACGGCGAAATCCCCCCTCAGGGGCGGCCGCGTCCAGCCCTATCAACATTACGCTGACAGCCTCCTCGGTCATCCCGGCCCGTGTCAGGACTTCACGCAAGGCAACGCCACTCCATTCCCCATTGCTGATCCCGCCTGTCTGCCATTGGGTGCCTTGTGTCGTCTTGCCCTGTACCAGGTCAAACATGGCGCGGTGATTGCCTGCACATTCCAGATAGGAAACCAGTGTGCGCCCGGGCAGTTCCCGTATCTCCGGGTACGTAAGTTCCAGGGGTTTGGCAATGGCATCGCCTTCAACGGCAAGCCGCCAATCCTGCACGTCCAAATCCAAACTGGCCGCATTGTTGCGCACGAAGAAGTGCCGGGCCGGCGTGATAACGCCCTGCAGGTTTTCCAGGCGTGTCTCCAGGGAGTTTGTATCGTGCGCAATAAACGGTGTGGTGTCCTTGAAGAAAAATGGTTCTGGCACGGAGACCATCCCGGAACTGGGTCCGCTGTCCAGCGATTCCAGTTCGGCACACGCGGTCAGGGCGGCCACGGTTCCTCCCGCGGACAACAGGCGCAGAAATCGCCGCCGACTCATCCTGTTCCACAAACCGTTCGCGTCCCCTGTTTTCATCATTCTGCTCTTGGGTACAGTCTTGCCATGAACATGGTAGGGGCATGGAGCCCCATACCCCCATTGTGAGGTGGACGATCAGATCCTGGATCGCACAGCAGTGCGCCAGGCTATCAGCATCGCTCTCCAAGCCCCGGCTATAGCCTTGGCCACCACAGGCATTTGCATGGTATGGCTGTGACGGGATTTCCTGCCTGGGCACTGCCGAAACCGCTTTCCGCCATAGCCATTTGGGTGACGGCATTGCCTTGCCCATCTGACCAGGCTTCCTGGTCCCTGCAGGATTGCCTTGAGATTATAACCTTCTCGCCATGAACCAGAAACTCTGTTGGCGAACAGGACCAGCGCCAGATTGCGATCATCCGGCATATCTTGCCTGAACCATTCAGGTTGTGTACGATTTCGGGAGTCGATTCCCCATCGCGGTGACTGTTTTGTCATGGCGGAAGCGGCCAATGCTTCAGGCTGGAGGGCTGTCCCTTCCTTTCTGCGGTGGTCCTGTGTCTGCACACAACGTTTTTTCCTGTGTTGGGAATCGGTATAACCTTAAGATGCACCGGTCACCGGAAGCGCAACGATTTTGCCCATCCCTGCTTGAGGAATGACTCTTGGCTACTGCAAGTATTAACGAACACATCCGTTATGAACCAGATGAAAATCCGCCCGGACCCGTGGCGTGGGGCGTGGGCTTTCAGGCCGCCATCGTCATTCTGGCCCCCATCGCCCTGACGGTGGTGATCGTGGCGCGGATCGCGCAGCAGCCCGAGGCCTACATTTCCTGGGGCGTCTTCGCGGCCTTGCTGATCAGTGGTCTCACTACCATCCTGCAGGCGGTTCGCGTCGGGCGCTTCGGTTCGGGACATGTGCTGATGATGGGCACATCAGGCGTTTTTATTGCGGTCTGTGTCTCGGCCCTGGTACTCGGCGGCCCCTCTACCATGGCCAGCCTCGTCGTCATATCGGCGCTTTTTCAGTTTGCCTTGGCGGCCCGGCTCTCGTGGCTGCGCCGGATCTTTACACCCGTGGTCACCGGTACGGTCATCATGTTGATTGCCGCCACGGTGATGCCGCTTGTTTTTGAAGCGCTGACCGATGTGCCCGCCGATTCCGCGCCCACAGCCGCTCCCATCACAGCGCTGGTGACGTTGGTGGTGGTTGTGGTGCTGGTATTGCGGGCGCCTCCCCAGCTGCGGCTGTGGGCCCCCATCGTCGGTGTCGTGCTGGGATCGGTCGTAGCCATGCCTCTGGGACTGTATAACTTTCAGGATGTAGCTGCAGCGCCCTGGATCGGCTTGCCCCAGGGCGCCTGGCCCGGACTCGACTTCACTCCGGGAGCCGAGTTCTGGGCTCTGTTGCCTGCCTTTGTGGTAGCCACCATAGTCGGTGCGATCGAAACGGTAGGCGACGGTGTCGCCATTCAGGTAGTTTCCCGACGCAAACCGCGGGCCACCGATTTCCGGGTGGTCCAGGGCGCGCTCAACGCGGATGGCATGGGCAACCTGCTCTCCGGTCTGGCGGGAACCCTGCCCAATACCACGTATTCCTCCAGCATTGCGCTGACGGAAGTTACGGGCATTGCCTCCCGCCGGGTCGGCGTCATCATCGGCATCATTCTGGGCGTGACGGCATTTTTCCCCAAGGTGGCCGCCTTGCTGATTGCCATTCCCCCGCCTGTGGTCTCCGCCTATCTCCTGGTGCTGTTGGGATTGCTCTTCGTACAAGGCATGCGCATCGTGATTCAGGATGGACTGGATCACCGCAAGGTTGCCGTGGCAGGTGTAGCGTTCTGGGTCGGCGTGGGCTTTCAGAACCAGGCCATCTTTCCTGATTTGCTGGGTGACGGGTTCCTTGGCATCCTGCTGAGCAACGGCATGACGGCCGGTGCCATCGTGGCGATCCTGATGATGGTTTTCATCGAACTGACGAGTCAAAGGCGCAAGCGCCTGGTCGTGGATCTGGATGTGGCGGCGCTGCCCAAGATCGACGAGTTCCTGCGCGGATACGTGGTGAAGGCAGGATGGGATACCGCTGCGGCCGATCGCTTGTCCGCCGCGGGTGAGGAGACATTGGCCGTCCTCCTGCAGGAAGAGGAAGACCGTGAAACCGAAGGCGAACGGCGCCTGGCCGTAGCCGCCCGGATGGAGGGCAGTTCGGCGGAAGTAGAGTTTGTGACCGCCCTGGAAGGCGAGAACATGGAGGATCGGCTGGCGTATCTGGGTGAGCTGTCTCCCGTACCGGATGAGCAGGAGGTTTCCTTCCGCCTGCTGCAGCACTATGCCTCGTCGGTACGCCACCAGAAATACCACGGGGTAGACATTGTCACCGTGAACGTTGAAGGCCGAGGACCGGCAAGTTAAACAGGATTCCGCGTTGCGCTTGTCTCTATAATGGCAGGCCTACGGCGCGTGGAGATCGCGGAGGCCATTTGACACAACCTCAACCGCTCAGGGTTTCTGTTGATTCGTGTCCTGATCTCCGTTGTTTTCTTCCCGTTCCGGTGTGGCTTTCACAAGGGAAAAGAGGTAGGTGGCCCGTTCCGGGCCGTGCATAGTCTCCAGTTTCCTGGCTATTGTCCCCAATTTGGGCATCTGGTTCATTGCAATATGCTGCGAATTCTGCTGGCACCATGCAACCAGCTGCGCCTGCCCGTCAGCTGTCAGGTATTCCTCCGTGAGCTCCAGAAAGGATTGGAGGCGTCCGTCGCCAAAACCCTTGGCCCAATTTTGGTGTTCTACTGTGTACCAATGCCGGAGTTGGGGATCCCACCATTCCAGCATCCCGTTCGTCACACGCAGGGATGTATGCAGAACATGGCTCCACAACTCGCCTGAGGCATCCGCCTTGATGGGTTGATAGGTCCCCCATCCATCCAGTTGCCATCCCTGCAATGGTGTTTGCGGATCATGCCAGTCAAACACCCAGTACTCCCCAACCCGCATGCGCTGGCACACTTGCCTTTTCTCGGTCAAGTCGGCGCTGCGGGAACTGTCCGACACGAATTCCATGCACAGCAAGGGGACTCCCCACGTTCCCCAACGGATGGACTTGGCGTGCGGCTCGATGTCGGCGGCTACCGGCCACAGCGCAATGTCAAACGCCAGCCGACCCCCTTCCTCATCCTTGTGGTAGCCCGTACCTTCCAGCCATGCCACGGGAATGGCATACACCAACAGATCGCTGCTCGTGAGAAACCCCAGGCCATGCATGGCCTCAAAAGCCTGGAGACGCACAAACACTTCGGTCAACCGCCAAGTGTGGCGCACGAGAGTGCACCACGGTAATGCCCTCAACGAAGGTGTAGGGATCTTCCGTGAATTGCCGGGGAGCACGATCCACTTCTGTGGTCGGAACCACGTCCGGAAACTGCCGGGAACCGATTTCACACTTGGGAGAAATCGGCGAATCCATTGACATGGGACCATCCTGCGCTGCCTGTGCCGGCATTGTAAATGCCTTGTTCTTCGCCCAACAAGCCACTGGACCGCTGCGGACCATGGGGAAATGATCCCGCAAGGCCCGCAGACAGCCATTGCCGGCGGTCCGTTCGTTCTGGGGCCCTATCCATCTGCACAGTTTGGGGGGATATGCGGTAAGCCGTCTGTGTCATCTGTAGAGAGTTCGGTACAGGTAGCAGGCGGAAGGTTCGGGCTTTGGGGATTGAGATGAAGCGGATCAGCGCCAGATCAGTGTCCAGTTTGCGGGTGGTGCGAAGCGTTGCTCTCCAGGATATCCAGCCCCATGCCTACATCCTGAAGCACGTTGCAGCGCACCCAACCGAAAGAACACAGACAATGCTGACGGTCCCTGGCTCGGCAGGTTACCCAGATTGCAGGGAATCTGGACAACGCGATACCTGGCGGATCTGGGGTGGCTTTGCCGAAGATGACAACCGCTGCCAGGAAATCAGTCCCTGGCCCAACAGGCCCCATCTGGCAACGAAGCGATCCCCCCGGAGCAGCAACAGGTCCAAACAATCAAGGCCGACAGATGCCCGCAGACGGGAGGAAACAGGAGAGATTTTCAGGACCAACGGATGGAGATCCTGTTATGGGATAACCGCAAAGGCGCTTGCCTGTGCGGGATCCGTGATCCTTCAACCCGTGTTTGTGCTTTCCCGGGCTTTTTGGGTATCCTTACCCTACTACGCAGCTACCAAGCAAGTCCTGGTTCCAGGGCAGTTGAGCCGACAGGCCCTGACAGCAATTCTCCTGTTGTCAGGTGGGCAGGTTGGACACTGGTTGTTGCCAATGCGCAACTCGGATTTGAGCCCACAGGCATCCTGCAACCAGGTGGCCCCCTGTTTTTTTCCTGTTGATAGCGGTTCTTTTCGGATTCAGTAAAGAGGAAGTTTCATATGAAAACAAGAGGGAAGTTAATCAGACGTATGGGCGTACTGGCGATCGTCCTGCTGTTGGTGGCCGTGTGTGCGGCCTGTGCTCCGGCCCCGGCCGCGGAAGAGGGTCGCAGTCGAGGAAGCCGTGTCCGCAGAGGAGGCGATGCCGGGAAAGCAAGTACAACGAATCGCCGATGCTGGCCGCCATGGTGGCTGCCGGTGATCTGCCTCCGGTGGATGAACGGGTTCCCATCAATCCCCGGGTGGGTGTGCCCCAGATTCCGGCAGATTGGGTGGCCCAGGAAGTCGGGCAGTACGGTGGCACCCTGCGCCTGATTGACTACGATCAGGGATCGATTGGGCATGACGCCGGCTGGCTCCGCGCCGAATTCTGGCTGGCCACGGAAGGTCTGGCCCATGATCCCGACAAGCTGCATGGCAATGTCATGGCAGATTTTGACGTCGAGGATGATGGGGCCCGGTTCGTGTTCCACATGCGGGAAGGCATGAAATTCTCCGATGGCTCGGCCTTTACGACGGAGGATATTGCGTTCTGGCATAACGACATGCGCATGCATCCCGATGTGACGCCCGTGCTGGGAGCCGAGTGGCGTTCCGGCCGGTCTGTGGATGGCGAACCCATGGCGCTGGAAGTGATTGACGACTATACCTTTGCGGTCAGCTTTACGGAACCCTATGGCAGCTTCACGGCTTTGCTGACCTATTGGAGTCCCGCCGCAGGGGTTACGGACAGTGGTTTTCTCAAGCAGTACCATGCCGATTACACGGACCTGGATACGCTGAACCCCATGATCACGGAAGCGGGCTTTGAGGAAGGCGAATGGTGGCGCCTGCTGGCCTCCGTGCAGAACAGCAACCAGCAGCACGAAAATGGGCTGCCCGCCCCTGTCCCCCCTATATCCTGACCAGCATGGGGACCCACCCGGGCCACCATGACCCGCAATCCCTATTACTGGAAAGTGGATACGGCCGGCAACCAGTTGCCCTACATTGACGATGTGGATATCGCGATCGTGGCGGATGTAGAAGCCGCGACCCTCAAGATCATCGCCGGTGAAGTGGATCTGGCCCCGGCGTCCCGTTAACGCCCAAAGTATTCCCCCTCTACAAGGAGAATGAAGGCAACGGGTACCAAACCCGGTTGCAGGCACAGCATGCATCGCTGGGCGAGGTGTTCATCAACCTGACCAGTGAAGCGGATCCGGTATGGGCGGAAACGGTGCAGGACCTGCGCGTACGCCAGGCGCTGAGTCTGGCCGTGGACCGGGCCCGCATCATTGATGCCGTTTACCTGGGCCTGGCTTCCCTGCCCCAGGTCATCCCGCTGAATGTGTACGACCCGGATCAGGCCAATGCCCTGCTGGATGAGGCCGGTCTGGATCAGAGAGATGCCGATGGCGTCCGCCTCATGTCCAACGGCGAACCGTTCTGCATTCCCTTCGTCATGGCTTCCTTCACAGGGGAGGGAAATTCCGATAGGGGAGCAGGTGTCACGCATGTGGCAGGACGTGGGCGTATGCTCCTCCGTCAAGATTGTGGAAACCAACCTGTTCCTGGAAATCGCCGGGGCCAATGAACATCAGGCCCATGACCTGGTGGGCCCACTATCCGCGCTGGCCCTATCACGAATACAACGACTATGTAGGCCGCGCCTGGCAGTACACCTTCCCGCCGCTCTGGGTACCAGTGGTACAACAGTGGGGGCGAACAGGGCGTTGAACCGCCGGCCGCCTACGTGGAACTGCGCCAGATGCAGGATGAGATGCTGGCCACTTCCGACAACGCCCGCGGCAAGGAATTGTGGGAGGCCATGAAGCAGAACATCGCGGACAACGTCTGGTGGATTCCCATTGCCGACGAAGTGCTCGGTCCGTTGATCGTCAGCGATCGCCTCCAGAATGTACCGGAAGCCGGGATCGCGATTGAGAATGCCACCGCCGCGGAGATGTTCTACTTCATAGAGTAGGACTTTCTGCCGGTTTCTGTACCGCGAATGAATTTGCCCTGACCCTGGAAGGCTCCAGGGTCATGGGCCATAGGGTTACAGGGTCCCGACCAGTGCTGGGTGAATTCCGTTGCTTGTCTACATTGTGCGCCGCGTCCTGATCCTGATACCCCTGCTGATTGTTATCTCCATCATCACCTTTGCCCTGATCCAGCTGCCGCCGGGCGATTACCTTACCCTCTATATCATGCAGCTGGAGGCGGCCGGCACGTCGGTGGCCGAAGAGGAAATCGAGACCCTGAAGCGTCTTTTCGGACTGGACAAACCCATGTATGTCCAATACCTGATTTGGCTGCGCCGCATCGTAATCTACCGTGACTTTGGTGTTTCCTTCCAGTATCAAACGCCCGTTTCCGAACTGCTGGCGGAACGTGTACCGCTGACCGTGGCGGTTTCGCTGGCCACGACCATATTCGTCTGGGTGGTGGCAGTACCCATTGGCATCCTGTCCGCCACCTACCAGTATTCGCTGCTGGATTACTTCTGGACCTTTGTCGGTTTTCTGGGTTTGTCCGTGCCTTCCTTCCTGCTGGCCCTGATTGCGCTCTACATCGCCTTCAAGCAATTCAACATGAGTGCCCATCGGTCTGTTTTCCGCGGAATACCAGGATGCCGCCTGGTCCGTGCGCAAGCTGCTGGATCTGTTCAATCACTTGTGGATTCCGGTCATCATTATTGGCATGGCCGGCACCGCCGGCATCATCCGCACCATGCGGGGCACCCTGCTGGACGAGTTGAAACGGCAATATGTCATCACGGCCCGTTCCAAGGGCCTGACTGAGATCCGGCTGTTGCTGAAATACCCGGTGCGCACCGCCATCAATCCCATCGTCAGCACGATTGGCTGGCTGCTGCCCGGTATCATCTCCGGGGAAGTGCTGGTATCCGTGGTCATGAACATTCCCACCACCGGCCCCCTGCTGCTCACCGCCCTGCTGAACCAGGACATGTACCTGGCCGGCAGTGTGGTCCTGATTCTGAGTTGTCTGACCGTGGTCGGTACCCTGATCTCGGATATCCTGCTCACGTGGCTGGATCCCCGCATCCGGTTTGAGAGTATTGCCCCATGACGCAGGCCGACCCCACAGCCCCAGGAGACCGCGGAGACGCGGACCGAGGAGCGTTACTACTTTGCGTCCCAGACCAAACTCATATGGTGGCGCTTCCGCCAGCATCGCCTGGCCATGATCTCGGGGCCCATCCTGTTGCTGCTTTACCTGATCGCCTTTGCCTGTGAAATGGTGGCACCCTATGGCCCTCAGGAAGACTTCCCCGAATTGCTTTTTGCGCCGCCTTCGCGGATTCGCGTGCGGGATACCGAAGGCAATCTCGTACGGCCTTTCGTCTATGCCCGGGAAGGAGGCCTGAACAAGGAGACCTTCCGCCGGGAGTATACGGAGGTGGAGGACACGCGTTATCCCATTCGGCTGTTCCCCCGGGGGTCCGAGTATGAATTCTGGGGTCTGTTTCCCATGTCGCGCCGTCTCTTCGGTACCGGCGTGGACAATCCTCCCGTCTTTCTGTTTGGCACCGACCGGTTTGGCCAGGACCTCTTCTCACGGGTGGTGTACGGTTCCCGCATATCCCTGACCATTGGCCTGCTGGGGGTGTTCCTGAGTTTTCGTACTGGGACTGGCCATCGGGGGTGTTTCCGGCTATGTGGGCGGTTTCCTGGATGAAATCATCCAGCGTGCCATCGATCTCCTGATCTCCATTCCCCACATCCCGCTGTGGATGGCCCTGGCGGCCGCCCTGCCCCGGGACTGGACCACGGTCAAGACCTATTTCGCCATTACGATCGTCCTGTCCATTGTCGGCTGGGCCGGACTGGCCCGGGTGGTACGCAGCAAATTGCTGGCGCTGCGGGAAGAAGACTTCACGGTAGCCGCCATTGTGGCCGGCGCCAGCCAGTGGCGCATCGTGTCGCGCCATCTGCTGCCCCTGTTCCTGTCCTATATCGTCGTGTCCATTACGCTGGCCATTCCCGGCATGATCCTGGGCGAAACCGCCCTGAGCTTCATCGGGCTGGGTTTGCAGCCACCCGCGGTCCAGTTGGGGGGTCCTGCTGCAGGATGCCCAGCAGATCGTAGCCGTGGCCCACCATCCCTGGCTGCTGTTTACCTGTCTGTTCGTGATCCTGACGGTGCTGATGTTCAATTTTCTGGGCGATGGGCTGCGCGATGCCGCTGACCCGTATGCCCAGTAAGCCAGGCAGGACATGGACCCTTCCCCCAATACCCTGTTGAGCATCCGCAACCTGAAGGTCCGGTTCTACCTGCAGGAAGGGATTGTGCATGCTGTGGAGGATGTCAACCTGGAAGTGCAGGCCGGACGCACGCTGGGTGTGATCGGCGAATCCGGGTGTGGCAAGTCGGTCACGGCCCAAACCATCCTGCGCATTTTGCCTTCTCCCCCCGGACGCATTGAAGATGGCGAAATCCTGCTCTGGGAGCGCAAGGGGCAGGCGAACGGTGAAGTCCCCCCTGGATCTGGTCAGCCTCAATCCGACCGGCAACGTTATCCGCGGTGTACGGGGGCATGAAATCGCCATGATCTTCCAGGAACCCATGACCTCCTTCGGTCCCATGCACACCATAGGCAACCAGATTGAGGAAACGATCCTGCTGCACTTGCCCGAAACCACGGCGGCCGAGGCCCGGGAACGCACCGTGACCCTGCTGCAGCAGATGGGTATCGCCCGACCGGACACCATCGCCAATTCCTACCCGCACCAGATGTCGGGCGGCATGCGCCAGCGGGCCATGATTGCCCTGGCTCTCTCCTGTACGCCCCTGCTCCTGATCGCGGACGAACCCACGGACCGCCCTGGATGTCACGGTACAGGCCCAGATTCTGGATCTGCTGTCCCATCTCCAGGCGGCATATGGCATGGCCATTCTCTTCATTACCCATGATCTGGGCGTCATCGCGGAGATTGCGGATGAAGTCGCGGTCATGTATCTGGGACGGGTAGTGGAGCAGGCTGCGGTGGCGGAACTGTTTGACAATCCGGCGCATCCGTATACCCGGGCTCTCCTGCACTCCATTCCCCGCATTGATACCGTGACGTCGGAACGGCTGGAAGCCATTGAGGGCTCTGTCCCGGATCCCTTCCACATTCCTGCCGGCTGTGCCTATGCGGATCGGTGCGGTGACTTCATGCCGGGACGTTGCGACCGGCAAGTCCCGCAGATGATGGAGTTTGCCCCCGATCACCAGGTCCGCTGTTTCCTGTACGATTCACCGGTGGAGGCAGCGGATGGCACCTGAGAATGGCAGCGCCGCCCCCAACCTGCTGGAGGTCAGCAACATCCGCAAACATTTCCCGGTGCAGGAGGGTTTGCTGCGCCGCACCGTACGGTATGTCAAGGCGGTGGATGGCGTGGACCTGACGATCCAGGCAGGCGAAACCCTGGGTCTGGTGGGCGAATCCGGGTGTGGCAAGACCACCCTGGGGCGCATGATCGTGCGCGTGTTCGCGCCTACTTCCGGCTCCATCCTGTTTCATGACGGGACCCGGCAACACGATCTCACGCGCCTGCAGGGCAGTGAACTGAAGGCGTTCCGCCGTCATCTGCAGATGATTTTCCAGGATCCCTTTTCCTCCCTGAATCCCCGCATGACCGCCCTGGAGACTATTGGCGAACCGCTCCTGATCCACGGTCTGGCCAAGGGCCGGGCCCTGGAAGACCGGGTGGCGGACATGATGGAAGCTGTGGGTCTCAAGGTGGAACACCTGCGCCGCTATCCGCACAGCTTCTCGGGAGGCCAACGCCAGCGGCTGGGCATTGCCCGGGCGCTCATCCTGCACCCCAGCCTCGTGGTGTGTGACGAACCGGTATCCGCCCTGGATGTATCGGTGCAGGCCCAGGTCATTAACCTGCTGCAGGATCTGCAGCGGGACATGAGTCTCACCTATCTGTTTGTCGCGCATGACCTGAGCGTGGTGCGCCACATCAGCGACCGGGTAGCCGTCATGTATGTGGGCAAGGTCGTGGAGATTGCGGCCACGAACGAGATTATGCAGAAGCCGCTGCATCCCTATACGGAAGCCCTGCTGTCCGCCGTGCCCCGGCCGGACCCGCACAATACCTCCCGGCGCATCCTCATGGAGGGTGAAATACCCGATCCCTCCCAGCCGCCGGCCGGCTGCATCTTTCACACCCGCTGCCAGTACCGCGAACAGCGGTGTGAAGAGGAGGAACCGGAACTGATAGAATATGCCCCCGGTCATCACGCACGTTGCCACTTTGCCCAGTCCCTGTCTTTGCAGGGTGTACAAGTCCCTACCGAGGAGAAGGTGAATTGATGAACCCGGATGTGAAGAGTCGTCTCCAGGACTGCATGGTGCAGCTGGAAGCGGGAACCCTGACCACCACCCATCTGCAAGAGGTCCTGGATCTCCTGCCGGGGTCCCAATCCTGTGCCCAGGATCTGCTGTATCTGCAATGTTCCACCACTTCGATCACATCCCAGGTGGTGGGGGTGCAACTCGTTACGGGGGGCGCAGTGCAGCCTGAACCGGACTCCATTGCCGAGTTTCCCTATCAGTCGGTGCTGGAAGCCATCCGGGACGGGTGGCGTGTGCTGCAGTTTCCCAACCTGGCCCTGCTGCTGGACGAAAAGCGTACCTATGGGTTGGGATGTGAATTCATTCTGGAGCGATAAGGACCATCCCGGCCCCACGGAGGAGGAAAAAAAGATGCTGACCCACGATTGTCCGGCCACCTTGACCGACACGGAAGTGCTGGAGTTTTGCAAGAACGGCTACATGATGTTTCCGGGTGTGGTGAGTGAAGAGATCAATCAGCGCACCCTGGAGTACACGGAAGCCAATACCAGCCATGAACCAACAGAGCTCATTGAAGAAGACTGGTTCCGGGACAATGTATTGCTGAATCCGGTGGTGGCCGGTGCCGTGCGCTCCTTGCTGGGCGCACACTTCGCCCTGCCCAATTTGATGAGCAGCCACCGCATGGAGACTCCCGCCCCCGCGCAGGGCTGGCACCGGGATGGCGGCTCCCATTACACCCATGAACTGCATTACATGCAGGTGTTCTATCTGCCCCAGAACTGCACGGAAGCCATGGGCCCCACGGAAGTGTTGCCAGGCTCCCATTTTCTCTTTTCCACTTCGCCCACCATGGGACACTACGGGGCGATTCAGGGGGCGGTCAGGACGGCGGCGCCTGCCGGATCCGTTTTTCTGACGGTCTATTCGATCTGGCATCGCCGCGGCAGGTCCAATATTCCGTCCGTGCGTCAGTTGCTCAAGTACAACTATTGGCGTACCACGCCCCCCACGCGGGACTGGGCCGTTGAACCGGACTTTGACTTGGCCAATGCCCCCTACCATCTGCATGGAGCTCCGACCTTTCGGCCCCAGTTCCGGGACAGCCAGGACGCGGCCCAGATGTTCTTCTGGCTCTGTGGCATGGACGAGAAATTCCAGACGATGGGCGGACAGGGCTGGCCCATGCCCGCCAAGTTTGCCGAGCGCCCCTACGGCTATCCCCTGGCCCCCGAACGCATATGAGCCAGAATCCCGTCCAAGACCTCCTGACGCAGGGATATTGCGTACTCGAATCGATTGTGCCTGCGGCCCAGGCCGAGGCCATGACCCAGCGCTGTTACGAATTGCATCAGGACCCGGCCCATCTTCATCTGATGCAGGATCCCAACGATGATCTGTACCAGACCCTGTTCGGACTGGCCAATCTGGAGGAAGCGACCTGGGAGTTTGCGGCGCATCCCGCGGTGCTGGCGGTGGTGCGCGGTGTACTGGAGACTGACGCACGCATTGGCGCGATCTGTTCCAAATGGGTCAAGCCTGGATCCCGGGCCGGAGGCGTGCATGTGGATTCCACGGGTGACTTGCCCCAGAGGCTGCCGGAAAATCCGTGGCTTGTCAACAGCATGTGGATGCTTTCGGATTTTACCGAACACAATGGGGCCACGCTGATAGCTCCGGGCAGTCATACCAGGCGGGAGCGTCCACCCCGGAGATTTCCTCCGGATGATCCCATGATGAAGAAAATTACGGGGCCGCAAGGATCTGTCGTGCTGTGGCATGCCGGCGTGTGGCACGCCAATGGCGCCAATACCAGCCAGGACGAGCACCGCATGGGCCTCAACATCTCCTACTATCCGGTGTGGTGGAACATGTACCGGGAAGGAGGACATCAGCCGGTCTTTCCCGAGGTTTTTGCGCGGATGCCAGAGGAGATGAAGTCCCTGAACCAGCATCGGGTGGGGCGCAGTCGGGAAGGCCTATACGAACAGTCCTGATCCTGAAGGTGTCTGACAGTCGTGCCGTAACGGCTGGAGCTAAAAACCCATGAACGATGCCCACGCCCATGTGTTTCCCCGGGTGCAGGGCCGGACCCGGAACGGGCCTACGCGCAGCCTGCCGTATGGGCGGATTCAGCATGGCAACAAGGTGGAACAGCTGCTCAGTCCGCAGAATGTTGACACCTGCTATCCGGTTGAGATGCTGATCGCGAACATGGACCTGAACGGCATTGAACACACGATGCTGTTGCAGGGACCGTTTTATGGGACAACGAACGAGTATCAGGCGGAAGCGCTGCAGAAGTATCCGGATCGGCTGTGGGGGGCTTTGTATTTCGATCCCTGGCAAGATGCGCCGGCCGCACTGCATGAACTGGTGGATATGGGGCTTTACCGGGCCCTGAAACTGGAGTGTACTTTACCTACAGGTCTCGGCGGACTGCATCCCGGGATTGACCTGGGTGCACCGGATCTGGACTGGATTTGGAGTCTGCTGGAGCGGCAGGGACTGACGCTGACGCTGGATCTGGGGGCTCCGGGCAGTGGGAGTTACCAGACGGGAGCGGTGGCGCGTATTGCCCGGAAACATCCCGATCTCAGGGTGCTGATTGCTCACTTGGGACAGCCGAATGCAGCCTGTCGGCAGCCGGGTCGGGAACGGGATCTATGGAGGGAGCAGCTTGCGTTGGGTCAGTTGCCCAATGTCTGGTTTGACTGTGCGGCGCTACCGGCCTATTTCCCGGAAGAGGAATATCCCTGCCCTGCGGCTGTGGTTTGTATGCAGGAGGCATTCACACTCCTTGGGCCGGAGAAGATTCTGTGGGGGACTGATCAGCCGGGCCTGTTGCAACACCTGTCTCTGCGCCAATTGGTGCGGCAGGCGCGTCACTATGCGTCCGATCTGAATGCGAGCGCATGGCAGTGCTTCACAGCAAGCAATTTCCGGGCCGTATACCAGCCGCTGTGACAGACACTCCCGCTGCCGATTTGCATGCCCCACACCCAGTCACGGCGTACCACCTCCCAAGTCGTCCGTTGCATCTTCCACGGGTCGGGCCAGGACCTGCATTCAGCGCAACAGTGAAAACCGGACTTGAGGTCACAGGCCATATACTGGCGCCAGACACTTCAGGTCCCTGTGTGTCCCTTGCGCGGGCGGTTGCGAAGCGGGTACAGGCGGGAACATCTACTTTCAGGGGAGGCATCCTATGGGCCAATGGCATGACAATCGGTTCAAGCGCCTGCACCAGCAACGCGCCGTTATCCTGGAGTGGGCCCATTTTGTCAGTCAGCGACTCGGGCTGGGACCCGTGGATCCGGATTCACTGGATGTACACCCCACGGCCTACGCCGCGGCACGAGGGGGCCAACGCCTGGCCGACGGGGCCTGGATTTTCCGCACTGCACTGGAGGCACGGCTGCTGTGCCTGTGGGAATTCCAATCCACGCAGGATGCCGTGCTGCGCTTGCGCCAGGCCCATTACGCCCTGGGCCAGTTGCTGGCCGGCCATGAAGCCGGGGCGCTTTCGTGTCCGGGAGGGATTGCCGGCCCCACGCCCCCTGATTTCCCTGTACACGGGACGGCGACCCCACATCCCCAAACCCGTGCCACAACTGATAGTACCTCAGGCCCGGCATCTGGTCACCATCGACATACCTGCCTTTCATTTTGATATGCTGCATATGACGTCCTCAGACATCCCGGACCGGGATCTGCTGGCCACCATCTTCCATATCGAACGGGAGACTGACCCACCCCGTTTGACGGGCCTGCTACAACGGTTTATAGAGAGAACCAACAATGTTGATCTGCACGCTATAATAGTGCAGTTTGCCACCGCCGCCCTGGCCCGGTGGGCCAATGTGCGGGATGAGCAGGGCCAACCGCTGGTGAGCGAGCAAGCCCTGGCCGCCGTAAGCAATGTGAGGGATTATCAAATGTACGCGCAACTTCTGCAGGAGCGACTGGACCAAATGGTGGCCGAGGGTAAAGCTGAAGGCGAGGCTCACGGCAAGGCGCAGGAGCGTCGGCAGTCCCTGATAGCCACAGCCAGCATCTATCTGGACCCGGAGACCCTGGACTCCTGCCAGGTCTGGTTGTCCCACTGTCCGCTGGACCAGATGCCCACGGTCCATGACTTGGTGCAGACCGCCAAGTCGGCTTTCCGATCCGGCACAAGCCATTGTGGACCTGTTCCGTCGGACCGGAGATGCCGCCACGGAAACCTCCTGATTCCCCTGGGGTCAGCAGGGATCAGGGTCTTCATCCGTTATCAGGGGACCATTGTCACTCGCCTCCATAGTCCATTTTCTTCTCCCCAAATCGGATATTTTCCCGGAAAGCCCTGAAGCGGGGTGGAAACCGGATCTCTGCTGATTTGGGATTTTGCCCCAGTCATCCTTTGGTGACTGCAAGAAACCAACATCAGAAAGGCGGGGATGGTGCGTACTTGTGTAGGCAACCGTGACCTGGCTGGGGACTACCGGGATCATGCCTCCCCGGCCCGGTAATGGGGCAATCCTGATTTTCATCAGACCCTGTTCTCACCGGATCAGCAGAATGCGCTGGATTCCCCGCGCCCTGTGGTTTCAAAGGGGGAAAGCGAAGGGATTTATATATCCAAGTAACAGAACATCAGTGTTATACGCCGTGCGGCATGCAAAGGCTTGGACGCACGCGACACCGCGTCCCGGCCCGCGGGAAAGGGGTAGCGGCACGGCGCAAAGCGTTGCCGTTGGCACTGCCACGCCCCATGAACGCGCTATATCGGAGGATTTGTTGACCACTGTTGTCTGTGCAGGTGGATGACTGGTACCCAGCCCATGCTGTCCAATGGCTGCGGGCCAATCTCGTTTTCAGCGCCCGTGCAGTGATCACACGCCGGCTACTGATGGCTGGCCTGCCCTTTCCCGATGCAGACATGGGAGTAACTGAGACCGAGGCTTGCTATCAGCCATGTAGCCTGCGTCAGACCATAACAGTGCAAACGCGTTGCGGCCCCCACAATACCTGCTGCACATTGCGGAGGCAAGGCCTTGCTGCCGCAGCTGGGTTCCACCACGGGTCCCGATCCCAGATCCCGCAACCGCCCACTTCAGTTTGGCGTACATTGGGCACTGCACAAACCCGATCGTCTGTCATCCAGGAGGTGGCCCTGGTCATGCCCCGTGCAACGCGCTTTCCGTCGTCGCTGGCTGGTTTTCGCTCTGGTTCTCTTGCTGGTGCTTCTCTTGCCGTTCTTTCTGCTCGGTTCCGATCCTGATGCCGGCAACTCTTTTTTCAGCTACAGCCAATCAACTACGATCCGGGATGAGGAAGGCAACATCATCGAACATTACGTAAACGGCATGCCCGCCACACCACAACCAGAACAACCAGACCCGTGTGGCAAGAACAGAAACGAATACATTGCCGGGGAGGAAGATGTGGACCAGACGGTCTTCAGTATTTCCCTGGGATGCTGGACATTGTTGGAAAGAAAACAATAACGAGAGGGCCGTGATACGGCTCGGAATCCATGCACTTCACCAGCCACTTGCGTCCGGCGCTGGAAGTGCTGCTGCAGCATCGGGTGCGCAGCGGTCTGACGGTCCTGGGCATCACAATTGGCATCAGTTCTACCGTGATCATGCTGGCCCTGGGGCACGGCGTGCAGAACCAGATTGAACAAACATTCAACCAGGCCGGAGTAACCCTGTTGACGGTAACCGGCCGCATCCCACCCGATGGACAAGGTCCTTCCCACGCGCACCAACTGCGGTGGGAGGACTACCAGGCACTGGCAGATCCTGGCAATGTCCCCCATCTGGTCACCGCCATGCCTCTCGCCAGTACCCTGGTGACCGTACGCTGGCAGGATCAGCAGGTGCGCGCGCGCATGCTCGGCGTTACGGCCGCCTACCCGCTGATGACGGGATACCGTCTGGCCCTGGGCGATTTCCTCTCAGCGGAAGACAATCGGAGCCTGCGCCTGGTGGCCGTCCTGGGATCCCGCCTCGCCAGCGACCTGTATGCCCAGAGTGCCTATCCCCTGGGCACCTTCCTCACGATGGAGGGCAAGCGCGTACAGGTGATTGGCGTCATGCAACCCTCGGGCACCGAGGCGGATTACCAGATCCTCGTACCCTTTCATACCATGCAGAAACGCCTGCGCCAGGCCGTCACTGTCAGCGGGTCAGCCCTGGTGGATGAAATCCAGGTCCGGGTTCAGGACAGGCACCAGGTGGAAGAAGCGCGTCAGGCCATGGAGGCGGTATTGCGCTGGCAACGGGGCGTTGGCCCCCTGGACCATGACAATTTTCAGGTCATCACGGCGGAGGCTGGTCGGCAGGCCGCACAGAACATTACCGGTGTCATGACTCTTTTCCTGGCCACCATTGCGGGTATCAGCCTGTTTGTCGGGGGGGTGGGGGTGACCAACATCATGCTCGTCAGTCTGGGGGAACGCACACGGGAGATTGGCATCCGGTACGCGGTAGGCGCCACCGTCCGGGACATCACCCTTATGTTCCTTCTGGAGAGCATCATCCTCTGTGGCGCTGGGGGCGTCCTGGGTGTTTCCCTTTGTGCCTACGGCGTTGTTCTGATTCGGGTACTGGCCAGCATCCCGGCGCAGCTCAGCCTCAATATTGTGCTGCTGGCTTTGTTCGTCAGTATGACGGTGGGACTGCTGGCAGGGATATATCCTGCCCTGCGCGCCCGACGTGTGACACCTGCCGAGGCCTTGCGCACTTTGTAGAAAGGAGAGGCGGCCCACTCCCACATGGGCAGTACCGTACAACATCCCATAGGACAGCTCACGACAGCTACTGCAGACCGCAACAGGGAGATCGGAAGATCGACAAGACGCCCCTGTGCCCTGTAGCTCATGGCGGCTGGCGATGTTTATATGCCCTTGACGTTCACAGAACACCTCCAGCCTGCCCTCTCTTCACCTGCGCCAGAAACTCCTCCCGTGGTTACGGGAAGCACGGGACGCCGGGATCCCAAATTCCAGGCATGGATCGGGTTCCATCCAGCCAGATTGCCAGAGACGCGGTGGCGCCCAGGTGTATTGGGTGTGGAACTTCCCTTCAGTTCTCTGGATTGACGAAACTGGGACAGGTCATGGGTGGCCCAGATGGCAGGAGTTGGTGGAAGCAACATTCCCCGCGTTGCCGCAGGGGTCGCTATCGGAGGCAAGCCTGGTGACAGGAGTCCTGCGTTGAACCATGGAAGGCAAAAAAAGAGGCGTTCCCTGAAAGATGCATTGGCATAGATCGCGCAGTTCGACTTTGTCATGATGGACCCAAACCATCGTGTCCCACCTACCGCCTTGACAGCGCCCCGAGAACCCTTTGTTCATCTCTTGGATTCCCGGAACCTGGCGCCAGGTCCTGATGCGGCTTCGGGAGGCGCTCCACATCCCGGACCAACGGACGGCGTTTCCCGCTGGCCTGCAGGGCAAGAGCCGCTTGACGGTGTATCATCAGGTGCGCAGCCGACTGCGCAGTGAGTCGGGTGTTGCGGGGTCTGTAGCGCAAGCACTTGGCTCCGGTCATGCATGACCACTTCAACGGGAATTTGGATAGAATCAGATAACAGCGGCGTTGTCTCTGGATTCACGGATCCCATGGAAACCCAACTTTCATCGAATAGCCTACCCATTGGGCGCAGTGATTTCAGGACGCTGCGCGCTCAGGGCCAGCTTTACATAGACAAGACCATGTATCTGGCGCAAATGGCCAGGGAATCTCCCTATGTTTTCCTGGCCAGGCCCCGCCGGTTTGGCAAGACCCTGTTTGTCTCCATGGCAGAACAGGCATTCCGCGGGGAAAAACCCCTGTTTGCCGACACCTCCCTGG
Source organism: Caldilineaceae bacterium (assembly GCA_963664185.2). Classification (GTDB taxonomy): domain Bacteria; phylum Chloroflexota; class Anaerolineae; order Caldilineales; family Caldilineaceae; genus Bin34. The sequence goes on along the minus strand of CAXXOQ010000169.1, from coordinate 32,054 downwards.
CAAGCGCGCAATCATGGGATTGGCAGGAGCGCCCGGTATTGCGTCTGGACATGTCCCTGGTCCAGGATGATTCCGTACCGGAACTCAAGCGGAGCTTGAATGAGCTTGTGCTTGACGTGAGAGGGCGTCTGCTTCGTCCTGGGCACCCCGTGTCCAGGCCACAAGACCTTGCGCGAAGATCGCCCGCGCGGACGTTTCTTGACCTGATAGTGCGTTTGCATGATACCCACGGGCAGAGAGTTGTGGTTTTGATCGACGAATATGACAGTCCCATAACCCATATGCTGGGACGTACGCATCAATATGCACATCCCGAACGCCCCATAGACAAACAAGGCATAATGGATGTCTTGCGCCAGTTCTATGGTGTACTTAAAGCCGCGGAGTCTTTCCTCCAGTTTACGTTTATCACCGGCATCTCGCGCTTTGCCCGATCCGGTCTGTTTTCCGCCCTGAACAATCTGGCCGATGTTTCCTTCGATGGTCGCTATGGTGCTGTCGCCGGCATCACAGAGGAGGAACTGGCACAACACCTTTCAACCTATATCGAGAAAGGGGCACAGCATTTGGACATACCCGGAGAGGAACTGCGCCGCCGGTTGCGCGAGTTCTACAATGGATACAGGTTCGGCCGGAACCAGGAACCTGTGTACAATCCGTTTTCTCTTTTGGGGGCCCTGTCGCAGCTGAGCGATCCTGTTTCGGCCATGGATATTGCGGAGTGGGGTCTTCCGTCCCTGTGGGCCGAATCCGGCGCACCGCATATGCTGATCCGACTGTTGCAGACGGGTCGGTACAGTCTGTCCCAATGGTCTGACAATCCGGTTCAGGCACTGCGGGCTGCTTACGATCCGGAATCTCCCAGCCTTGAAGCACTGCTGTGCCAGACGGGTTACCTGACACTCAAGGAGGCTCCGGCCGGTGACTTGATTCTGGCTTCACCCAATCTGGAAGTAGGACAGTCTTTTGTGACATCCGTGTTGCAGGGCTTTTTGCGGACACCCGATGACTTCGCCCGCCAGATTGGGGAACGGCGCAGGCGTCTGCAAGATGCCTTGGCCCAGCAGAACTGGCAGGGATTCTTCCAAGAGATTGACTCCGTTTTTCATGAGAGCATTCCCTATGCGTTGCTGCGGGTGGAAAACAATTACCATGTAGTGTTCCATCTCATCTGCGCTTTGTTGCAAATCGGCCGCGTTTCGTCTGAAGTGCAGACCGCCCGTGGTCGGGCTGACATGATTCTGGACTGGCCTACGGGCGCCTACGGACTTACGGCACATCAGGTGATCCTGTTTGAACTCAAGGTAAACGTGTCGCCTCTGTCTGCTCTCGATCAAATCAGTGAACAGGAATATTGGACCAAATTGATGCGCCACGAGCTTCCTGTGTATGGCATGGGGGTAAGCTTCCATCCGCAAAGGCCAGCGGGTGAATTGGTGTGTGACTGGACGGAACCCTACCTGTTGCACAATCCGGCGTTGTCGGCAACGCGCCGCGAGGTCAGGGACGCCTACTTGCAATGGCGCCATGCGTCAGGTCCTCACCCATCGGACTTGTGATGGCTGCGCCCTTGCATGCCCGTGGTGTACGGTGTCCCTCAGCTCGACCTTGGGCCAAGTGGATCCTGAATCCGTAAAGCAAGGAACGCAGGGGAAATGTTTTCCCGGGTCCTGTCTGAATTCGTGTCAAAGGCCTTTGCAGCCCTGCAGTTGCCGGGTCCTGGTATGGCGGGGTCTGTCATCAGGCCCGATCGGGCAACGTTCATCCACCAGTTCTGTCCGGCGCTTGTCAGTCAGTTTGGCCAGCGGCTGAAGACACCAGCGGATGGCGGGCCTCATCCCAACACCTTGCACTTCCCGCAGAGACCCATCAGGTTGCCCCCACGCAGAGGACAACAGGACTTCCTGAAGGTGCGCCAGCAGGTTAAGGCAGAGCGTGTCCTGAAGGGCGGCCAGGGTTTCGACAAGCGCTGTGGGTTTGACCGGACAGTATGCCGCCACCCCTGAGTTTCAGGCCCCACCGCGAATATAGGCTGGATGCGCAAACCTGCCTGTGTTTCCGTGTCAGGCCGTTCAGAATACGGTGTTGATGTCATTACGATCCCAATACAGATCCCGGGTACGGTCAGGTTATACCTGGCACAGTAACGTCCCTATTCGCCCTGTGGCACAAGGTGCAAGTGCCCACGTCCCATGTCAACCTGCGTCAGATCCAGTTCGGACAGACAGGACAGCTGGGGGGACTCTGCCATCCACAGGAACAACCGGACGGCCTTGGGGCTCCGACAGGTCGTCAGCCAGTGCTGGCCCCGGTCCAGGCGCAGCGACTCTGTGATGCGTAGCGGGTTGTCAAACGCGGCAGAATGCTGGCCGGTCAGCATATCCATCGTTTCAATGGCCGCGTGTTCGCGTGTGGAAATCACCAGAGGCCATCACCAGGTCCCCCACGCGGTACGGCGCAAGCCGTGGGGCAGTTCTGGGTTGCGTCAGTCCACTTCCTGCATCCCCCATGCGGCCTGTCCGGCAGGAGGCGCGTCCGACCACAGACGGGCACTGTTGACGCGATGGAAATGCCCACCCTTGTCTCACCCAACTGGGCAGGGATCGCGGGCTGTACAGATGGATGGTGCCCGTATCGCCGAAGTTCAGGCAATGGAGGTGTCCCAGAATGTGCAGGGCGGATTCCTCACCCACCGCAATAGGCAGGAAAATCGGGTCACAGGCATGATGAAATGTGTGTCTTGGGCAACAACGATTGGGGAACGGCGGACCATTCACTTCATTACAGCCATGAAATCGCACGCCACCATGTGGGACAAATGAGAGCATCGTATCTTGCCCGTGAACATCTGCGCACGCTTCCCGCTCCCTTGGCCCGCGTATGTGCGACTGCTTGCGACCCAGAACAAACGCGACCAGGACTTTTATGCTGCCGAGACATTTCAGGGGTGGGCAGACAGTTCGCCAGCCTGATCGGCCATGCCAGACCCGGTACCGTGAGCACACTGCCCTATCGAAGAACAAGGCAGCTGTGCTTACCCAAGGCCCCAAAACACGCTGACGATCATGTTCTTCCTGACGCTGAAATCAGAGAGCCGTTTGTCCTTGCGTTTCCTGATGATCGTGCAACGCACGGCTAACGTATCAAGGATCACCCGCCAGGCCAGAGGAGCCGGGGCATCAAAGACCACCACCTGTCACCCGGTCCCGGCAGGTCTTCCGTACAGTCACCAGGCTGGGCCCCAGATATCCCGATCCGGTTGCCTGCCGGGAATCGGCCCCACAGGGCTGCCACGGGGAAAGTGCCCCACCATGCGCAGGAGGTTCAGGACACTTCGGAGGAAGACAGGGGAGTTTCAGGCTCTGCAGCAGCGGTTGCCCAATGCTGTTCCCACCAGTGCGTCATGGCCTCCCCCTGTCTGTAGGCCTCCATCAGTTCATCCAACAAGGCAAAGGGAATGTCGGGTACCGGGTCCAGTGTGGCCAGGAAGTCCTGCAGTGCTGTGGCCACGGCCGGGTCGTACCTGTGCGCTGCGTAGGACACCAGAAGCTCCCGGCGCCCTTCCTGGCGTCCTTCCTGAACCCTTCGGGCACCATAAGCCTCCAGGGCCTCGGTCACTGTCGCATACATGTCATCTGCCTCTCCTGACCCGCTCAGGGGCCCCAACCCAGGGCAATCGCATCATGTAGAGGAGAAATGAGGCCGGGGATGACAGCCGGTGTACGAGGGTCGGCGCCCACTTTGAACCTCGTGACCCCAAGCAGGACCGAAAGAGTCGCGTGAGCGGTCATGTGAGCGCCTCCGGGCCCACCGGAAACGATAACACGCTCAGGGTACACCCCTGACCCGCGGGAATCTTTCGTGATGCCATTGCCCTGGGCCCCCACCCCGCTTCCAGCCGTTCCCGGCTGGCCTTCCGTACAGTCGCCCGGCTGGGCCCCAGATATCCCGCTCCGGCTGCCTGGCCGGGGATCGGCCCCACAGGACTGCCACGGGGAAAGTGCCCCACCATGCGCGGGATATTCAGGACACTTCGGAGGAAGAGAGGGGCGTTTCAGGCTCTGCGGCGGCGGTGGCCCGATGCTGTTCCCACCAGTGCGTCATGGCCTCCCCCTGTCTGTGGGCCTCTATCAGTTCATCCAACAAGGCAAAGGGAATGTCGGGTACCGGGTCCAGTGTGGCCAGGAAGTCCTGCAGCGCTGTGGCCACGGCCGGGTCGTACCTGTGCGCTGCGTAGGACACCAGAAGTTCCCGACGTCCTTCCTGGCGCCCTTCCTGGCGCCCTTCCTGACGTCCTTCCTGACGTCCTTCCTGAACCCTTCTGGCACCATAAGCCTCCAGGGCCTCGGTCACTGTCGCATACATGTCATCTTCCTCGCTTGCATTCTGCAGATACCCGCTCAGGGGCCCCAACCCCGCTTCCAGCCAGGCACGCAACGTGGCATTGAGGGTCGGGTCGGCACGCACCTCGGCGGGGCGCGCCTGCCAGAGCTGTTCTACCCGTTCACATATGGTCGGCCAGGCACTGGCCGGCTCCACCAGGAGCCGCAGCACACATTGTTCCAGGGGAATTATAAAGGCAAACAGGTTGTCTGGGGGTATGGATTCCACCGGGCACCGCATCACATCCACCAGGCACAGATCGGTCTCTCCGAGACTCCAGGTACTGTCCGGCAGGCACCGGAGACCATGGACTGCCGGCCAGGGCGTGGCTCCCGTGTACCACACGGCATTCCAGATCGGGGGCAGGTCGCCGTGGACGGTCCGGACATCAAGACCCGCGGCTTCCTCCCACACCAGAAAGTTGTACTGCGCAAAACGGCGCCACATCCGGATATCGATGGAAGACTGGAATTCCAGGTGCAGGAAACGCACGGGTCCGATCTGTGGGTCTTGCACCAGAGAGAGCTTGTCCGCAAACCGTTTGGCCAGCCGATCGGCCTCCACCGCGTCACCGGTCATCTGCTGCACCCATTCCGTGCCGCAGGACAGGACAACCTCACGGGGGGCCAGGGGGAGGCCCACCCAAGCCAGGAAGTCCCGAATCACGGGCAAGGGCTGGAACAGTTTCTTGGCCCGTTCATCGTGCGGATGGTGAGATGTGGTTGGCGTGTCAGTGTTGGACATGATGGGGGCAGGCACCGTGAAAAGCACAGGATCTTCAGTCTACCGGATACTTCCTCCGTTGGCACATCAGGAACCGATCCGGGGCAGCCGATTCCATCAGGCCACCAAGTCTCAGGGACACTTGGTGGTCGGTCACACCCACCTTCAGCGGGAAATTGGCCTCAAGATCCGCCGGGACAAACTCTCGATGCCGCTCCCCGTGGGTGAATTCGCGAACAGGCTGGAGCAGGTGAACCGGAGGGAAATTTCCCGGTGGATACCACGACCTGTCCGAAGAATCGGGAACTCCGATGGGAGCATCGCTACCCGGCTGACCGCACTATCGTGGATACAGCTGTCCTTCACCCCTGCCCACGGGTAACTTTCGATACTGCGATGCGCGCCCTCTGCACCGCATCCATTGGGTAGGCGCCCTGAGGGGAGGCAGAGCACGAACAGGGACCTGTCCCAGCAGGTGTGATTCGCCCGGTCTACTCAGTTCTGGACGAAGACCGTGTCCACTTCCTCAATGCGTTCGTCCTGCGTAAAGCGCCAGATTCCCACGTAGCCCTGGCGGAGATCACCGTTTTCGTCCCAGTCCAAGGTACTGGCTGCCCCCTCGTAGTCGATCAGGCGACCGGCCGCGAGCCAGCGCAGGCCATCGCTCACACCGGACGGCGTGCCCAGGACGATCTGCCCGGGCGGACCGCCAATCATCCGCAATTGATCGCGCATCGCCAGACCCTCCACACTGCCGGCAGCCTGGGCGGCGAGAGCGAGGGCAATGGTCGCATCATAGGTCTCCTTGACATAGGCGAGGACAGGCAGGGCACCATAGGTTTCCCGGAAGGCGGCTTCCCATGCAGAGGTAGCTTCATTGTCGGGAGCAGAAGCCCCCGCCGTGCCATACATACCGCCCAGGTAAGTCCCCCCGATCTCACGCACCAGACGCAGGCGCTTGGCGGCATCGCCAAAAACGAATTGATCATAGAGACCCTCATCCAGGGCGGTGCGGATGACAGCCACGGCGTAATCCTCAGGCGCCACCAACACCAGTGCCTGGGCCCCAGCCCTGGCACTCTCCTGCAACACCGGAAGATAAGCCATCTGGTTCACTTCAAGGGCCACAGCCTGCAACGTGCCCTCCCACCCCTGGGCAAAGGCGGCAGCCAGTCCCTGTCCGTAGGCATCGTTGAGGTAGATGAAACCGACATTGTCAAAACCACGCTCCCGGGTCACGGCGGCCAGGACCGGACCCTGGATGGCATCGGAGAGAGCGGTGCGGAAGAAGAGATCGTTGTCCGGGACTGTTGTCAGTTGGGGTGAGGTGGCTGAGGGGCTGATCACCGGAATCCCTGCGGGCCCCGCCACGGTCTCCACGACCGGCAGCGCCGCCGCACTGGCATTCGGACCGACGATGGCATGGACACCTTCCACCGCAATCAGATGTCGGGCCACCTCTACGGCAACCTGCGGATCGGAGGTGGCATCTGCCGCGATCCCGGTCACTGGTTGTCCCAGCACCCCACCGCCGGCATTGATGTGGCGGAGCGCCAGGTGGAAAGCGCGTTCCCGGTCTGCGGAAGCCTCCGGTGAACCCGTGAAATTGAGCAGCAGTCCGATTTTCAGCGCCGGGGCAGTGTCCGGTGGCGGGGGCACCACAAAGGTACAGGCACAGGCAACCCACAGCAGGCTGACTGCCACCACCAGCTGGGCCAGTCTTGTTTTGAGAGCCATACGATTGTTTCTCCGGGACTTCACGCAGGACTGGCCATCAGGCCAGGTCCAATGACAGCGCAACTGCGGTACCCATACTGTCGTACAGGGGATGAATTGAGTTACAAGCTCCAAAATAACCAAAGAGCCAGGGGTTGTCAATAACACCTCGGGATGGACTCTGCCTGCCCCGAGCCTAACATTACAGGAGCAGACAGACATCCCCGGCAGTGGGGTTCCCATTGCACTAACCAATCGAGTGTACAGCCAGGACACTCATACCCACCACCTGATTCCGGTGTGCAATGCAGCCCCAACCTGATACCAGCGCGGGGATCCAGCGTTTGCAACCATGCGCAAGAGCAGAGCAACAGATAAGGGAATCCTGATCCTGAACAGTCTGCAGTCGCTCACCATGGTCATGCGCCGGATTCAATGTCCCGGAATTGCTGATGGAGATTCAGCCAAGTCCGGATCCATGCGTTTTCCCATTGGTCCTGTCTCCGCATGGCATGCCACAACAGAACGCAGGAACAGGCTCTTCCAGATGTACAATCCGGCAGGGCGTATTCCTGGTCCCTCTGGATTGACCCCGACGTACACAAGACCCGCGAAGGGTTGATTGACAGGCTATCAATACAGTCGGCAACATCGTTGATTCGAGAAAATCCGGTGAACAATCAGAAAAAGGCAATATAGGTACCGGGTTCATCATGGCCCACAACATAAGCCTCATCCAGATCTTTGTAGCTTCTCCTGGAGATGTACAGGCAGAGCGGGATGTACTTGGGAAAATAGTGGAGGAAATCAACCGCAATCAAGGCAATTCGCCTCGGTTTTGGTTACGGCTTCGTCGCTGGGAACAGGATGTCTATCCTGATCTGGGAAGACCCCAGGCCGTGGTGAACCAGCAAATTGGAGAATACGATATCTTCATTGGCATTATGTGGAAGCGCTTTGGCACCCCTACCGGCATTGCCGCTTCGGGAACGGAGGAGGAGTTCAATCGGGCCTATGAGAAATATCAGCAGACACAGAAACCCTCCATTCATTTCTTTTTCCGTACCAGTTCAGAGCAATCCCCTGTCACCCCGGAAGAGAGAGATCAACTCCGTAAAGTCAAAGAATTCCGACTGCGCGTAGAGCAAATGGGTATTGTTGGTCGATACGCTAATGTGGAAGATTTCAGGAGCCAGGCTCGCCACCTTCTTAACCGGAAAATCTCAGAAAGGCTGAACGAGTCATCCAGTGGTCCTGCCACGGAGAAATTGCCATCTAATGGTGTGACGAAAATTCCATCGGCATCGCCACCATTCACCAATATTCCCATGCCCGAAATCCAGAAACCACTCACTGATCTGGATCGGCGCAATTTCCTTCAGGAAGGTTTCCACTATATTCGGACCTACTTTCAACAGGCTGTGCAAGACCTGAAAAGTCAACATGAAATTGTGGATGTCAATTTCCAGGAAGATACCGACCATTCCTTGATCATTGAGTTTTTTCTTCAGAGACAGTCAAGGAATCGGTGTCATATCTGGATTACGGATCAGTTGGGTACACATACAATCGCTTATGCCGAGGGCCGTGGTTATGGTTCTTTGGATGGACACACCATGAATGATTTTGCTTCCGTAACCGAAAACGCCGGTCAACTTGCCTTCTCGCTTTCTGGCATGGATATGTTCTCCTCTGTAAAGCCAGGACAACATGTGAATCCAGAGGGACTTGCGGAATATTTTTGGCGACGCGCCACCAGACCCTTGGGCTCCTGAGATCAAATGAGGCTTTCCATTGGGTGGTTTTTGCAGCCTGGTACCCACTGCGTCGTCTGCCATGATTCTGGACACCGCACAAGCATGCCGAGCTCTACTCGCATCTGGTGTCCGAACTGTCCTTCCCGATCACAGGTTCGGCTGAGGCCTATGTTGCAATCTGCAAGATCTGAAGAATCACCTTCGCTCGCTTCCGGTCAAGGTTGCGACGGCCGTAAGTCACGCGATGATTCTGCTCTATGCTCTTTTGGGAAATGGGTCAATCCATCTTGGTGTGGCAAACCCAACAGGGTTGGGGACCAAAGCAATTGCTCGACTTGTACCGCGCTTTTCCCAACCTGAGAGCTTTGGGGTACGCAATCGGCAAAACATGCGCAGATTCGCCGAGGCCTACCCGTCTCTGCAATTTGTGCAACAGCTTGTTGCACAAATTGTGAGGGAACATAACACCCACGGTACGGGACAAAATCCGGGACTCCGCACAGCGACAGTTTCATCTCCGGCAGGTGCTTGCCCATTCCATACACCACAGTCGCCCAATCCTCAAATGCGATACTCTGTGATAGGAGGAAACCGCAACATGAGGTTTTGATTTGCTTGCATTCCGGTGGATTTTCCCTGTCATAGTCAAACAGTCAATTCCACATCAGGCGGAATGTATAATGGGCAAGGTGTTACCCTGGGTTGGGGGCAGTTCCCGCACGTATATGTTCCGCCTCTTGCCCCCAGCTGTCAAAATATGAAACCAGAACGGTTGGGAGGTCATGTTGCTAACCAGCCTGAAAATATCCCACTTTCGTAATCATCGGGAATTGTGCCTGGATCGGTTGGGCAGGATCAATCTGATTGCAGGACGAAATGGCGCAGGCAAGACATCCCTTCTGGAAGCTGTCTGGTTGTTTGGCGGCGCTGATTCACCTGCTCTGAGCGCAAGAGTAGAGAACGGCAGAGGAATGTCTACGGGGTATTCCCGAGATGTTTTTCGCGATATATTCTACCGGTTTGATCCTGGACAGCCAGCTCATATCTCAGCCCAGGGGGACTGGGGAACGAAACCCCGCAGCCTGAATATCCAATTGCAGAAGAGTTCCATCCAGCCGGATTTGACTGATTTGAACATGTCCCAAACCGAAAGTGATGTTGAGATCATTTTCTCGTATACCGACGACCAGGACTGCGAATATCTTTCCCGGGCCTTTGGGTATGAGCGCGTCATCTCATTTCCCAGTCTGGGTTCCGGTGGTACGACTGAATCAGGCATTCAGGAAGAGGCACAACGTATCCCCCAACGACCCAATTCCGTGTTCATGGCCTCAGCCCATCGTGAGACAGAACAGAGTGTGGCTGCCCGCTTGGGCCAACTTCAGCTTCAAGGAATTGACCAGGAAATCCTGGGTTTTCTTCGGCAATTGGAACCAAAGCTGAATGCATTGAACTCCATTACCCTGGGCAGCAAGTCTGTAGTACACGCCTCCATAGAAGGGCTTTCCCGGCCCATTCCCGTCCGTTTGGTGGGAGAGGGATTCAATCGCATGCTGGAATTGGCCCTTGCCATGGATACGGCGCGCGGGGGCCAACTGTTAGTGGACGGGATTGAGAATGGCCTGCATTACTCTGTTCTCCAGGATGTTTTCTCGATCCTTTCCGATTTGGCGCAGCAGTTTGACGTGCAAATTTTTGCTACCACACATAGTGCGGAATGTATCGATTCCGCCCATCAAGCCTTCTTGCATAAAGACACGGGTGAACTTGCCGTTTTCCGATTGGACAGAACTCCGGAACGTACAAAGGCTGTGAGATTCGATCGCGAAAATCTCAACACAGCAGTGCAATTCAATATGGAGATACGCTAGTGAACACAGGAGGCCAAAGGCACTGGACGATGAACGCGACCAGGCAAGTACTTGCCGAAGGGCAGGACGAGGTTCGGCTACTTACCGCATGGGCCACATCATGCCAAATCTCGGACGTTCAGTTTCAGCCCTACGGTGGTTGATCTCACTTGGCTTCGTTTGTACAGACATTTTTGCAGCTGGACGGCTTTGACAGGGTCAAAGCCCTGGCGAAACTCCGTGATGCCGATGCCAATTCTGAAGATGCGATCAAGCAGATGCGCCATATCTTCAGGAAAGTTGGCCTCCCCACTCCTGACCGTCCTTTACAAATGGCCGAAACGGACCATCATAAACCCAAGACTTGCTTCCTGGTAGTTCCGCATGGCGCAGCAAAAGGCATGTGAGAAGATGCCTGTCTGAACTCAGTCCAGGGTGACCCGGCTCTCAAATGTGTCGATGAGTACCTGGCATGTATTCGTCAACTGGATATTCCCTATCCCCGGATTCAGCCCAAAGCACGGATGCATACTTTCCTGGCATCGCGTGAATGCCCTGGTCTTCGCTTGGGTGAGGCTGCAGATGCCAAAATCTGGAACTTCGAAGCGGATTCATTCAGGCCTTTGAAGCCATTGCTGACGCTACTGTGACACTTTTGCATGCACAGGGCACCATATACCTTGGCAGTCAGAGCCAGTCATCATCGTTATCTGCCTCGGAGCGATAGCGCATGACCGTCCATGCCACATGGTTGGGGATATCGAGTATGGACGGGATATCTGAGGGAAGCCTGGAGTCTGAACCGTAGAAAAGCCCTCCACGCACGTGGAAGGCCGGGGATCTGGCCCTGCGAAGAAGATCGGAGAGATAAATACGCCCCGTGGGCACATTCCAGGTCCGGGGCTCCAGATCAAGACGTTGTATTGCCCGGGCAGACGGTACTCTTCTGACAGGGACAGGAATAGGAAGCGGTGATCGGTCAGATTCTTCACCCGGTATACCGGGCGGTGCTGGTCCCGGGATCCATCCAGAATTCAAGGGTTTCGAGGATGAAGTGACTGCGGTCGCCGGTTGGCTATTCCGTCCGGGTTAGCCTCCAGCTTGAGCTGGTGATGCCATCTATCCAGAATCCGGTAGCGATCCGGTCGCTTCTGTTTGAACTCCACAAATGCAACTTTGTGTCCGCAACGGTCCGGGCCTTTAAGGCAGTGCCAGGTATCCAGAATGTTCAGTCACTGCATCTGGAGCGGGATGACATAGTGAAATCCGGTAGGCTGTCGGCTGCACAGACCGATGCATTGTCCCCCAAATCTCGGACGGATCGCAATTTGCGACCAAGGATGTCTTGGTGGCTTTATGGCTACCGTGTTTTCTCTGCCGGGAGGAACGCAGTATTGACGACAATCGGCATTCAGCGTGGAAGCCGACAGGGAGATCGAGCCACGGCTATTTGCACATCATCCGTATTCCCGGCCGCGGGAACCTAACCATCCATGAGCAAGGGAATGGTTCATCGGGACAAATGGCTGCAAGATATAACGGCAGAAGAATTGGATAATCCAGATGACTACCCGGATGGAGGGGGGTCACGGCGGACCATCCGAATCAGGAAAGCACCAGAGACAATGAGGGTTCCGAGCAGAACGGCCAACCCAATGACAATCCAGAAAGAGGCAGGTATCACGGCAAGGACTCCCGCAAAAGAAGCCAGGAGATCTCCCATAGAGGCCATCAATTCCTCAGACTTCAGCCATAGTAAAACAAACGCGGCGAACAACAACCCCGCAACCTGCTTATTGCGTTTGCGCATCAATCTTGCCCTTTAACTTGACCCTCGCGGCTCCAGAGCCCCATTGGTCTGAATATCTCGCACACTCTATTTACGGTTATGCCTGGACAAAGGTGGCAGCAAGAGGCCGAACATCCAGACTTGCAGTCGCCTGATTCATGTGAGGCTGCCTATCGTTTTCTCCCTGACATGGATAGCGAGCGCAGGTTTTGGCAATCCAATCATAGCGGGGATGGACCCAAAACCGGAACTGGTTTCTGTATCGGCCATCCTGGCAACCAACGTTTCTCGGATTACGCATACTATAGCAATGGTTTGGTCTACACCTGGTGTGGCTGCGGGCAGGGGTAACGGTATCTCAATCGGCTCTTCACAGGAAATCCATACCCACATCATGGGTTCGATTCACCCGTCTTACGGTCCGACATCTTCCGGACTATTTTGTCAATGGGACTCCGAATATCAACTGGCTTCGAATATCCTGGGCCACTTGAGGCTGCTGCCCGAGTTCCTGTTGCAAAGCTGTGACCAGTGGCAACAATCATGGGGTAGCGGGTGATGTCTGAATCAGCTTCAGGCCCTATGCCGCAGAAACTTTCCACACCAAGAAATTCATCATAAACATGAAACCTGCCGGCAGGTTCTCTTGCCTGGCTACTTTCTCAAGCCACAGGGAGAAGGCTTCTTCAATATAGGACCGACCCAGCACAAACAGAACGAACACCCTTCCTGCCAGGATTTCTGCGATAATGCCAAGTGGTCGTGTAGCGCAGAAAGTCGACACAAGTACCGATATTATCCTTGGCCGAGGACATACCAATTTGGCATGATTATGCCACCACCTCCCGGCCGGCAACGCAGCTGGACCTCCTGGATCCGGGCCGGATCGTTCCGCTACGGCCGCAGGACCGCTGTGGTCACTGGCTGCTTCTCCCGCCGAGACCGATAGGACCAGCCTTCAATCGCACGCTCCACCTCGGCCAAGAAGCGTTCCACCGGATGCAATGCCGGCGCATAGGGCGGCAGCACGACTGGGCGGCAGGTCCACCGTCTGCATATCTTGGCTCTTGTGCCCTCCGGCCCCATCCCCGATGATCCCGTCCACCGCGGAGTTCGGGGCCCAACGGCACCAGCTGGGAGGCTGGTTACCCGGCACCTATCCAATCTGAATCGGCACCCTATTCCCGTCGACTTTCCTTCCAAGCGGCTGGAGCAAGAAGCTGTTGGAGCAACCAACCCCATTAAATTGAAGGCCAAGCAAAGAGATGGATTTTTCCTGCTTGTTGCGGATGCGCAACAAGGATATAATACTTGCCTTCGATTTCTGTGAAATCACCACAGTGAAGAGTTTCTCTTCAAGGGGGTTGCAGCCATGAGCAAGCAACACAAACTATCGCGGCGCCGATTTTTGCAGACTACATTGATGGCAGGAGTAGGTGTGACTTTGGCGGCATGCCAGCCTGTAGCAGTGTCCGAGGTTGCCACAGAAGAAGCAACGACCGCCGAGGCGATTACGGTGAGAATGTGGCACCACTGGGGAGGTGATCGTGTCCCCCTGATGGACACGCAGATCGCTGATTTCATGGAAACGTATCCCAACATTACAGTCGAGGCCACACTGCAACCCTGGGGACAGCGTCTGGAGAAGCTACTGGCCTCGATTACCGCGGGTACACCACCGGATGTCACCATGCTCGCCCAGCATGATATGGCCCCATTTGTCAGGGCGGAGGCTCTCCTGCCCTTGGGCGCAAGGCTGGATGAGGCCGGCATCTCCCTGGATGAGTACTATGCGCCTGAGGCAAAGGCCATGCAGCGGGAAGGTGACATCTGGGTACTGCCCAACACCATGGGGGGCGCCCAAAACCTCATGTTCTACATTCCGGCGGACTTCGAGGAAGTGGGTCTTGATCCAGCGAATCCTCCGGCAACCTTCGCTGAGCTGCTGGATGCCATTGCCAAGCTTGTGGTTATGGAAGATGATGAGATCAAGCGCCTGGCCTGTACTCTGTACGGCGGTTCGGACGGCTTCAGGCACTACATGGCCTGCAATGATGCCCCCATGATCAGTGATGACGGCCAAACGTCCCTGATTGACAATGAGTTGACGGTACAGTCCGTGCAGTTCATGCTGGACGTGATGGAGGCCCAGGGGGGTATTGAGAAGGTCGCTGCCTGGCAGAGCACAACTTCGGCATTTGAGACCAATCCCTTCTATTCCGGACTGCAGAGCATCCGGTTCAGCGGGGGATGGAATTACTTCTACGTCAAGGCCCAGGCCCCTGACCTGGAGTATCTGTCGGCCATTTCCCCCGTGAACAACGACAGCCCCTGGGTAGGCAGCTACAACTACAGTTGGGGATACGCCATGCCGCGGGGAACCCAGGAGCCGGATGGCGCATGGCAACTGATCAAGTGGCTTTCGTATGATCTGGAGGGAAGCTGCGAGTTCATGAAAGCACAGCTGCAGGCACATCCCCTGAAAGCATGCTCAGAGCAACCGGAGTTCCAGACTGCCTCGTTCTGGCCCGTGGTCGAAGAAGCGACTACGCGCACCAAGGTCTACGGCAATTCCTTCCCGGTGTGGAATGAGATCGGTGATGTCATGAACACCTCCATGGAGGAAGTGTACTATCACCGCAAGGCTCCGGCGGAAGCTGTCGCGGAGATCGGTGTCAAGCTCCAGGAACTGCTGGACGAATGGTGGGCTGAGTCCTAACTGCCGGCGAGCAGTCTCTTCCGCTTCTGCCAAGGCGGAAGATAGAGGTGGAGCGGGTTTCCCTGGGGGTGCCAGTCGGCATTCTGGTCAGGAAGACCCGCTGCACCTTTGAACACGGACAGTCATATCCCGGGGCAAAGGTTGGCCTGCTGCACCGCGCAAGGGGTGCAGCGGGCCCTTCCTCCGGAACGCAGAGCACCCGCCTCTGTGTAATGCATTGGGGCAAGGGGGTAATTTTGCTTGGTTCTTTGAGGCTCCTGACCTCAAGGCAGTCGGAAAATCGCTCGTTGAAGCGACGAGAGGCCCTTTTCGGGCTTCTCTTCATCGGGCCTGCCCTTCTGGGTATGCTCATCTTCAACCTGGGACCTATCCTAGCCGCGCTATTCTTCAGTTTCACAAAATACAGCATCATTACAGCGCCCAAGTGGAACGGTCTGGCCAATTACCAGAAGGCGTTCCGGGAAGAACTGGTGGCACAATCCTTTGGCAATACGGCCTACTATGTGCTGGTATCGGTGCCACTCGGGATTGGCCTGGCTTTTGCTGTTGCCCTGTTGCTGAACCGCATTAAGGGCGCTCACATCTACCGCACGGCATACTACGTACCCAGTGTCGTGCCCACCGTCGCTTCGGCGGTGATTTGGCTGGTTATCCTCAATCCCAACGTGGGACTGGTCAACTACTTCATTAGCCTATTTGGCGTTAAAGGACCAGGATGGCTGATCGATCCGGATTGGGCCACACCCGGGTTGATCCTGATGAGCCTGTGGGGCATCGGCACCGGTATGGTGCTCTATCTGGCAGGGCTGCAAAGCGTACCGGAACATCTGTATGAGGCGGCGGCGATCGATGGCGCCAGAGCATTGCGGCGTTTCTGGGCCATTACCTTGCCGATGATGACGCCAACCCTGTTCTTTCATTTGGTCATGGGCCTGATCGCATCGTTCCAGGCCTTCAATGCACCTTTCATCATGACCCAGGGCGGGCCGGTCAAGTCCACGTACTACGTCTCACTTCTGATATATGACAATGCCTTTCGTTACTTCAAGATGGGGTATGCCTCGGCCACCGCCTGGATTCTGTTTGTCCTGGTACTGCTGCTGACCCTCCTTATTCTGAAGACGTCAAGGTCCTGGGTCTATTACGAAGGCCGGACGGGAGGACGGTTTTAGATGGTGGGGCATGTCCACAGGTTACGGGTGCGCCGTCGGCTTGCCACCGCCGTCTGGCACCTGATCGCCCTAATCGGCGCCATCGCCATGATCCTGCCCCTGCTGTGGATGGTCTCGGCTTCCCTGCAAACCATGACACAGGTAGTCAGCTTTCCCCCGTCCTGGATTCCCCATCCGTTCGCCTGGGAGAACTACCCTACAGCCCTGACCTTTCTGCCTTTCGGTCTTTACTTCAGGAATACCCTGTATGTGACCGGAGTGGTCATTGCAGGCGACCTGTTGTCCAACGTACTGGCTGCCTACGGTTTTTCGCGGTTCCGGTTTTGGGGAAGGGATTTGTTATTCGCCTCTCTGCTGAGCATGCTGATGCTCCCAGGGATTGTCCGGCTTATCCCCACCTATCTCCTCTTTCACCAGCTGCACTGGATCAACACTTTTGCCCCGCTGATGGTGCCAGCGTTTTTTGGCTCGCCCTTCTACCTGTTCCTGCTGCGCCAATTCTTCCTGGGCATCCCCGACGACTTGACCGATGCGGCACGTATCGATGGCTGTTCGGAACTGGACATTCTGTGGCGGATCATCCTGCCGCTGGCCAAGCCGGCGCTGGCCACGGTGGCGATTTTCAGCTTCCAGGCCTCCTGGAATGACTTCATGGGACCCATGATTTTCCTGACCGATGAACGGCTGCGCACCGTGGCGCTCGGACTGCACAGCTTCAGGGGACTGCCCTACATGAACACGTTGTACAACCAACTGATGGCAGCCTCCACCGTGATGGTGATTCCGGTTCTGTTGGTTTTTGCCTTCTTCCAGCGCCACTTCGTGCAGGGAGTCACTTTGACCGGTATCCGCGGTTAGCGCACAGCGATCTGTGGTGCCTGACCCCAACCTCATTCCTGCACTCTGGATTCATGTAACACAGGAGGAACTGTCGTGAGCGGAACGGCACCCACCATTGACAGCAACTTTCCCGGCGGCAACATCATTGTTGATTCCATTGAGGGGGATGTGGTCTCGCTGCATCAGGACCTGCGGGATACAACCGTCGACTGGTTTTACTGGCATTTCCGGGTCAGGGGAGCAGCCGACCGCACTTTGGCGTTCCGCTTCACTGGCAGCGATGCGATTGGCGTACGGGGTCCCGCCGTAAGCATGGATGATGGCGGCCACTGGTCCTGGCTGGGAGCCGAAGCGGTCCAGGGGCAGGGCTTTTCCTTCACCTTTCCGCCCCAGGCGGACTCCGTACACTTCTCGTTCACCATTCCCTATCTGGAGGCCCACCTGCAGGCTTTCCTGGCACGCCACGCCGGTAACCCTCATCTCAGGGTCGGCACCCTGTGCCGTACGGGTAAAGGTCGGGATGTGGAAATGCTGCATCTGGGGCATCTCGCCGGAACTCCCGATCGCCGGGTCCTGCTGCTTGGTCGCCATCATGCCTGTGAAGCCATAGCCACCTTCGGCATGGAAGGGCTGCTGGAAGCAGTGCTGGCGCCACAGGGACCGGGGGAATGGCTGCGGGAGCACGTCGAGTTTCTGGTAATCCCCTTCGTAGACAAGGATGGCGTGGAGGAAGGCGATCAGGGCAAACGCCGCCGGCCCCATGACCACTGGGAAGACTACGGAGAGGCGAGTATTTACCCGACTGTGGAAGCCATCCAACGGTACGTAACCGCCTGGAGTCAAGAGAAACTCCACTTTGTCCTGGACTTTCATTGCCCGGCCATCCGGGGAGGATCGCATGAGAGAATCCATTTTGTAGGTGGTCCTGACCAGGAAAACTGGCAGCGTGTGGAACGCTTTTGTACCATCCTGGAGCAGACGCGCAGGGGTCCCTTGCCCTATCAGGTCCAAAACAACCTGCCTTATGGTGCCGAATGGAATGTTGACTATGGGCCCCTGACCACCTCCGAGCGCTGGGGGGCAACCCTGCCAGGGAACTGGGCCAGTACGGTGGTGGAGATCCCATATGCCAACGTCGAGGGGGTAATGGTCACCCCCGAGTCGGCGCGGGCCTTTGGCCGGGATTTGGCGACTGCGCTGCATGCGTTCCTGGTGGAACCCCGGACCTGATCCCATCGGGAACCGAGACCCTGGCGTTTACCGGCGGCTGCACTGCCCACGCGGCCTCTTCGCCAATACTTGCGCCCTCTGACAAAACCTGGTGCCTCCCCTGTCCAGCCTCTTGCGCCTTCAACCCTGTACCGGAAGGAATCCGAACCCATGACCATCCTGCGCAACCACGAACTGACTTGCGATGTCCTTATCGCGGGCGGCGGCCCAGCGGGTCTCCCTGCCGCCCTGGCCGCGGCCCGTTGCGGGGCCAGTGTCATTCTCTGCCAGGACAGACCCGTGCTGGGAGGCAACGCATCCAGCGAGGTACGCATGCATATCGTGGGCGCCGACGCCAGCGGTCAACGCGGCCGGGAACTGGAGACGGAGGCCCGGGAAGGCGGCATTATTGAGGAGATTCGGCTGGAGACTGCGGTCCACAACGCCCAGCGCGCCGCCTCCATGCTGGATCTGATCCTGTATGACCGCTGTCAGGCGGAACCAAACCTGACGCTGATGCTCAACACCCGGGTGGTGGACGTGGGGTTGCAAGGCGAGCGCATCACCCACGCTGTGGCCGAGCGCCAGTCCACAGAAGATCGCTTCCATATTGCGGCCAAGGTCTTTGTCGACTGTACTGGCGATGGACAGATGGGCGTCGCGGCAGGTGCTGCCTACCAGCATGGACGCGAAGGCAGGCATGTCTACGGAGAGAGCTTGGCCGCGGACCAAAGTGATGGCAAGACCCTGGGGTCCACCCTCCTCTTCCAGGCACGCCGACACGACAAGCCCATGCCATTCACCGCGCCACCGTGGGCGCGCAAATTCACGGAAGAGGATCTGCAGTTTCGTGCCCACGGCAAGCCAGGCATTGACCGGGGCCTGGAATACGGTTACTGGTGGGTCGAATGGGGCGGCGAACTGGATACCATCAAGGACAACGAGGCGATTCGGGATGAACTGCTGGCCATCCTGCTGGGCATCTGGGATCATATCAAGAATGATGGGGATCACGGAGCGGAGAACTGGGCCCTGGACTGGTTCGGCTTTCTGCCCGGCAAGCGGGAGTCGCGCCGTTTCATGGGCCAGTATGTGCTGACCGAACAGGATCTGACCCGATCCACGGCCTTTGCCGATGCCATTGCTTTCGGCGGCTGGCCTATCGATACCCACCCGCCGGCCGGCATTGACGCGGTGGACGAGAAGCCCTGCGATCAGAGGCTGACTGACTACCTGTTTGACATCCCCCTGCGCGCTTGTGTCTCGGCCGGACGGTCCAACCTGATGTTCGCCGGCCGGAACATCTCGGCCAGCCACATCGCTTTCGCCTCCACGCGGGTCATGGCCACCTGCGCCACCATAGGCCAGGGTGTAGGCACAGCCGCTGCCTATGCCGTGGCCCACAACCGTGATCCTGCGGATTTGGCTGACAATCCGGCCGCCGTACACGCCATCCAACAGCGTCTCCTGCGGGACGATGCCTACCTCATCGGTGTGACCAACTGCGACCCGTATGATATTGCCCGCCGGGCCGAGGTGGCAGCTACGAGCCAGCAGACCTGCGGCAAAGCCGACAATATCATTTCCGGCCAGACCCGGGCTGTTTTCGGCCCGTGGGGCGCAACGCCAGAACGGGCCAATCCAGGATTGCACCGCTGGATGAGCGATCCCGCCGACGGGTTGCCTGCCGTACTGGAGCTGGCCTGGGCGCGCTTCATGCGGCCCGCCCGGATCGAACTCATTTTTGATACAGGCATGTACAGGCCTCTGACCCTCTCCCACTCCAACGCCTACATGGAGCGCATGGTCTGGGGCCAGGGCCAGCCGGAGACCGTACGAGACTATCGGATAGAAGGACGCGTGTCCGGCGTATGGCATCCCCTGCTTGAGGTCACAGGCAACTACCTGCGCCGGCGTATACACAGGATGGACGCCCGTGACCCCGTGGATAGGCTGCGCATCATCGTGAAGGCCACCCATGGCCTTGACCACGCCCGCATCTGCGAGGTTCGCGTCTACGAACCCGAGGCACCTGTCTGGTGCAACAGCCGGTAGAGCATTGCTATCCGCATACCCTTGGCCTGCGAAACTGGTCCACGTGCCAGGATGAAACAAGGGAGTGCCAATCGAAGCCCGTGGGACATGTTTCCGGCATAGAAGCCCCGTCGTCGGTACCGCGGGCAGGGTTGCCTTGCGTTTGCCCTGCCCGCGGTAGAGACACCCGCGCCGCGCCGCCTATGGTGAGGGCACATCCAAACCCAATGAGCACCTGGGCAACGATAGCGGTGGCAAGAGGGAGGTTGTTGCATGGCAATGACTCGCTGCCATCCAGGGATGGGGGATCGCCAAAACCAAGTTCGACTCACAGCAAGTCCGTGTGCGGTGGCGTTGATAACGCCTGCACCCATTCCGCCCCAGGCCCAATACGGGTCACTTAAGCGCAAAATTCTGTTAACTTAAGGCAGGCTTAAGGCTATGTCAGTTACTCAAAAGATGGTGCCAGAGGCCAAAATTGAGCCAAGTAAACAGCATTGTCCTTGGGTCTGCCGTATCAACCTGGGGCCAGCTTCACCTGGATAGCAGGGCAATGCAAGTCTTGATGGGAATCAGCACTTGCCTTGCCCGTTCTTTTTGTGTACTATGTAGTACATATGACATTTGGAAGCTATATTCGCACCACCCGAGAACAGCGTCGCCGGCAGGATCGATCCTATTCCCTGCGCCAGGTAGCCCTGCGCATTGGGGTAGAACCCGCCTATCTCAGCAAGATTGAACGGAACCTGGTGCCCCCACCCTCGGAAAACACCGTGCGCCGACTGGCTCACGATCTGGGTGAGGATCCGGATCTGCTGCTGGCCATGGCCGGCAAAGTATCCAGTGACCTCAAACACATCATTCTGCAACGGCCCCAACTCTTTGCCGATCTGCTGCGACAGCTGAAGGATGCGCCCGACCACGCGATATGGACCGTGGTGCGCGAAGTGCGCGACGGCGACTGGTAGCAATCGGAAACCCACAGTCCCAAGGAGAGGAAATCATGCTTGCCTTACGGCACAACCGCCTGGAATTCCGCTTTCCCCAAGTTCATGCAGAGGCAACCTGTGCCATCAGCTTCCAGCGCACCCTGCGTCTGCCCGATTGTCATCGGGCATATCCGCTGCCTCCCGGACTGGGGGATTTTCCCGTGCATCATGTGGATGACTATGGCGCGAAAATCCCTCCTGCCTGGTTGCAGCATGGCGGTGTATTCCTGCCCATGTACCAGTCCGAAGCCTTGTGGCTCCGTTTCAGCGGCAGCTATCCCATAGCCCTCAAAGTGGCTGCTGGCAAGATCTGCGCCTTGACGGGCGAGCCCTGGTCCCACCAGCTGGTCGCAGAACCGCAGAATTACCTGGTGGTGCCAGATCAGCCCTGGTTGGACGGTTTCTGCGTCGGCCCAGGATTGATCCGACAATTCGTGGCCAGGCCCTTGGGAGACGGTTATACCGCTGAGGAGCAGTTGACGGGGAGGTCCAGCACGGCGGTCTGCAAATTGTGGCTTATCCCATGAAAGCCGAGGTGTATCGGAAACTTTATCGCGCCCCCGCACGCCGGACGTATTCCCCTCAAATCATGGCACTGGCATCTCCGGAAATGGGTCTCGCGCCGGGGGGCCTCATGCGTCAGGAAATCTATGCCGACGAATACAGTCTGGAGGCTTGGGATCTGACGGCCCGTTCCCGCTGCTTTGTGCATCTGCTGAACAGTGTGCAGCACCTTGCCGTCACCGGAGATATTCCCCCATCCCTGCCGCCCTCCGCCGCGGATTACACCAACGCCGGACTGCCCTGGTTTGAATACTACGCCAGCGACTTGACAGCCCTGAAGGGCACCCCCAAACTGGCGGGACTCGATAGTGTAACGGTCTTGCAAATCAAACTGGGACAGGGCATCCCGGAACATAACAAAGCGGTACATCCGGGCAATGTAATCAAGTTGCCGGGCGACCAAGTGCGCGAAGGGGATTCCTGGTAGGGCAACCTTCCTTTCCTCCTGCCAATGCGAAGGAACCCAGTAATCCGCCTGTCCGAGACCACCGGGCGCAGATGGGTCTGTGAGGGCCAGACAGGTAATAGCCAAGGCCGTCACACTCGCCGTGAGATCCCCTTTGCATCCGCGCAGGCCACCTTATAACATGGTGGCAGATTCGGATGACTCACAGCGGAGGCGCATCAGAATTATGTCACTGTATGTAGCGGCCTATGACACCGAAGCGGTCTATACCTGGTGGGAAGAGGGGAGTCGGGGCTTCGATTACTCCCCGGCGCGCATCAGGGAGTTCCTTGCCGGTGTCCGTGCGGTGGCGGATGCCCATCTCGCGCGCGAACTCCCGGCCACCTTCTTTCTGGTGGCCCAAATGCTGGAAGTGGCGGGTCCGGAATTGCGGTCCCTTCTGGATCCGCCCCTTTTTGACATCCAGTGCCATTCGTTCACACACGCCAACCTGAACGCCCTGGATGAAGCCAATGACGTGGCCGGTCTGCGCCATGAATTGGCGGATTCCCGGAAATTGATCGAGGACACCTTTGGGAAGCCTGTGATCGGCCTGACGGCACCGGGTGGCTACACCCGCGGCTTCACAGGACATCCCCGCATTCTAGAGATCATGTGGGAAGCCGGCTATCGCTACGCCCGCAGTGTGGGGGCAGGTCCAGGACACACGATTCCCGCTCCGCTCAACCCTCCCTTCTGGTACACACAGGAAGGCTTCCCGGATCTGCTGGAAACGCCCTCCCATGCCTGGCACGACAACATCCTGACCGGACAGCCGGCACAGATGCACTGGCCTCCCGTCCTGCCCTGGGCCTATCCGGCCCGGATGCCCCAGGACGCGCAGGGCGTATACGAAGCCTATGCTCCGGGCATCGACTACTGTGTCGCCCAGGATTTCCTCTACTATCTGCCCATTTTTCACCCGTGGTCCATTTACCGCATCGACCAACAGGCGGGACAGGTGGGTCTGCTGCTGGATCACGCCCGACAGGCGATGGATGTGATCTCCTGTGGGCAACTGTATCAGCACATCGCGGATAACCGGTCCCTGGCGTCGGATGAGGTGACGGTCACCGGGTAGCGACGACAGGCCAGACCCGCGGGTCTGGCCATGCCTGCGGGAGACCGTTAGCCCGGGCACGGCATAGCAGGCAACCCGGGAGACCGGTGCCGCCCGTCTCTCTGTTCTTACAGGCCATAACCGCACACCCCGCAGCGGGGTGAATTGAGAATGGGGTACAGGTCGTCATGGGCCTTGGCACAGGCATCGCAATATACGTCGTCCATTTCCAGCGTGAAAGGTTCCGTGTAACCTTGTTTGGTGGCCGGTGCCCCACAGTTGTCACATTGCAGGACGGGCGCGTCGTTGCGGGCCAGAATGCGGATTTTTTCCGTGGCGGAGGTAATGTACCAGCCGTAACCGTACAGGGCCAGGGTGGTGGTATCGCCGAAGTCATATTCGTACGTGATACTTTGTTCGGGGGCCATGACGGTGCCGATCTTCTTCTTCATGTTCCCGGCCGAAACAGGGGTAGGACTTTCATAGTAGGTGTCGTTGACCTGGAAATGGCTGAGATGACCGCAACATTCCAGCCAGAGATCCCGGAGGAACTGATCCATTTCCCGCAGGGCCGTATCCGTGCGGACCGCCAGATGCAGCCAGTGTTTTTGCACATAGGGTTCAAAGACCACCATGTGCAGCAGGTGCTTCCGGTCGGTGAACCGGGCGCTCTGCTTATGATTGTCGAGGGTCCGGGCTTCGGTATTTTGCACCAGGCAGGTCCCAAGATGCGCCTCCATATCCACAATGTCGCCACTGTGACTGCACAGGGTACAGGTACCTTGGCCAATGGTCTCTCCGGTGTCTTTAGCCATGATTCTTCTCCTGTCTCCAATGCCAGGTTATGCAGTTGCAACAGGCTGGTTCATGTCGGCAGGACAACACGGCAATGCAAGGGGGTGATCGCCTTCATCCGCATGGCGCAACACACCGCATCCGCATGATGCGGCAGCGTGTCGGCTGCCGCATGGCCCTGCCGTTCCTGTGTTCTTCCCATGATACAGGATGCCATATTGTCTCTCAATCCCGGACTGGAAGCTGACGGGCAGGCGGGCCCCATCCTGCACCTGAACGAGAATCGGGGCATTCGATTCCTCCAGGTCCTGCGTTAGCCTGGTCATCCTGCCATGGGGTACCGCTGGGCATGTTATTCCGATGCCACCGCTGCCGGGCCTCCCGGCCATGCTCACAATGGGGGGGTTGCCCCGACATGACTCCTACACCGCGTCAGGCCGCTTGCAGGAAAGCCATGGCTTTCGTACGTTGCTTTTCCTGGGCCAGCGCCAGGGGTGTGCGCCCGGCTGCGTCCTGCTGGTTCGGGTCAGCCCCGTACTCCAGGAGCAATGCCAGCATCCTGTTGCTGGCTCCATGGTGCACTGCCACATGCAGACAGTTTTGCCCCTCCTGGCTCTTGATCTGATTGGGGTCCTGCCCCTTTTCCAGAAACCAGCGGACGCCCTGCAAACTGCGACAGGCTACCGCACATCCCAAGGGCGTGTACCCGCCATGGTGCTCCGTGCCACGGGTGCCATCCAGGCGTGTGCCATATTGCAGGAGCAGTTCCAGGGCCTCAAACTGTCCGTCGCAGGCCGCATGATTGAGGGTGTCATCATCCGTCACTTTGCCGCCTGCCCGCAGCAGCATCTCAAAGACTTGCATGTTGTTGGCATAGATGGCCTGCTCTACACATCCCGTGACATCGGCTCCGTGATCCAGGAGGCATTGGGCCACGTCGGCCAGATCCCGGGTCTTCTCCGCATCCTCCCGGCCCAACTGGGAACGGGCGCAATAGAGCAGGGGCGTCCAGCCCCGGTCATCTGTCCATATCCGGGTCCCGGCATGATACGTCTGGGCCTGGGACGGATCAGAAGCCAGGATTTCGCGTACGCGCGCGGTCTGGCCCAGCAGGGCGGCATGAAAGATATCCAGGGGCCGGGGTACATGTTCCAGCAAGGCGGACAGAAATTCGGTTGAGCTTCCGGTTCCGCAAAGGGCTACGGCGCTTATGAGCCAGGGACTGCCCTGCATCAGGGGATCCGCTCCGGCTTCAAGCAAAATCTCCACCACGCGGTAATGCCCTTCATGCTTGGGCATGGTTTTCTTGTGTTCCACTGTGCGATGCAACGGCCGGTAATGATGCGAACTGCGGGACTTGATATTCGGGTCGGCCCCATGCTCCAGGAGGAGGGTCACAACCTCGGCCTGGCCGTGGAAACACGCCTCCATAAGGGGCTGCCATTCGGTGGCCAGATCGTTGTCTGTGCGGAGCATCTTGCGGACAGCCGCAAGATCGCCCACCTTGGCCACGGCGGCCAGCTGCCTGGACGGTTT
This sequence comes from Caldilineaceae bacterium, assembly GCA_963664185.2. GTDB lineage: Bacteria > Chloroflexota > Anaerolineae > Caldilineales > Caldilineaceae > Bin34. The sequence goes on along the minus strand of CAXXOQ010000169.1, from coordinate 6,473 downwards.
CATGGGTATCCTGCTCCTTATGATCTGGAGTCAATTGCACCACTATTATAGGGGCCTGTGTATACACAGGCACATCCTTTCCTACTTGAACCAGCATGCGGTACCCAAGACGCAAGACGCCGGACAAGACCAAACGAGTTTTCCGGCCAAGGCCTCATCGCGTCTGCTCTCCATGACATCTCCCCACATGGGATATAGGCAAGCGATCCTATGGATGCACGAGACAGACTGTCAGACACCTGATACCTTTGGCAGGCTGCACCGCTTCCGGCCGCCGGGAATCAGACACACCAGAAACACAAGGGAGCTGCATCCCAATGCCACAGGGCATTCAGGCCACTCCCGGTGTATGGATGACTGTTTGCTGCCTTATCCTGTCCCGAACAGACAGGAACCCTTGTACAAACCTGCAGCCACGGCCTTTTCTCTTGGCGTGCAGCCACCGGAGGCTGCTGTCTGTCAAGTCCAGTTCTTCACCGGTTTGACGTGCCTGGCTAGCCGAGCACTCTGTCCACACCCCACACCATGCAGACAGCTAGCGCAGCATAGGCTGGCATTGACACAGCCGGACATTGCTGTGCGCCCTGGGGCCAGTCCGTTCTGCCGTTTGTCCGGGCTGACCATGCGCTTCCCTGTTTCTCAGGCAACTCTGATACAGGTTCTTGACGCAGCGGACCATCCTGCCGTGTCGATCGCCTCGCCTCTGCTCCACTCCCGAATACCGGTCCAGGGGTATGGGACCTATACAATTTTCACGTTGACCCAATCCTTTTATATGTTGTCGCGCGATCGCAAGGAGGCGCTATGTCCGCTTTGATCAGGAATTCATGGATTTGCCCACTGCTTGTCACGCTGGCTTTCTGGCTGGTCATGGAGGCCCCCGTGTTGGCCTCCGGACTGGGCTGTGAAGGCCCCGTCTTCGGCCGACTGGCCGAAATGCAGTCCCGCGCCCACGTCAAGCGTTTTGTGCAGTGTGCCATCTGGCATGTAGACGAAGTGGGTTGGGACCAGGCCCTGCAGGATTTCGAAACGGATCCCCACTGGCATGATAGCCCCATGTATCTCTTTGCCCTGGACACCGATGGCGTCATCATTTTCGACGTGAGTGGCTCTTCCCTGCCCGGTCAGGACCGCTTGCATGCCACGGATGCTGATGGCAAACCGCACATCGCCCGGTTCCTGTATACCACGCGTACGTTCGGGGAAGGGTTCACGACCTACCGTTTCCGCAACTCCGAGACCGAGAACCTGGATCTGAAAGTTGCCTACCTCCGCCCGATGAACCAAAGCTACCAGGGCCGCACCGCAATTATGGGTGCTGGATACTATCCTCTGGATGCGCCCGGGTCCTGCCATCCGGAACATGTGCGGGCCAGTCTGGTCTATTCCCTGGAAGATGTGGAACGTTTTGTGCGCTGTGCGGAGCACTATCTGCGTGATAACGGATTGCGGGCCCTGCACGACTTCCGGCATGACCCGCGCTGGCGGTCTGGTCCCACCTATCTGTTTATGCATGATCGCGAAGCCCTGGTCACGGTCCTGCATGTTGCCAATCCGCAGCTGGAGGGCATGTACCGGGGCGATCTCACCGACTCGACCGGTTTCCGCTTCGTACAGGAACTCGCCGACAATGCCCGGCTTTTTGGGGAAGGTGTGACGTACTATGAGCGTCGCAATCCGGTGACGGACGCCATTGAACCCAAAGCGGCCTATGTCCGCAATATACGCATCGATGGTTTCGACTATTTTCTGGGGTCTGGCGTTTATATGCCTGCCCGCCCCGAGTGCCGCAATATGCCCCCTGCGTATCAGGTGGATACCAAGCCAGAGCTGGAACTGTATGTCCGCTGTGCCGCCGATCTGATTGCGGCCCGCGGCACGGCGGCTTTTGATCTGTTCCTGCATCACCGTACCTGGATTGGCGGGGCCGCCTATATCTTCGCCAATGATGCAGAGTGTCATTCCCTGGTTTACCCCCTGGAATATCGCCGGGAGGAAGAAGATCGCTGCAACCTGAGCGATGCGCAGGGCACCCTGATGAATCAGGACATCCGGCGCATCGCCACCAGTGAGCAAGGCGAAGGTTACACGACCTATGTATGGCTCAATCCGGCTACGGGCGAAGAAGAAACCAAGACCACCTTTGTCATGGGCGTGGAACTGGACGGTGAAATCATCTCGGTAGGGGCGGGTCTCTACGGCCTGGATTAGACTCTCAAAGCGGGACGGACCTGGCTGTCCCATACTGCCATAACGTGGCGGAGATGAGGCGTTCACGCAACTGTGGCGGAACCCTATGGCCCCAAAGCAGTTCCCGATCGTGACCCCGGACAGTCTCGTCCATGTTCTGCAGGAGGCAGCCCCGGCAAGCCGACGGGATCAGAGTTTGCGGATGTCCGCGGCAGCCAAGGGCGGATCAGGCCAGGGAGCGCGGGGCCGGTTCGTTGCCGGCCCCGTACCGGGCACAGCATCCCATGCCATACACCGGCATCGGATGGGCAGGCCACCACGGCCCACAGCGTGACATGGGTAGCGCACGGCCCTGATCCTGAGCGCCGCCGGGAGAGCCCCGCAGCCTGCAGGCAGAACCCGTATCAGGATGGAGGCCTGGCGGGTCTGTCTGGTTCATACAGCGTGCGCTGGACATATTCGATCCCCGGAGTCCCAGCCCCCGACTTGTGGAAATTCAGGCCCAGGCCCACAATCGGCACCCCCCGCGACCGATAGCGCCGGATATACCCCTTCCGCTCGATCTGCGCCAGCGCCTCCGCCGCCGTCCGGTTGTACTTCAGTTCCATCACAACACACATGGTCCGCAAACACATGCGCCTGATCGAGCCGTGTGCCCCACCCCGACAGTTCCGTCCCGTACGCCGTGTGCAGCATGTAGCTCATCACATCCAGCACCAGATGAAAGTCGCTCTCCGCCTGAAGCTTGTCACCCGGGATCCCTGCCAACAGGGTCTCCACTTCGGCCACCCACTGCTCGTATGCCTGCGCGGCCAAGGCCTGATACAGACGCGCGACATGGGCCTGCGCCGGCCACGCCTTGGCCCTGGCCGTCAAGATAGCCCTGCAGATGGCGCATATAGGTCTCCCGCACTTCCCGGTTCGGGTAGTCCAGGCGCAACGGCTCCTCCGGTGTTCCTCCCCGAAACGTGTAGTAGCCTGTCTGAAACATCAGCGACGCGTAATCCAGTTGTGCCAGGTCATAGCTCACCTCCGACAGCCGACTCACATCCGGCCGTACCGGTGGGCGACTGGTACTGGCCTACCAGGCGGATCAGCAGTGACGGATTGCCGGACCGCGCCCAGTGGTTGGCCTGCAGCCCCGACGGCCACGCCTGATCCGTCTGCCGCTGCTGCCAGTCATGCAGACAGGACAGCAGCGTGAAGGGGTTGTACACCGGGTCCGCACCCGCCAGGTACGGCGAAAACTGGTAGCCGTTATAGTAATCCCGCACGGTTTCCCGCACGGTCGCCAGGGACCCGCCAATATTGTGCGCGATCCGCTCCAGGTAGGGAGTCAGACAGGCCGTCACTTCCGCTTCCGTAAACCCGCACAGGGCGTTGTAGCGCTCATCCAGGGAAATGTCCACCAGGTTGTTCAGCGCCGAAAACACGCTGACTTTCCCCAAAAAGCTGATCCCCGTCAGAAATACGAAGTGCAGCCGGCTTTCCATCCGCTTGAGGACCTGATAAAAGTCGCACAGAAGGTCCATAATGTCTTCGCAGGCCTCGCGGTCTGCTTGCCGTTTGCCGATCAGCCGGGTGATCGGGGCATTGTATTCATCGATCAGCACCACCGGTTTTTGCCCCATAATGGGCATACAGCCGCCGGATCAGGGATTCCAGCCAGAAATGCGGTGTTTGCCTGTCATCCAGCACTGCATCCAGGGGCACGCCATCCAGACAATCCCAGGCGATGCCTGTTGACGGCAAACGGACACCCCGTTGGGCCCACAGGACATAGATCCGGCCGAGGTGCGCAAGCAGGGTGCCTTTTACTTCATGGGCCGAATAGCCGCTCACACTGGACATATCCAGGCGGATGACAGGACGCATGGTCTGGCGGCGCCAAGTCTCGAATCCCCGCGGTACCGGCAAAGAGCCAGTCGGGCCAGACATCATGATGGTCAGGCGATCCCAAGTCCGCCGGCACACCCTGAAACCAGGCTTCCAGGGTCGCCACCAGCAGGCTTTTGCCAAAGCGCCGGGGTCGGGTCAGAAACACATACGGGACTTGCAGATCCGGATCACGGGGATCGCTGTGCGGTGCCCGGGCCAACAACTGGGTGAAGGCGGGGGTCTTGTCCACGTACAGACCACGCGTCCGGCGAATGCTGACATAGTCCGCCTGGTCGGGATGCAATCCAGGCAATGGGGAGGTGAGAAGGCTGGACACAACGGTTTTCTGATCCCGAGAGGCCGTACGCTACTGGCCTGTATTGTAGCCGAGGACAAAATCCGGGTCCTGAAGCCGGGCTGCAGCGGGGGAATCCGGGTACGCTCCTGTGCCGGGCCAAGTGGCCGCCCAGGTATGGTATGCAGGCCGAGGCTGTTCGCCCCATACACACCTTGCCTGGAACGGCAGGCCCATGCGGGATGTCCGGCATACCTATCCTTCCCTACGCGAATCGCCTGTACAAGGCATAGAATCCGAAAGGGAAAATGCGCTGCTTGTGCTGCCCGCACTGCCGTTACCGGCTGCCGGCCGGTTGTACCTCCCGGACAGATTGCGCCGGGAATCGATGGAACCGCAGAAAAGGGGCAAGTGACCAGCGCCATGGAACCATGGACAGCCAAAAGGAGAGAGTTGCCTTGAAACCGAAAGTGCGCGCCAAAATCGGCTTGCTGCCTACGGGCCACCACTACTATTGGGAGCAGTATCCGCGTCTGAAACAGATGGGCATGGGCATGTACGCCAAACTTCGGGCATTGCTGGAGTCGTTTGCCGACATTGTGACGCCCGAACTGGTGGATACCCCGGAGAAATCGCAGGCCGCGGGTGTCCTGTTCGCCCGGGAAGATGTAGACATGGTCCTGGTCTTCCCGTTTGGGTATACCCCCAGTATGGATATGCTGCCCGCCCTGCAGGCGATTGACGTCCCGATCCGCATTCTCAACGCGCACGAGGATCGGTCTTACGACTATGCTGCGGCAGACACTACCGATTATCTGCACCATGAAGGGGTGTGCTGTGTCCCGGAACTGGCCGGTTCCCTGGTGAATGCCGGACGCAAATTCAAGGTGCGAACGGGACCCTTCGATGAACCCCGCCTCCAGCATGAATTGCAGGCGGACTGCGCGGGCGTGGCCGCGGCGCGGGCCCTGCGCCAGATGAACATAGGCCTGATTGGACAGGTGTATCCCGGCATGAGTGATATGCCCATTGATGAAACCCGGTCTGCTGCGGGCCACCGGTCACATGCTGGTACGTCCCGAAATTGAGGAAATCGCGAATGCCTTCCATCAGGTGACGGACGACCAGCTGGAAGAAATGTTCACCCAGTTCCACACAATGTATGAAGTGGACCGCACCGTCACCCGGGAACACATGCGTTTCGCCGCCCAGGCCGCTGTCGCCTACGACACCATCATCCACAAGTATGACATCGCAGCGTTTGGCTACTACTGGTGGGGCGAAGACGAGTTGATTACGCAACTGCGCGCCCAGTCCGGACTGGCCGTATCCCGGCTGGCCGCGCTGGGACGCCCCGGGGTGACGGAAGGCGACGTCAAGACGGCCATGGCCATGAAGATCCTGGACCTGCTGGGCGGGGGCGGCATGTTTGTGGAATTCTTTGCCATGGACTTTGAGGAAAACTCGATTCTGATGGGCCATGACGGTCCGAGCAATATCAGTGTGGCCCAGGGATCCCCCCGGCTGATGCACCTGGATACCCATCATGGCAAATCCGGTCACGGCCTGGGCATTGATTTCGACATGCCGGAAGGTCCCCGTGACCCTGCTGAACCTGACCCAGTTCGATGCCGGGGATACGTTCAAGCTCATCTATGCCATCGGGGAAATCATTCCCGGCACCATTCTGCAGATTGGCAACCCCAACGCCCGGGTGCAAATGCAGCGGCCCCTGCACGAGTTCATTGACGCCTGGTGCCAGCAGGGCCCTTCCCACCACATTGCCCTGGGGCTGGGTGATCATACGGAGGCGCTGGAAGCCTTTGCCGAAGCCATGCGTTTCCCGATTGTGCGCGAGTAGGGGCCGATCCCTCCCCGGATGCGGCGCGGGCTTTTCGGAATACCGGGATAGCCGGGCAAGATCCCAGGACGGGTATAGCCGGCAGGATGTGGTGGAGGAAGGACTGATGGCCGCAACGCGGGAACGCTATGTGCAGTCCGGTGCGGCCCGCCTCTGGACCTGTGCCACCGGCACGGGCATACCGCTTCTTATGTTCAATGGTGGTTCGGGATGCGACGACTACCTGGGTCCGGCAGCCGCCCTGATCGA
>CAXXOQ010000168.1:0-8277 GCA_963664185.2 Caldilineaceae bacterium | reverse complement strand
ACCTGATGCCGAGGCGCGCAGAGAGTCAGGAAGGCCGGCAATCCCGCTTCCGTGATGGGGAACACCGGAGTGGCAGGTCAGTGCCTTCGTCCCCTTGACTTGAAAGCCTGATGGCATGGGCAGGACGGGGCCAACTGTTCCGAAGGCTTGGCCCAGCCACGGGTTTGATGTACGCCAGACGCCGGAATTCCTCTTGCCAGCGCCTTGCCGTGGCTCAGCCTCCCATCATCCTGACTTCAGGTCACGGCCTTCCCGTTAAACCACCAGGCGGCCTGCCAGACACGGCGTCTGCCTCGTTTCAGAGTTATCCCCACGGACTTCAGTTCCGCCTTATGCGCCTTCCACAGTTCCTGAAAGGCAGGCGGCGTTGGGACCAGCGTACGCACCCAGGTTTCTCCATAGCGCGTGCTCACAGCCTGAGGTTCATCCCAGGGCAAGTCTGTCAAGGCGCTTTGCAAGGGAAGGGGCAGGTTCGCCAGCTGCTCCGGCCACGTTGGATACGCTTCCGGCTCCCGTTTTGTGGGAGGGGTGGGCGCCTCCCATCCCCATTCCCCCAAAGTCTTCTCTACATCCTCACAGGAGCGCACCAGAGCCCAGGGCACCTGGCGGCGTACCAGTTCCTCCCGGATGTCCCATTGCGCCATGGAAATGGCGCCCCGGTCAGTCTTGACTTCCATGTAGCCGTGACGCCCTTCCGCGTCGATCAGGAGAAGGTCGGGCATACCCGGGGTCATCCCCTGTTCCAGCATGCGCCGGCGTTCCTTGTGGGAGCGTATCGCGCCGTTGGGGATGTGGACACACATGAGATCAGGACGGTATTCTTCGATCCACTCCAGGATAGCAATCTGGAGACTTTCTTCAGAGCCCCGTCCGGGCAGGCTGGATTTGGCCATAGGGTCTTCTTGTTTCCGCGGTTCATCAAGCCATTATAGTCATCAGATGAATCCCTGGCCCAATAAAGGACGCACTGATATGCCAAAGAAGACCACCATACGTACGGGCATAACGCAGGGAACATAGCAAGCCGTCTGCATCTCCAAGCTTGCTTCCCATACGCCCGGGCATACAGATATCAGCCCCTAGGCCCCCGCACTGAGACAGCATTACCCGCGCTGGCGTTTCGTCTGACTCACCGGCAATGGACAGACCGTGCTCTCTGTCAGGCGTTCCTCTCCAACTTGGTACACCATTTACAGAGCAGCGATTTTCGCCCGCATATCTCTTGGCGCCTGGAATCCGTGGCAATGGGGAGGTCTGGTGTTAGAATCCGTCCTGTGGCAAATCCCAGGCATTCCCGGCAGGACATGGTCAATTCAAATTCTGCTTTCACGACCCGCGACACATTCCAGTACACCGACCTGCCCGACTTGGCCCAGCGCCTGACAGAAGTCTCCACATCTGTCTCCGCGGAAGTAGAAGCCGATCTCCTTGCAGGCAAGGGGCTGCAAACCCAGATGCGGCGGGTACAGGCCGTGCTGCTGGATATGGATGGCGTGATTTATCGCGGGGATGAATTGCTGTCCGGGGTGCTGGAGTTCCTGGATTATGTGGAGTCATCCGGACGCCATATTCTCTATGTCACCAACAATGCCACCCGGACTCCCGCCATGTTTGTGGACAAATTGCAGGCGATGGACATCACGGCCCGGGAAGATCAGATTCTGACCAGCGCCGAAGCCACCGGGGGCTGGATGGCCCGCCACTTGCCTGCCGGCAGCAAGGTGCAGCTGATTGGAGAGGCAGGCGTCTGGTCCGCAATGCTCACCCGTGGCTTCCGGCCGGCCAACAAGCCCCAGGACGCCGATTGTGTGGTGGTAGGCATGGATTTTCACCTGGACTACCGCAAGTGCGCCCAGGCCACCCTGGCGATCAAGGCCGGGGCCACCTTCATCGGGACCAATGAAGATGCCACCTTTCCTTCCGAAGAGGGCGAAATCCCCGGTGCCGGTTCCATTGTCGCCCTGATTCGGACGGCCACGGGGCAGGAACCGATTGTGATAGGCAAGCCGTATCCTGGCATGTTTGAGGAAGCCATGGCCCGCCTGGGGCTGGCGGCCCACGAGTGCCTGATGGTAGGAGACCGCTACGAAACAGACATTCAGGGCGCGCAGGATCTGGAAATGTGGACCGCTGGCGTCTGCACCGGCGTCACCACGCACGAGGAATTCTGGGCCAAGGACCGCGTTCCCAATTTTGTCTTTCGGGACTTGGAGGAGTTCCTGCAGGTATTCCGGGATTTGGCTCTGTTTGGCTGAATCGAAACTGTTGCCGGAAGCCCACCGCAGAACCGTTGTCCTGATGGACCTTCGCCCCCTTGGTAAATTCTGTCACCAATTGCCTCAGGATTGTCCCCCAATTGCCCCGGGGGTTGACAACATCTGGTATATTCTGGGCATGGCATATGCCCCAAACCGACTCATATCTTCGACTCTGACCTGTCGGGTCCTGCAAGTTACATTTTTCTGAGGAACAACACACCATGCGCAAGCTCGCCAAGTTGCTGGTTTTCTTGCTGATTGTTTATTTGGTGGTCAAGGCCGCCAGGAAGCTGCTGACTCCGGCCGATGTGGGATCGGGCACGTTGCCGGATCAGGAAACAGATCCCTATGACGAAGCGCCCCTGGGAGGCGAGATCAGTCCCGATCTGTTGGACATCCTGGTGTGCCCGGATGACAAGGGCCCCCTGGAACTGGTGGAGGAAGGCAAGTTCCTGCTGAATCCCCGCAAGGGTTACCGGTATCCCATCCGGGCGGGCGTCCCGGTCATGCTGATTGACGAAGGGCGCAAATACATGGAGGAAGGCTTCATGGCCAACGGTACCCCCGCCGAATAGGCGGGCAGAACCCTCAGCACCCACTTGTTTCCCTAACCCTGGATTCCCATGCTGTATCCACAAACCAACCTTTGCCGTACGGTAGTAGATCTCGACGGCTTCTGGTCATTCCAAATCGATCCCGAGGGCATTGGCGAACGGGAAGAATGGTATTTGGGCCTTCCCGCCCCCCGCCTCATCGCTGTCCCTGGCAGCTGGAATGAGCTGTGGGCCGAATATCGGGACTATCTTGACGACGCCTGGTATTTCCATCGCTTTGCCATTCCCCAGACCTGGTCCGACCGCCGCCAGGTCCTGCGCTTTGGTTCCGCGAACTACCACGCCCAGGTGTGGCTGAATGGCGTTTGCCTGGGTGAGCATGCGGGAGGCCATCTGCCCTTTGAATTCGAGGTGTCTTCGTGTTCCCGTACCGGTGACAACCTGTTGGCGGTAAAGGTCAACAATACCCTCATGCCGGAGCGGGTACCTACAGGCAACAGTCCCTCCTCGCCGCTGTCGGGTTTCATGCGCAGTCTGCCACCGGCGAATTTCGATTTCTTCCCCTATGCGGGTATCCACAGGCCGGTGAAACTGTACACCACGAGTACCACCCACATCAGGGATCTGCAGGTTCTCACCGATTTCGACAGGTCTGCAGAGGACGGCGACGTTGTGGGCAAGCTGGAGGTGAACGCAGGCATCGCGACAGATAACGCAGACACCGTCCTGATCTGCACGATCCGAGATGGGGCCGACGTCATGGCCCGCCAACCGTTGGTCGTGGAGGGCAGTCGGGCACACGGACGGCTGCAGATTTCGCCTGCCCGCCTGTGGTCTCCCGATTCACCTCATCTCTACCAGTGTGAACTTTCCCTCCAGGATGCCGAGGAAGCGGTTCTGGACACTTACACCCAGGACATCGGCATTCGTACCGTCGCGGTTGCGAATTCGCAGATCCTGCTCAATGGCGAACCGATAGAACTCCGGGGATTTGGCAAGCACGAGGATTTCGCCGTGCACGGCCGGTCCCTGAACATGCCGCTCATCGCCAAGGACGGCGCCCTCTTTGCATGGATGGGGGCCAATTCCTATCGCACTTCCCATTATCCCTATTCCGAAGAGTCCATGATGTACGCCGACCGGGCCGGTCTTCTGATCATCGACGAAATACCCGCTGTGGGCCTTATGTTCGATGACGGGGACACGAATGTAGCCACCAGGCTGCAAACCTGCAAGGAGCAATTGACGGAACTGATCCAGCGGGACATCAACCACCCCAGCGTCATCATGTGGAGTGTGGCCAATGAGCCCTTGCCCGTTGACATGATGCAGCGGTTCCGCGGCCAGGAGGTCGATGAATCCGTGGACGAACCGGCCACCCGTTTCTTTCAGGACCTGATTGACCATGGACGGCAACTGGACATGTCGCGGCCCTTTACCCTGGCCGGTGTGATGGGCGGTCCGGTGGCCTGGCTGGAACTGTGTGACGTAGTGATGATCAACCGGTACTGGGGCTGGTACGTGCAGGGGGGCGCCCTGGATACGGCCCGCGAAGTCCTGGCCCAGGAACTGGACAAGCTGCATCACCGGGTGCAGAAACCCATCATCATTTCCGAATTCGGCGCCGATACCGTCGCCGGCCAGCACAGCGATCCGCCGGCCATGTTTTCGGAAGAATACCAGGTGGAGATGCTGCGCATGTATCTGGACGTGGCCGCCGAGCGTCCCTTTGTGGCGGGTCTGCATGTCTGGAATTTCGCCGACTTCAAGACCGGCCAGAGCCCCATGCGCTTCAATGCCATGAACTACAAGGGAGTCTTTACCCGGGAACGTACGCCCAAGATGGCGGCGCATTTCCTGCGCCGCCGCTGGCAGACATCCTGCACCGAGGAAGCCCCAACGGCGTGAGCCATGCGGGCATGGGGTACAACCCAACCATCCACTTCCCCACAAAGGCCCAATAACGGTATAATTTCAGTGCCGTTGCAACCGGTCGCAATTCACAGTCACAAGACAAGGAAGGATACTCATGCCAAGACCTGTAACCCTGTTTACCGGTCAGTGGGCCGACTTGCCCCTGGAAACGCTTGCCCAAAAGACAAGCGAGTGGGGTTTTGACGGTTTGGAGCTGGCCTGTTGGGGAGACCACTTTGAAGTGGACAAGGCCCTGGAGGATGATTCCTACGTCCAGGCCAAACAGGATTTGCTGGAACAATACAATCTGGGTTACTGGTCCATTTCCAACCATCTGGTGGGCCAGGCCGTATGTGATCCCATTGATGCCCGCCACGAGGCCATTCTGCCTCCCTATATCTGGGGGGACGGCGATCCGGAAGGTGTGCGTCAACGGGCCGCAGAGGAAATGAAAAACACCGCCACCGCGGCCAAACTGTTCGGCGTGGATGTCGTCAACGGCTTCACGGGCAGTGCCGTATGGGCCAAACTGTATTTCTTTCCGCCCACGTCCCAAGACGACATCAACGTCGGCTATGACGACTTTGCCCAGCGCTGGACCCCGATTCTGGATCACTTCCAGGCCCAGGGCGTGCGCTTCGGACTGGAAATCCATCCCACGGAAATCGCCTACGACATCATCACGTTTCAGCGGGCCCTGGACGCGGTGAATGGCCATCCGGCCTTCGGCATCAACTTCGATCCGAGCCATCTGATCCATCAGTTTGTCGATCCCGTGGAACTGATCAATGCCTTTCCGGATCGCATCTATCATGCCCATGTGAAGGACAGCAAAATCCAGTTGACGGGACGGAACAGCATTCTGTCGAGTCATCTGGATTTCGGCGATCACCAGCGGGGCTGGGATTTCGTGTCTCCGGGGCATGGGGATGTGGAATGGGATCCCATCATCCGGGCCCTGAACCGGATCGGCTACGAAGGCCCGCTTTCCATTGAATGGGAAGACAGTGGGATGGACCGGGAATTCGGTGCCCAGGAGGCTCTGGGGGTAGTACGCCAGAATGACTTCCCTTCGTCGGACGTCGTGTTTGACGAAGCGTTTGCGGATTGACCTGTGGTTTCACACCACCCAAGTAAGGAAGCAGAACAATGAGTGATGGAAGCGGCTTCACCGCCATGGCGGGTGCGCGCGCCGAAGGTGAGGCACCCGAAATTGGATTTGGCATGCTGGGTTATGCCTTCATGGGCAAGGCCCACTCGAATGCCATGCGCAAAATCCCCTACATGATGTATCCCCCGCCGGCCATTCCGGTCCTGGAAGCCATCTGCGGTCGCAATGAGGAAGCCACGGCGGAGGCAGCGCGCCGCTTTGGCTACCGCAATACGTACAATTCGTGGGAAGCCATGCTGGAAAACGACAATGTACAGGTCCTGGACAACGGGGGCCCCAACAATGTACATGCCGCCCCCTGCATCGCGGCCGCGGAGGCGGGCAAGCACATCCTGTGCGAGAAACCGCTGGCCCGCACCGCAGAGGAATCCAAGACGATGCTGGATGCGGTCAACAAGGCCGGTGTCAAGGCCATGGTGGCGTTCAACTATCGTTTCATTCCGGCAATTCGCCAGATTCGGCTCCTGGTGGATCAGGGCCTGTTGGGCCAGATCTACCATTTCCGCGCCGTGTACCTGCAGGAATGGATTATGCCCCATTACGACCTGCCCATGATCTGGCGCCTGCAGAAGGATGTCGCCGGCAGTGGCGCCCTGGGGGATCTGGGAGCCCATATCATCGATCTGGGACGCTATCTGGTCGGTGATGTCAAGAGCGTTTCCGGCATGACCCGCACCTTTATCGACGAACGTCCGAATGACGACGGTACGATGGGCACGGTGGATGTGGACGATGCCTTCGCCGCCTTGCTGGAATTCGAGAACGGTGCCCTGGGCACGGTCGAGGCGACCCGCTTTGCCGGCGGGCGCAAGAATGGCCAGCGCATTGAGATCAACGCCGAGAAAGGCAGTGTGGTGTTCAACCTGGAACGCCTCAATGAACTTGAGGTGTACTGGAACGAAGGGGATCCCAATGTCAGTGGCTTTACCAACGTGCTGGTCTCCGAACCCACCCATCCCTGGTGGGAAAACTGGTGGCCACAGGGACACATCATTGGCTGGGAACATACCTTTGTGCATGAAATCACCCACCTGCTGGACTGTATCGTCAATGACAGCCCGGTAGCTCCCATTGGCGCAGATTTTGAAGATGGCTATCGCAATGCCGTGATTTGCGATGCCATCCTGGAATCGGCCGCCAGCGGCCGCCAGGTGGACTGCGTTTACTAAACCTCTTGCCCATTTCCATCCGCAACAGGGCCGTACCAGGCGTACGGCCCTGCCAGTCCCAGGAGACAGAGCGTCATGAGTGATGCCTACACCCCCAAGCCCGAGCACAAGTTCACTTTCGGTCTCTGGACCGTGGGCAATATTGGCCGCGATCCCTTTGGCGATCCGGTACGGGATGTCCGCAGTCCCGTCCAGCTTGTGCATCTCATGGCCGAAGCCGGGGCCTGGGGCGTGAACTTTCACGACAACGACCTCGTGCCCATCGATGCGACGCCACAGGAGCGGGATCAGATCGTGGCCGACTTCAAGGCCGCCCTGAACGATACCGGACTGGTCGTGCCCATGGCGACGACCAACCTGTTCACCCACCCGGCCTTTCGGGATGGGGCGTTCACCAGCAACGATCCGGAAGTGCGGGCCTATGCCCTGCAGAAGACCATGACGGCCATTGATCTGGGCGTGGAACTGGGGGCGGAAACCTACGTGTTCTGGGGCGGTCGGGAAGGCACGGAGACCGATTCGGGCAAGTGTCCGGCAAGCGCCGGCCGCTGGTTCCGCGAAGCGCTCAATTTCCTTTGTGAATATGTGATGGACCAGGGCTACAACCTGCGGTTCGCCCTGGAACCCAAACCCAACGAGCCCCGCGGCGACATTTATCTGCCCACGGTCGGTTCCATGCTGGGCTTTATCGCCACCCTGGACCATCCGGATATGGTAGGTGTGAATCCAGAAGTGGCCCACGAACACATGGCAGGCCTGAACTTCATGCATGCCATCGCTCTGGCCTGGGATGCGGGCAAACTGTTCCACATCGATCTGAATGACCAGAATTTGGGTCGTTACGATCAGGATTTCCGTTTTGGTTCCCACAACCTCAAGCAGGCCTTTTATGTGGTGAAATTCCTGGAGTCGGTAGGATATGACAACCCGCGCCACTTTGATGCCCACGCGTATCGTTCCAGCGACTATGACGATGTCCTGGAATTCGCCAAGGGGTGCATGCGAACGTATCTGATTCTCAAGGAAAAGGCGGCGCAGTTTGACGCCGATTCCGAGATCCAGGACCTGCTGGCGGAGATCAACGCCGATGACGGTTCCATGGCGGGATTCCAGGGGGCCTTCAGTCCGGCCAAGGCGCAGGCGCTGCGGGAACATGCCTTTGATCGGGATGCCCTGGGTCGGCGCAGCCAACCCTACGAACGTCTGGATCA
>CAXXOQ010000167.1:0-7074 GCA_963664185.2 Caldilineaceae bacterium | reverse complement strand
GATAGGCTTCAACATACTCAACCAGAGTGCCCGCCACGCGGTGCTGCCCCTGTGCCAGCAACACGGGATTGGGGTAACCTGCATGTTTGCCGTGCGCCATGCCTTCAGTCAGCCGCCGATTTTGGCCCGCATTGTGCAGGAGCTGGTCGCACATGGGGTGGTGGCCGAAGGCGCCGTCACCCCGGATGAACCTCTGGATTTCGTGCTCGCCGCGGGCCATGCGGCCTCCTTGACCGAAGCGGCCTACCGCTATTGCCGCTACGAACCGGGCATTGACGTCGTCCTGTCAGGCACAGGCAAGCTGTCACATCTGGAATTGAATATCGCTTCCCTGCTCCTGCCGCCCCTGCCCCAGGAGATCAAGGAGCGGATTGACCGCATTTTTGCGGGTGTGGATTCCGTGAGTGGCCAGGACAAGCCCTTCGGCAAGAAGTGATATCCCTTTGCCCCGCAGACATGAGGGCCAGCACGGCAACACACAGGGGCCACCACATGGCCCTGTGTGGTATCCTGTCTGGGCCACAGGGTGCGTGGCAGGGCAAGGGATGTACAGGAAGTTTCTGCCGCATATTCCTGGCGCGGGTTGCCAATTCCCTCCCCGGTGGGGACTGCGCCACCCGGACTGCAGGCGCCGGAATGGGCGCACTGTTGCTGGCAGCGGAGAGTGAAGAAGTGCCTGGGCCGTTGTGTACGGGCAAAGGAAACAGATGACGGATGTACAGCACGGGAACTTTGCCCCAACCCACGCGGGATCAGGCGCAGGCCGCCCAGGATATCCAGACTTGGGGCTATACGCTCCTGGAAGATGCGATTCCGGCTGCGGATGTGGACATGCTGGCTACTGCGCTGGACGCGCTGGCGCGTCAGGAACTGGAAGCCGGAGTCGCTTTTGAGGACGGTGGTGCCCGCCAACAGTGGGGCGATTTCCGGGCTGCGAACGGATTGAACCCGCGGGATCGGTTCCGTTCCGATGCCGGTGGGGTCAACCAGCGGATCTGGATGATCCACAACAAGGGCCAGCCGTTCGTAGACCTGCTTTACAACGAGCGGGTACTGGCCATGGTACGGCTTTTGCTGGGAGACAATTTTCTTCTGTCCAGCCACGGGGCCAATATTGCCAAGCAGGGCGGCGTCAAGATGCCCCTGCATACGGACCAGTGGTGGATGCCGCCGCCGATTGCGGCAGCTCCCAATCCCCTGCCTATTGGCAGCATCACCCGCCAGAACACGGTAGCGCCCCCGGCCTCCCAGCCTTCCCTGATTGCCCCCTGCGCCTGTGTGAACGTATTGTGGTATCTGTGCGATTTCAACGCCGACATCGGCAGCACCCGTGTGGTGCCGGGCAGCCATCTGTCAGGCCGCCAGCCCCGGCTGGAAGACGATCGGGAAGAAGATGTCGTCTCGGTAACCGGCAAAGCCGGCACCGTCCTTGTGATCGATGGCCGCATCTGGCATGGTACCGGCGCCAATATCACGACCCAGGATCGCCTCACCGTCATCACGACATTCTGCGGTCCCCAGTTCCGGCCACAGGAAAACTATTTTGTCGGGACTGATCCGTCGGTACTGGACCAGGCCGACGATCATTTGCGTTCGCTGCTCGGTTTCAAAATCTGGCACTCCTATGGCCGCACGGAGAATCCGGTAGCCACCTTTGTGGACGCGTAGTAGGCAGTAGGCGCGCGGGAAGCCCTGGACCGCCGCGGGTGGGCGCCCGGCTCAAGCCACAGGTCCCTGGTGGCAGGGAAATGCCCAACCGCAACCCAAACCTGATGGCAAGTATGCATTGGGCTAATGAACTGTGATACAGGGCCGTGACTGCCGGGAAGCCAAGGGCTATTTGGATGGGGGAGTACATGTCCCCTGGTGCCCTGCAGACAAATGGCTGCGGCACGGCGCAAAGCTGTCCCCGAGGGGAAACCACGCCCTGTGAACACGCTGTAACCTGCAGCACCAAGGTGTTTGCAGGCCACTTCAGGGATGTCGCCGGGCCATTAGTACTACAGTTGTAATTCGACAATTCCCTTGGATTGATGCTGATCGACGGGGAACTTGAAGCTCGGAATTGGATCTGGATGCCGGAAAGTCCTTCTGACTTTCCCCTGACAAGCATACCCAATGCCTTTGCCTTGCATCTGACAGAAAATTACAACTGTAGTGTTAGGGAACTGTCTTGCCCGCATCCACCCGCAACGAGACGCTCCCACGGCCGATAACGCCGCTGTGCCTTGGGGATCTTGTCGGGTGCAACGGCAAAATCTGCGCTGGGATCAAGCTCGGCAACTCTGGAAGGAATAGCGTGATCCCATCCGTCCGGATGTCCGTCTTGCGGGGCCGACAACAGGGTTGCCAGAGTCAATTTCGGACAAGCCCATCTACACGCCGCCGCACGTTGCTGCGTTCATGTTGCAGGCAGTTGGCATGCAAGTGCCGGGAATACCGGGCCTGGTATCCCTACCATCGGTCAGATATCCACTATAATGCCCCTTTACTATCATTGCGGTGCAGGGGCCCCATGCAGGTGGGTCACCGCATCCGTCATTCAGCACAGAAAAGGTACGCTACTATGCCAGTTGTTTTCAAACGGATAGGATCCGTCATGTTGGTCGTCCTGTGCGCCATGGCTATCTATGCCGGACCGGTGCAGGCTATTACCCCGTGTGACAGTCACGGGGGAACTCTGGATGATTTGGAAACTCCCCGCCAAATAAAGGCCTTCGTGCATTGTGCCATTGCCCATATTGACGCCGTGGGCTGGGAGCAGGCCGTCACGGATTTCCAGACTGAGGGTGCGTGGCGGCACGGTGCCACCTTTCTTTTTGCTTCCACCAACGAATTCATCGTCCACTTTATTGCCGGTTCCGATACGCCGCCCGGCACCGATCTCTCCGATCTTAGGGACATACATGATTTCCCCCTGACCCAGGCGATGGAACGCGTCATCACCCATCATGGCAGCGGGTATGTCTATTACCATATTGAGAATCCCGTCTCAGGCGCCATTGAACCCAAAACCAGCTATGTGACCAGCACCATGGTGGATGGCGAAGAGGTTTATATAGGCAGTGGCATTTATCCTCAGGATGTGCGGGGCGCCTGTGATCCCGATGTGGTCCGTGCCAGTCTGGTATACACGGAACGCGATCTGGAGCACTATGTCCGCTGTGCCGGGCTCCATATACGTACCCAGGGGCTGCGTGGCCTGTTTGATCTGGCGTTTGACAAGCGCTGGAACGAGGGCTCCATGTACATTGTCCTGTTAGATTTGGAAACCGGTATGCATGTCGCGGGCGGGGCCGCTGAAGGTAGCACGCGCATTGGCATGGATCTGTCCGACCTGGAAGACGACACGGGTTACCGCCTGGTGGAGGACATGCAGCGGATCCTCCAATACCAGGATGAAGGCTATGTCTATTACCGGTTCCTGAATCCGGCCACGGGACAGATAGAACCCAAAACCAGTTTCATCAAACGGTTGCCCTTCGGTGGTCGTGACTACATCCTGTTGGCAGGGATCTACGGTGTGACTCCTGCCTGTGCGGCCAATGCCGCTGCCCAGGTGGATACGCGATCCGAACTGCAACTCTATGTTTCCTGCGCTTTGGATATGATCCAGGCCCGCGGTATCCGTGGCTTCGATCTGTTCAACTTCCATCCGCACTGGTTCTCGGGCTCCCGGTATATCTTTGTGGTCAACGAGCAGTGCGCCACCATTGTCTATCCCATTGACTATCGGGCCGCCAGGATGCAGGCAGGCGGCTGCGATCTGGAAGACGTCAATGGCACGAAACTCATGCAGGATATCTGGGACACCGGCACCGGGCCTGATGGGGGTGGCTGGACGGAGTATGTTTGGCAAAATCCCGGTACCGAATCCCTGGAAACCAAGATTTCCTACGTCTTGGGTTTCACCCTGGAGGGTGAGACTCTGGTGGTGGGATCCGGTCTGTACGAGAGCGACCTGACAGAATAACCCGGCCGCCTGGTGCCCCCCTGTCCCTGCGGGCAGAACTGCCCGCAGGAGCGTTCCGCCCCGGCCTGTCGGATAGGGCAGGCCGGGGCTTTGGGGCCGGGTACGAGCCAGGATCAGGGCGTCAGATCTTCCGCCCAATAGGCGAACGGCAACACGACACAGACCAGGCAGCACAGGAAGAGGCCCACCAGCACGATCCGGCCTGTCAGGTCCAGTGCCGCCAGATCGCCCCCTACATAGCCCCCAAACAAAGCGGCACCGAGCAACGCGTGACTCAGGATGACCCCCACGGAAGCCAGACGTGGAATGACGGGCCGGGTGGATATTTCCAGGAACACGCAGCCCATGCCGATCAGCCCGGCGCCGCCCAGCCGCAAGGCCAGGGACCCGGCGTCTTCCAGCCCCCAGAGCGCCAGTTGCTGGGGCCGCAGAAACAGCAGGCCGCCCAGCCCCAGCCCGATTACGCTGGCATTGAAGCGCAACACCAGCCGGTAGAGACGATACGGGTCATTGAGGGTATAGGCCATGAGAACCCCCTGATGCAGGGATCGATATACCGCGTGCGACGGCAGGGATCAGCCGTTGCCGGCTATAAGGCAGGGCCAGCCAGGACCTTTCATCGTTTCCCATTCCCTGTCCATGGGCACTGGCCTCCCATCTTTGATACGGCTGCCTCCACCGGGAACGGGACCAGGATTGTGTGCAGGCAACATACCGGATCGCCGTCTCCAGGCTTCGTGCCATGCCGCACGGCCTCGCCGGATGTCCCGGGATCCGTGCAGATTATCCGGAATCAGGCGGATCCCCGGCAACACCGTATCCCATACCGTACCTTATATCTTCTCGTATCCGCCGGTGCGCGATCCCGGTTCAGGGCAGCCAGCCAAGCCTGGCAGAGGTGCCTGGGCGCCATCGTATCGCAGTTGCGGACAGATCACATTACGAAGGCTGCCGGTGGCAGCCACGCCGGGTGTGGCTGTCCTGCAGGACGCCAGGCGGCGCTGCCATACGCAGGGCACCCATGGCAGGCCCACGCCGGGCCATCAGGGTTGTCTTTGCCCTGGCTTGGCATCCCGGAATCGGAACGGCTGTCCCCGTGGCGTCCTGTATGTGGTTGGCGGCCGGGGGCATCCGATGTAGCCCATGGGCGCCGATATGTGGCAAATCAGGCCGGGATGCGGTACAATCTGCCTGTTATCATCCTGTGTCACACGGGGCATGCAGTCAGACACCCATGACGACTCCCGCCATAGATATTACGCAACTGAAGACAGAGCAGATACAGCACTATTTGCATGACGCGGTCCAGGTACCGGCCGATCTGCAGGACAACGTGCTGGTTACCACCCTGGACAAAATCTACAATTGGAGCCGCAAGTCCAGCATGTGGCCCCTGCTGTTCGGCCTCGCCTGCTGCGCCATCGAAATGAATCGCCACGGCCGCCAGCCGGTACGATCTGTCCCGGTTTGGCATGGAGGTCATGCGTCCCAGCCCGCGGCAGAGCGATCTCATGATCGTCTCCGGTACCGTAACCAAGAAAATGGTGCCGGCCATCGTCCGGATCTACAACCAGATGGCCGAACCCCGCTATGTGCTCAGCATGGGCGCGTGCGCGACCGGCGGCGGTCCTTTCAAGGAGGGGTACAACGTCGTCAGTGGCATTGACAAATACATCCCGGTGGATGTGTATGTGCCGGGTTGTCCGCCCACCCCGGAAGCGCTCATCTACGGCTTGATGAAGCTCCATGAGAAAGTGGACGCCCAGAGCGTGCTTACCGCATCCTGGTACCAGCGGGAAACGTCGCATTTTGTGCCTGTGCCCCAATTGGGTCCTGATATCTTCGATCCCCGCCAGGCGGATCTCATTCGGGCGCAGACCCTGAGCGCCCAGGATGGTGCCACCACCGCGGACACGGGACGTGATACATCCCAGGGACCGGGTGGTCTCCAGAATCTGGGCGACGCGGCGAAAGCCCGCATTGAAGAGGCCAAGCGCAGAGTTGCGGCCCGGCGGGCAGGCTGATTCATTCCTTGCAACAGGCCTCTCTCATGCCTATGGCCGTCACTGTGGACACCCAGCAGATTGCGGATGCCCTGCGCACTGCCCTGCCCGAGGCCCTGCTCGGGGCGGAAAGTACGGATCAGGGGGATGTGTTTACCGTCAACCCCACCAGCATCCGGGACGTCCTGCTCCATTTGCGCGATCAGGCGGGATTTGACTTCCTGTCGGGCGTGACCTGTACCGACTACCTTTCCTATAGCGGCAAGAAGCGGGACGATACCGCCCGTTTTGACGTCGTGTACCATCTCTATGCCACCGCCCGCGGCGGCAACGCCCTGGCCCTGCATGTGCCGGTGCCCGAAAGCAACGCCATTGCCACGGCCACTGATGTATATCCGGGCGCCAACCTGCAGGAAAGGGAAGTCTGGGATCTCTACGGCATTGAGTTCACCGGGCATCCCAACCTGCGGCGCATTTTGCTGTGGGAAGGCTTCGATGGTCATCCCATGCGCAAGGACTGGCATGAGGCGTACTACGAGGAAGACCAGAAACCCTTCAAGAGCCGGCATCCGCGGCCCGATTTCGCCCGCGGTGAGGACAAGGTGCCCTGGGGCAAGAATACGCGCTATCCCGAGAACTGGGATCCGGACCACTGGCAGGCTCCGGTGTCCTATGTGCCGGTCAGCCAGCATCCCCGGGATCTGAACGGTACCCAGTCCGACCACATGATGACCGAGAGTGTGGTTGTCAATCTGGGTCCCCATCATCCCAGCACGCATGGGGTGTTCCGCATGATTGTCCGTGTCGAGGGTGAACTCATCACCGCCCTGGAACCCGACATGGGCTATCTGCACCGCAATCATGAAAAGATTGGGGAGCGGAATACCTGGCTGATGAACATGCCCTTCACCGACCGGCTGGACTATCTCAACTCCATGAGCAACAACTGGTCCTACGCCCTGGCCGTGGAGAAGCTGGCCGGGATCGAGGTGCCCGAACGCGCCGAATACCTGCGGGTTATCATGGCGGAACTGACCCGCATCGTGAACCACCTCTGGTCCATCGGGTTCATCCTGAACGATCTGGGGGCTCTGCAGA
>CAXXOQ010000166.1:0-2948 GCA_963664185.2 Caldilineaceae bacterium | reverse complement strand
CCTTCCTGCCCCTTTCCACGCCTGGCCAGGGCAGCAACAGCGTGGGTCGTGGCCGGGACGCGTTCCGAATCGGGGACACCCCATGCTGTGCAACGATCCCCACTTGCAGGTGGGCATGCCCGGCCCTCTTTACGAACAGCATCTTACGGCACCGGGCCTGGATGCCATTGGCGCCATGTTTCCCGGCGCGCCGGGACTGGTCTTTGGCCACAGCCAGCATGTGGCATGGGGCATCACCGCCGCCGTAACGGATGTCCAGGACCTGTTTGTGGAACGCATCCATCCGGACCATGACAATCAGTACGAATGTGACGGCGCATGGATGACCATGGAAGAGGTGGTGGAAACCTTTCACGTCAAGGGACAGCCGGATCCTGTAGAAAAGAAAATCCGGCTCACCCGGCACGGCCCCGTCATGACCGATTTGGTGCCGGAATTTGACGCTTTGCCGCTGGCCCTGCAATGGACCGGCACCGAGCCGGGTCACATCTTTCACTGCCTCGGGGAAATCCTGGCCGCCACCTCCTGTTCGGAAGCCATCGCGGCTTTCGCCCACTGGCCCTGCCCTGCCCTGAATTTCAGCGTCGCCGATACCCAGGGCAACATCGGCTATGGCTTGATTGGCAAGCATCCCATACGGGGTCAGGGATTGGGCCTGTTGCCTTCCGCGGGCTGGAAAACGGCCAATGACTGGCAGGGGTATGTACCCTATGCGGACCTTCCAGGCATCCACAACCCCGCTTCCGGGGTCATCGTGACGGCCAACAACCGGATCGCTGCGGCCGATTCCCCCGTTTGGCTGGGGTGTGATTTCGATCCGGGCTATCGGGCCGAGCGCATCGTACAACAGCTGGAGGATTTGCCTGCCATCACACAGGCCGATCTGCGCCGGGTACAACTGGACTCCTTCAGCACCTTTGCCGAGGCCCTGACCGCAATCCTGATCCGGCTGACCCCCAGGGACAGCTGGGAGAAGTATGCGCTCAAGGTATTGGCGGACTGGAATTACCGTATGGAGACGGCCAGCGAAGGGGCCCTGGTCTTTCACTATCTGTTGGGGGCCCTGCTGGATGAGGCCTTCGGGGAGAAGTTGCAGTCCCTGTATCCCCGATTTCTGGGCAAGGCTACCAATCCCCTGTTCACCACCTCCAGTTTCAAACTCAAGGCCCTGCCCCGGCTGCTGGATCTTCTGCAGCACAGTCCCCCAGTCCCGCTGGTACCGGGACACGGAGAACAACCGGGATCGTACCCGCGACACGTTCCTGCAGGAGGCCTTGCAGACGGGGGTGCACGCCATGCGGAGCGAAATGGGCAATGCAACCCGGAAGTGGGCCTGGGGTCGCATTCATCAGATTCGGTTCAGCCACCTGATGGGCAGCGTTTTCATCCTGCGGCCCCTGCTGAACCGCGGACCCTATCCGATCGAAGGCGATGCTACCACCCCCCTGCAGACGACCGGCGACCTGGGTACCCCCTCCAGCCTGGTGCAGGTGGCTCCGGCCTATCGCAACGTCATGGAGATTGGCAACTGGGATACGATGCAATCGGTCGTGATTACCGGGCAGTCGGGCCATCCCATGAGTCGCCACTACAACGATCAGATCGGCATGTGGCGCGAAGGGGAATACCATCCCATGCCCTTCAGTGCCCAGGCCGTCAGTGAGAATACGGTCTATACTCTCTACCTTGAACCCTAAGCCCGACAAGACGTTGCAACCCCACGGAGCCAAGAATGATTGTGCATGGTTTTGAATTGATCCAGGAACAGTGGGTACCGGAGCTGAAGTGCAATGCCCGTTACTACAACCACTGCAACACGGGGGCCCGCCTCCTTTCAATCGAGACCGATGACATCAACAAGGTGTTTGGCATCAGCTTCCGGACACCCGTAGCCAATTCCACGGGCGTTCCCCATATCCTGGAACATTCCGTCCTGTGCGGTTCGGAAAAGTATCCTGTCAAAAAGCCCTTCCTGGAACTGCTGCGGGGCTCGCTGTACACCTTCCTCAATGCCTTTACCGGTCAGGATCGGACCATCTACCCGGTGGCAAGCCTGAATCTGAAGAGTTTCTACAATCTGGTGGATGTCTATCTGGATGCCGTCTTCCACCCCCTGCTCAGTCGCGAGACGTTTGAACAGGAAGGCTGGCGCTACGACCTGGAAGGCGCGGAGGCCGATCTGCAGTTCAAGGGGGTGGTGTACAACGAAATGAAGGGGGCCCAGTCTTCACCCTACGCCACGCTGATGCGGGCCTCGCTCCATTCCCTTTTCGCCGATCATCCCTATGCCCATGACTCGGGCGGTCTCCCCCATGAAATACTGGACTTGACCTGGGAAGATCTGAAGGCCTTTCATGCCCGGCATTACCATCCGGCCAACGCCTACGTCTTTTTCTACGGGGATGATGATCCCGACCGGCGGCTGGCGCTTCTGAACGACCTGTTCCAGCCCTACGCCTACCGGCCGTCCCGGACCCGTATTCCCCTGTTTCCCCGGGACGACCGGCATCGGCGCCAGGAGGTTCGCTACACCCCTACCGAAGCCGGCAGTGACAAGGGCTTCATCACCTGCAACTGGCTGTTGCCGGACATAGCGGACCGATCCGAGCGGATTTTGCTCAGCATTGCTTCCAACTGCCTGCTGGGCAGTCCTTCTGCCCCTCTCTACAAGACCCTGATTGATGCCGGCCTGGGAGAAGATGTCATTGCCAGTGGCATATCATTCAATCAGCGCCAGCCCACCTTTACGGTCGGCATGAATGGTGTGGATCCGGATCGGTTTGCCGAAGTGGAAACCCTGGTTGACGGCACGCTGGCCGATTTGGTGGAGAGCGGATTTGACGAGGACCTGATCCAGGCAGTCCTGAATTCCACCGAATTCGCCCTGCGGGAATTCAGCAATGCGTCATTTCCCAAGGGCCTGGCGCTGATGCTGAACGTGATGCCGG
>CAXXOQ010000165.1:0-13061 GCA_963664185.2 Caldilineaceae bacterium | reverse complement strand
AACAGCCCACGCCAAAGTGCAACACGACTGCCCAACCCGCGGGCCATGTCTTCGCCCAGATTCAAGGCATTGAGGTCGGGAGCCAGGAGCAACACCAGGGGCACAAGGATTGCCACCCAGGGCAGCAAGGGCCAGAAATCGGCCCATGAGCTCCCATATACGCTGCCAGCCAGCCAGACCAGGGCTTTTTGCACATTGAAGATCTGGCCAAACGTAATGATCAACATGGTCAGGGCTTGGGCCATGGCGCCCAGGCCAATACCCACCAGGAGCAAGCGCATCGGAGAATCGCCTTGCCGCCAGGACAGCAGATAGATCAGGATTGCGGTGGCGAGCGCACCCAAGAATGCGGCCACGGGAATCACACCCGGTGCCGTTACCTCAAAGACCACGATCAGGGCGACGGCCGACAGTCCGGCCGCCGCATTGATGCCCAGGATGCCCGGGGCCGCAAGCGGGTTGCGCATCAGGCTCTGGAGAATGGTGCCGGAAACGCCCAGCGCCAGTCCTACAAGGGCTGCGACCAGCATACGCGGCAGACGCAGCATGTTGACGATGAAATTGAAGTCGCTGGCATGACCAGTTTCCATGTGCAGAAGCGTGCGGATGACATCCAGGGGCGCGATGGCATACTCGCCGGCACCCATGTTGAGAACCATGACAGCCAAGGTCGCCAGGACTGTCGCCAGCCACACGAAAGGCACCCGCGCAGGGACTTTGAAGGAAACCGGCAAGCAGGGCAGGCGCAGGACCAACCAGGAGAAATTGCGTCCCACGGGTTCTAGCTCCTCAGGCGCCACCGCACCAGACAGACAAAGAAGGGCCCACCGATCAACGCCGTCATGACGCCGATAGGCAGTTCAAGAGGACGCAAGACAAGCCTCGCGGCGACATCGGCGAGGAGCAGAAAAATGCCGCCCAACAGGATGGAATAGGGCAGTATCCACCGGTAGTCCATGCCTATAAAAAAGCGTACGGCGTGAGGGATCACCAGGCCGATGAAGCCAATGGGGCCCGCGAGCGCCACGGCACTGCCCGCCAGCAGCACGACCGCAACAGCGGCCAGTCCCTTGACCCATCCCGTATGTTGTCCCAGGCCGCGGGCCACTTCCTCCCCCAATGCGATCGTCGTAATCTGGCGTCCGAGTACCAGGGCGAGCCCGAAACCGCCCAGAAGGTAGGGTGCCACCTGCAGCAGCAGTTTGATGTCACGACCCGCAACGGAGCCCGCCAGCCAAAAACGCACTTCCTCCAGCGTTTGTTGATTCAGGATCAGGATCCCTGTGGTGCAGGAGGCAATCAATGCGGTGACAGCCGCGCCTGCCAATGTCAGGTTGAGTGTGGTGGGACCGCCCCGTCCCAGGGAACCGAGTACATATACGACCAGAGCTGTACCCAGAGCTCCCGCCAAGGCACAAGGTGTATAGAGCAGAAACGATTCGATGCGAAAGAAAGAAACGGCCGCAACCACGGCAAAGGCGGCTCCCGCGTTGATACCCAGGATACCAGGATCACCGAGAGGATTGCGGGTCAAGCCCTGGGTAATGGCCCCTGCGACCGCCAGGGCGGCCCCCACGATCACGGCGATGACGGCCCGCGGTATGCGCAAAGTGCGGATGATCAGGTGATCGACCATGGTATCTTCAAAGGATACCAGCGCCTGCCACACGTCGGCCGGCGCAATGTTGGCCGCCCCCAGGCCCACACTGGCCAGCATGGTCAGCAACAGCAGCAGGGTTCCCAGAAGCAAGCCCAGCCACGAGAAGCGGAATGAGCGCGTTAACCGCAAGGCCGATGAAGCCGAAAGGCGGGAAGTCATGTCACGACAGTACAGGATAGCAGGCGCCATAAGCGCATGGCGCTAAAGAAACCCCGGTGCCATCCTGGCACACCACGGTTCCGGCAAGACATAAGGGTTCATGGTGACGCATCCGGAGAGAGGAGGCTTGCCTTGTATTGGGGGTAGGAATACGCCTTGGCATAACCGGTACTGGGCACTGTTGCCACGGCGCCTGCCACTTCCACCCGGAACCGGTAGGATTGTTCTGTGCCGCCTGGCAATTGGCAACAGATGTCTACCTCAGCCCACTGGGGTTCAGGACCCGGGTCCTGATTCCGGATTTCGGCCCGCTTGGCGTAACTGCACCATCGCCAGCCCTGCTTCTGCCACATCTCACATTCTGCCACCTGGGCAAAACTCTCTTCGAGTCCCGCCCAGCCCCGATAGTGTCCACGCAGCTGCGAGACCTGTCCGTCACGCAGCAGAATGCGTGTGGCCTGATCCTGGTCCACATAGGCCCAGGAGTGACCGATAGGCATATCAATGAGCGTCGGGGCAAAAACATGCCCGCCAAAGTGGCTGACCCGCCAGACCCGCAGATCCCGGTGTTCTGCCTGTCCGGCAAAATCCTGTCGCAGATACCGATAAAGGGGATACCCGAACTTGGCACAGGCCACGTCAACGGTGCCATGGGTGCAAACGAGCAAGTCACGACTGCCAGCAGGGGATGGCACCCGGTACCTCTCAAATTGGGGCAAAGCCTCCGGGGCTTCGTACAGGTTCCAAAGCAATGCTCCCGTCTGCGCCTCAGGTACCAGATATTCCTGTCGGACAAAATGCGCAAAGGGGCCAGATGGTGAGCTGAAGTGCATCACCCGGCGGTGTCCGGCTTCGGTATATGCGTCATCAGGCGCCACCAGCAACAGACGGTTATCGTAGATTCCGGTTTCCTGGTAGCGTTGGCGCCAGACTGCCCACAGATCCAGAAACTCCTGCGGCAGTGGGCCGGCTTCGGTATAGATGGATCGCCTCCAGGGCAGGGGAGTTTCGATGAAGGTCACCTGGCTGAAGCTGACGGCATAGCCTGCCGGATCAAGTCCCAGGGCCTGTGCCGTGACATTGCAGTACGTTGGGTCCTGGAGGCAATCGGAAGGTTCTGGCATTTTTTGTCTGTCCAGGCATGGGGTTTGGTTTACACCGAGTCGCGCGCGATACCGTACGGGTCGGATCGGGATTTCAGGTCTTGCGACGGAGAATGCACAGAAGGCCCTGCCCCACATGGGTGCTGGCAGGGGTGTCGCAGACACCCCTGCCATGCATGAAGGAAGCTGCAGCTCCGTCCCCGCGGTGATCTCCTGGTGCAGGTTTCTTTTCCACAGGGCAAGGGTCAGTCCTGGATGGCGGCGGCAATCTGGGGCACCAGCTCCTCTACCACATAGGGGAGACTTAACACGGTGCTGAAACTGAGCGCCCCATAGACGGGATCATTGCCCACAAAAAAGATGGTCTTGTCTGCCTGGGCCGCAGAGAGGGATTGGTACATGGCATTGGCCTTAAGGGCGTCGCGAATCTCTTCCGTGTAGGCCCGCATAATGAGCACATCCACATCAATGAGGGAAAGGCGCTCACTGCTGATCTTCACAGAGTCCAGATCGCCCACCACTGCCGCTACCGTCTCCGGATACTGCAGGCCCAAGGCGGCCAGAAAGCGCAGGGGCGGTGTATTGGGACCTACCACCCAGTATTCTCCTCCCTCCGTGGGCGTAGCCCAGGCGACGGAAGCTTGGGCGAAGTCCGGGTTGGCCGCGGCCGCGGCCGCAATCCTGGTCTCTACTTCCGCAATCAGCTGATCGGCCAGGGCGGCCTTGCCCAATGCCTGTCCAATCAGGCGGGTCTGGACTTGCCAGGGAACCCCGAAATCCGGGTAGGTGTCCGGCTGTGCGAGAACCGGCGCAATCTGGGAGAGTATCTCGTACTCCTCCAGGGTAATCCCGGAATGCGTGGCCACGATCAGGTCGGGTTGCAGGGAGGCAATCAATTCGTAGTTCAGGGTGCCGAAAGGCATCTGCATGAGCGTGGGTTGTCCCTCACCCAAGGCTTCCTGGGCCCATGGCCAAACGCCGTAGGGGTGACCTCCAAACCAGTCGCGTACCGCGATGGGGATCACACCCAGGGCCAAAATCGGATCCTGTTCGCTGTATCCCAGGCTGACGACACGCGCAGGCAGGGCAGCAATCTCGGTGCGCCCGAACTTGTGATCGAGGGTGACCGGAAAGGCCGTGTCCACTGCCGCCATACCGCTATCCGTGTCCATAGTCAGATCGAGGATGGCAATGAGATCATCCAGGACCAAATTGGCGCCCTGGATCGCCAATGCCGCGATCCAGTGGTCGTCGTTGACGTCGATGAACCCGGTCTTGCTGGACGGCCCCCAAGGTCTGCCACAGTTCACTTTGCAGGAAGGTATCCAGATCGCTGTCGTCCTGGGCATAACCGGTGACAAAAATGTAGTCGGCATCCACATCCGCAATCTGTTCCAGACTGATTTCCGCGGAAAACACGTCCTGATCCTGGGCTTCCGGGCGGGGCAGACCCACATCCTGCAGGACGTAGCCGATAAAGGAACTCTTGAGATAGAGACGCACCTGACCGGGACGGAAGCGAATAATGGAAATCGTAGGCCTTTCCTGGCCCAGGGCGTTGCGGATCTGTGCCGTGCGCAAGTCGTAGGCAGCCAGAAGCTGCTCCGCTTCCCGGGTCTTGCCCAGCGCCTCCGCATGGAGGCGCAGATTGTCCTGAAAAGGCACCCGCAGCGATTCCGTAAATACGGTGGGAGCAATGGCTGACAGCTGGGCGTAAATCTCGGCATAGCGTTGCTTGCTGCCCAGGATCAGATCCGGCTTGAGGGACAGAATGGTTTCCAGATTCGGTTCACTGATGGTACCGGTGTCCGTTATGCCGCCCAGCTGATCCGCCAGGTAGCCCTGGTAGGTCATGACATCACCTACCGGGGCCCCCACCACATTGGCCCCCAGGGCCAGGGCATTGTCCGTTTCTCCCGTATCAAGGACCACGACACGTTGAGGGACAAGCGGCACTTCGGTTTCGCCCATGGCATGGACGATCAGGCGTTTCTCCCCATCCGTGGTGGCTGCGTCCGCCGGTGCATCGGGCTGCGGTCCGGCGAATGTACAGCCTGCCAGCAAGATGACAAGGCAGAGAGAAGACAAGAGTGGGAGCCAATGTTTCATGAAAATAATCCTCCGGAAATCTGTGAGACAGTTTGCGCAATGCGGACGATGCAGAAGGCGTGTTGTGCCGATTCAGGCAGGCGGTTGTCCCGCGTCGGCCGGCAGGGCAACACGGCCAATGGGCACGCACATGGGCGTGTGCGACACAGGATCCGGGACGATGCAGGAATCCAGCTGGAAAACCTGCCGTACCATTTCTTCCGTCATGACGTGACGGGGTGTCCCCTGTGCCTGGATGGCACCGTCACGCATGGCCACGAGGTGATGGGCGTAGCGGCTGGCATGGTTAAGGTCATGCAGCACCATGACAATGGTGCGACCGTGTCCATTCAGATCCTTCAGCAGTTCCAGGACTTCCATCTGGTAGGACAGATCGAGGAAGGTGGTGGGTTCATCCAGCAGCAGAATGCCGGTTTCCTGGGCCAACGCCATGGCGATCCAGGCCCGCTGGCGCTGGCCTCCCGAGAGGGTATCCAGGGGACGATCCGCCAGATGGGAGAGATTGGTTACATCCAGGGCCTCCCATGTGATGCGCTCGTCTTCCGCGGACCACTGCTGCAGCCAGCCCTGATGGGGATAGCGGCCCTGTGCCACAAGCTCCTGTACGGTAAGGCCTTCGGGCGCTACCGGACCCTGTGGGAGAATGCCGAGTTCCCGGGCCAGGTCCTTGCCTGGCATGGTATGAATGGCCTTGCCATCCAGATAGACAGCTCCCTGTTGGGGACGCAGCAACCGGGCCAGCCCCCGCAGCAAGGTGGATTTGCCACACCCGTTGGGACCGACAAGCGCCGTCAGTTGGCCCGGGGGTATTGTCAGGGCGAGGGCAGGAATCACCGTGACGTCGTTGTAGGCGAGGGCCAAATTCCTGGCAGCCAAACAATGTCTGTGCGGAGGGCGATCGGGCCGAATCACACGCATGGCAATGCCTTGTGGGAATTTCTCGGGCCAGTCGCCCCGGGTGACAGCGCCACAGCGCTCTTGGATGAATGACGGGCAAAGGGCTGGCGGGTCATGGGAAGACATTGTTCCCAGGAACACGCGCGTTGAGACGAAACGGCACAGATGGGTCCATGGCTGGAAGCTGAAGACATGAGGGAATTGGGTGCGTCACCGCTGTATTCCACCGTGCAGGTCTGCCACCGGAGTTGCCTGTGTGATCCTGGCCGTGGGATCGCACAGGCAGGGCTTGCGGGATGGAGAATGGGGGGATACGCAGCCATGTCGCAGCCAAGGGCGGAAGGTCGAAGGGATGGCAGGCGATCGGCTTGAGACCCGTATTGGCATACCCTTGGGTTGGGGGCGGGCACCATGCCTGCTTCCCTGCTGCCGCCTGGATGCGCCAACCTGTCCATGTTGCCGACTCGTCCTTCCTGGCTCTCCTAGGAATGTGTGATCTGGTTCAGGCCCATCACTTTATATGAAAAATTCATATAAAGTCAAATTGCTGTTGAAGCCACGGGGCCCGTGAGGTGCCGCAAGATGGATCTTCGGCCTCCCTCCCAATAGGGTGGAGGCAGTTTACCGACGGCGGATTAGGCCTGGGACTGTTTCGGCAGACCCGAAGATGCAAGAAGGGTTGAGCTCCCGCATGGGGCGTGTGTCTCCCTGCCGGCAGGGAGACACAAAGGGATCTGTCCTTGGCCGAAGCAGGTGGATGGTGCCCGGCGATGACAGGAAGGAGGCCGGCGGGCGTTGCGTCCGCCACCGGCAGACATGCAATTCCTTCCAGACGGTCCGGCCGGCGGGACAGAGAAACCCCACGGCCATTTGGATCAGGGAACAGCCGTGGGGTAGCGATACCCGCCTGTTCCGGCAATTCCGGTGGAAGATGGCACCGCAGGCTCCAGGGAAGGCACCGCGGCTCCCGCCAGCGGATTATGTCCTGGAACCGGGATATGCCTGGCGTGTGAAGGGGCAGGGCAGGGAAACACTCCCGGTCCCCCGGTCACGGGCAGGCAAGGATGGATGGTACTCCGAGCCACAGAGCCGGGTTTATGGAGACCTGCAGCGGGAGGTTGACAGAAGACTAGAAGATGTGTACCGCTCCGGAACGGGCAGAAACATAGATGCCTTCCTAGCAACTCATTGAGGTTCCGGCCATCGTCTATGGTAATGGTCATGTCATCGCCATGCAGGATGGCCGCGATCCACTGATCCATGGGCATGGGCGCAGGATCGGGCAGGGACTGGGGATGCCAGATCCCCTCCAGGCCGCCCGCCCTAAGTTGCTGGCTTTGCAATTCCATGTTTCCCGCGCGGGCATCCCAGCCCAGAAATCCCTCGGTGCCATAGATTTCGACGCGGTTGGGACCCGCCTGGTGGACCCAGGATACATCCAGGATCCCCAGGGCACCGCCCTGGAATTCGACAATGGCTACGGCCTGATCATCAATGTCATACGCACCGGAGAAATTCTGGATTTTGGCTACCACACTGGTGGGAGGGCCCAGGAACCAGCGCATCACGTCAACCGTGTGACAGCCCAGATCAAACAGGGAGCCACCGCCTGCCAGTTCCGCATCCCCAAACCAGAGAGTGCCGCCCTTGAACCACTTGCCGAGAGCCGCACTGTGGGCGATCCGCGCCCGCATCATCGTGACCTGGCCCAGCCAGCCGGCGTCCAGGACCTGACGGGCAAACAGGGTTTCGGGTCGTGTGCGGCTGGGCAAGGAGATCATGAACTTGACCCCGCTGTCCTTGACCACACGGGTGACAGTCTCGGCTTCGTCCAAGGTGACGGTCAGGGCCTTTTCCGTGAAGATGTGCTTTTGACGCGTGGCGGCGGCGGTAATGACGGGCAGGTGGATATTGGTGGTGGCATTGACCACGACGGCATCCACGTCATCCCGGGCCAGTACATGGTCCAGATTGTCATCATAAGGAACGTCAAGCCACCGGGCTGCTTCCTGGCCCCGTGATGCCATGTCGTCCCATACACAGGTAATCCGGGCTTCCGGATGATTCAGAATGTGTTGGGCATACCCCCGGGCATGGACATGGGCAAAGCTGAGCATGGCAATATTCAGCATGGGTTGTCTCCGGCAAGATTGTGCATTGGGCAAGTGGGAACGCCTGATCACGAACGCGAGTTACCCGCCTGCGGTATTGACGCCGGAGGGCATGGATTCCCCCTGGCGACATGCGGGTACGACGAGCGCAATCAGACAGAAATTATCGCTGATCCTGGGTGACCGTAGCGAATCTGGCACGAACTGACGCCTGCGGGAACCCACCGGGATCTCCCGGATTCAAAGTACAATGATGCAGAGAGCCTGCTGTCATAGGCAGACCGTACCACCCGCTTTCTCTGTACTCCGTTAGGCCAGCCAAGCCAAAGGCGTGAACATGCAAATCACCGATATCACTTTTCAGCGTTTTACCTACATTTCCCGGACCGTGCGCGATTCGGAAGGACATGGGCATCCCGGACCGGAACATGAGGCCGTCATGACACTCATGACCATTCATACGGATACAGGGACGGAAGGTCATTATCTGGGGGGCGTCAATGCCGATGTGGTGAATGCGCATGTGAAACCCTACATCGTGGGCGAGGATCCGCTGTACCGGGAGCGGATCTGGCAGAGTCTCAAGGAGCGCCAGCGCCTGCATATTGGTGTGCTCTCGGATCGGGTGTTGGCCGCCGTGGATTTGGCCCTGTGGGATCTGGCAGGCAAGGATGCCAATCAGCCTGTCCATCGCCTGATTGGCGCAACGCGGGACAAGTTGCCTGCCTACGCCAGCACGATGTGCGGTGATGATCTGGAAGGTGGGCTGGATACGCCAGCCGCCTATGCCCGTTTCGCGGAATGGTGTATGGAACGCGGATACCCTGCCTTCAAGCTGCATACCTGGCAGCCTCCCTACGAAGGCGCACCCAGTGTCAAACGAGATCTGGAGGCCTGTGCCGCAGTCCGTGAGGTGTATGGCCCCGATGCGCACCTGATGCTGGATCCTTTTCACTACTATTCGCGCCTGGAAGCCCTGGCGCTAGCCAAGGGCCTGGAGGAACTGAATTACTACTGGATGGAGGAGCCCATGGACGAAAACAGCATGTCCTCCTACGTTTGGCTCTGTGAACAGACGTCCCTGCCCATCTGTGGTCCCGAGACGGCCGAAGGCAAGATGCATGTCCGAGCGGAATGGATCAAGGCCGGAGCCTGTGATCTGGTGCGAGGGGGCATTGGCGATGTAGGGGGCATCACGCCCCTGATCAAGATTGCCCATCTGACCGAGTCGTTTGGCATGCGGATGGAAGTGCATGGGGGAGGTGTGGGCAACCTGCATGTCCTGTGTTCCATGGCCATTCCGGGCGAGTATTATGAACGGGGTTTGCTGCATCCGTTCATCGACTTTGATGCGGTGCCGCCCTGGCTCCATGAAAGCGTGGACCCAATGGATAAACAGGGTTTCGTGCATATTTCCCCGCGTCCTGGCCTGGGCCTGAATCTGAATCATGCGTATATTGAGAAACACACGGTGTAACCACTTGCTAGGGAGCCAGAGACATGAAGATTGCCATTCAGGACCGAATGTTGCCGGGAGATTCCCTGACCGAGCGGCTGGACTTGGCCGAGGATCTGGGCGTAGAAGGCATCGAACTGGGCATGGACGGGGTGTACGAAAGGGTAGCGGAATACGAGCAGGCGTTTGCAGACCGGAACCTCGTTATAGCCTCTGTTTGTGGTCAGCGTACATTTGATTGGCTGGATCCCGATCCCGCCAAACGCGAGGCCAGCGTGGACGAAACCCGCCGCACGCT
This sequence comes from Caldilineaceae bacterium, assembly GCA_963664185.2. GTDB lineage: Bacteria > Chloroflexota > Anaerolineae > Caldilineales > Caldilineaceae > Bin34. Next base: position 3,268 of record CAXXOQ010000165.1, on the reverse strand, counting down.
GGAATTCTGTGGCCATTTCCAGGCAGCGGGCCAGATTGTGCCCCCCATCTTTGGGCCCCCACTCCTGCCGGATCTGTCGCCTCTCAAGACGGCGGAGGATCTGGAGCGGGATCTGTTGACGGAGATCGTGATTGATCTGGCCGCCCATGCCCACGCCCATGGCACCGTGCTTTTCCTGGAGCCGCTGAACCGGTACGAGCAGCATCTGCTGCGCAGGCAGCAGGATGGCATCGACATTATCCAGCGCGCGGGGGATCCTCCCGGTGTGGCGCTTCTCAGTGATTTCTTTCACATGCATATTGAGGAGACTGACACACCCGCCACCATCCGGTCCGCGGGAAGCTACGTAGGGCATGTCCATGTCGCCGACAATACCCGGATGGAACCGGGTACGGGTGACATTGACTGGAACGCTGGTCTGGGGGCTCTCAAGGCGATAGGGTTTGAGGGCTATCTGGCCTATGAGTGCAGTGTGTCCGGGGATGATCCCAAAGCCTCGCTGCAGCGCTCTGTATCATTTCTGCGCGAGACGCTGGCGTCACTGGACTAAGTCATGTGACAGGGAAAGGCGTGTAACAGACTGCTCCCGTCAGCGACAGCACTTGCGCTTGGGTGGTAGCCTGAAGAAGAAGAGGTGGTCCCCAGAGGCGTGCAAGGGATCTCGGGATGGCAGTGCGGGGCAATGCGTTTGGGCTGCGACAAACAGATTCGTAACCGTTGCCTGATACTTGCAGGATCTTGCCTCGACTCTGTCCAGGGACGAGGCAAGCTTGGGATCCCTTCCCCCAGCATGCAGTGCTGGCCAAAGTCCTCTGTACAGAGAGTCAGCCCCGGATTGAGGGAACAGGTGGCACAGGGTCACGCGCGGAGGCGGAAAACAGCTTTGCCTGCGCACCCGCCTTTAGGATCGCGGAGGGTGCCAAGTGTCCCACAGCCGTGAACGCCAATCCTGGACATCAGGATCGGAAGTGACATTCCAGCCCAGTTTCTGTTCCATATCCTGCACCATATCCTCTGCCAACCGGTTCAGTTGCCCATAAAGGGTGGTCCAGTCAATGGATTCGGACAAGGGCAGGTAGCGGTGATCCACCGCCATGTCGGACAGATACAGATCGTAGGCCAAGTGGTTATACTGCATAACCCGCTTGCGCAAACCAGTCCAGGCAGCCTGGTGCGAGTCGGGCACCAGACTGTCAATCCGCTCGGTCGATTCCTCAATGTCATGTTTGCGGGGCGGATGCGGATCGCCCAGGGCCAGCAAATAGGTCTTTAGCATTTTTTCCAGGGCCTGCTGAGCGTGGAAACCTGTGGATTCCACGGAGCCCACGGGAGAGTTCCAGATGGACCACATATCACCCAGGTCCTTGTAGGTGGTTACCAGCCGTTCTGTGATGGATCGCAGGGTCTCCGCACGACCCGGTGGTGCCTGATCCGGAGCGCGGTGATGGCGTTGCCATTGGGCTTCATCCACCGGGATTCCCTCCAGAGTAATTTGCCTGGCAGTATGACCGGGCAAGCGGCTGTCTCGCTCCAGAAGTGCCGGAGTCATGCGCAACACATCCACGGCCATGTCCTCGTTGCCTGTGCCCCGATAGAGTTCGCGTATGGCCGGGCCGGCAAAGCGATAGGCCTGGCGCGTCACCCCAGTGGGCACGGCGTCGTCTGGAACCAGCACCATGAGATCCAAATCGGATTTACCATGATGCTCCCCGCGGGCACGGGAGCCGAAGAGCACCACATTCAAGGGTGGTGGTACCAACTGCGCAAACACACGTTGGGCCACCTGGCAGGCAAGGGGATCGGGGTATCGTGAAGGCATGGACACTGCATCCAGCAATCGGGGACAGAAACAGCCTAACCGCTTCTTGCCCATCCATTCTAGCATGACGGGATCTTGATGTCCTGGACGCCGCGAATGGGGGGGGGAACTGTGGCGATATGCGGCGAAGCAGGAGCCGGAATACTGCCCGCGATCGACGCCAGACGGCAAGTGGCGTCGCGCAGGCGCGAAAATGTCCGGGTACTGTGGACCTGCGGAGTGCGCTGGCAGGCAGAAACACATCCTGTCAGACTGAAGATACGCCAGGCTCAGGGATCGTACTCCCTTCCCATAGGCCGACAAACAGATGACTCTGATCTGAAAGTTGCCACCTCAACGCCTGACAGATAGATTCTGTGCAGTTTATCTTGCCTCAATATAGATTCTGTGCAGATAAATATAGATTTTGTGCAGATTGGCGATGATGAATATAAAATGCGTGCAGGCTGGCCGAGGAGTGTTATATGGTGCGCGAGTCATTCATTGGTTATGCGTTTCTGCGCGACCAGTATCAGACAGTGACAGTGCCCCTGAAGCAAGCCTGTATTGTAGGCAACGTGAGGACACCTCGTCGCATAGACCCGGCTGCGCCCCAGGAAATCTGGGCCTATCCGCAACGTTCGGCGCCCGGTCCCGCATCGTCGGATTTGGATCATGTGCTGTTTGCCCTCCGCCATGAGGTCCTGGATCTGTGCCTCCTGAGCCAAGTATTCGGGCATATGGTCCCGCAGAGCATAGCGGACTTCGTGCAATTGCATCCCACGAGCGTACCGCGCCGCCGTTTATGGTTTCTCTACGAGTATCTGACAGGTGCGCACGTACCCCTGCCTGACATGCGTACACAGCGTTCTGTGGACTTGCTGTCCCCGGAAACATATGTAGTCGGCAAGAGCACGCCATCACCGCGGCACCGTGTACGCAACAACCTTGTGGGTACACCTGGGTTCTGTCCCCGCATCCTGAACACTCCCACAATCCAGATGCTGGGCCGACGGGACTGGAAGGCCGAATGTCAGCAGACCATGCACGCCACAGAGGCCCACATCTGGCAACGTGTCCTGACTCATTTGTACCTGGGTGAAACCAAGGATTCATGGCGTATTGAGAGTGAGAGCGTTGATCCCACCCGGGCCGAACGTTTTGTGTATCTATTGACCCAGGCACACCAGCAGGACTATGTCTACCGCGAGGGTCTGGAGGAAGTGGCACGCCTGATTACCGGTGTGCCAGAGAACAGCTGCTACCGTGATTTCCAGAGCTATGTGGGGGCACAAACACAAGGCATGCCCACACGCATGAACACAGATATGATCGGATGCCGACCTCAGGATGTTGAAGCCCTGATGGCGGGCTTGTGCCAAACCCACCGGCGCATGACAGAGTTGCAGGTCCCTCCCGTGGTCCATGCTGCCGCCATTTCCTATGGACTGGTCTTCATTCATCCCTTTG
>CAXXOQ010000164.1:0-7107 GCA_963664185.2 Caldilineaceae bacterium | reverse complement strand
TCCTCAGTACATTGGACAGCAAGATTGAATTGAACCGACGCATGAACAAAACACTGAAAGCCATGATGAAGGCTTTGTTTAAGTCGTGGTTCGTAGATTTTGATCCTGTACGCGCCAAAATGAAAGGCCACGATACTGGCCTTCCTTTACATCGTGCTCAACATTTGGCCATGGCCAGTTTGCTGGTGCTACAGTTGTATTTTGGTGCTTGTTTTTGATTGGTGTTGCTCGATAGGGAAATTGAAGCCGGGAATCAGGTCTGGATGCCGGGAAATCATCGCTGATTTCCTGATGACATGCATACCTGATACGCATTATTTCATCTCGGACCGAGAACTGTTTCGTGCCGCGCTGGTACAGGCCTCCCTGCTCCATGACCAACCACAGATGATGCACGACCAATTACTGCGCCAGTAGCGAGCCATATGGTCTGGACAGACGGACTTCAGAACACCCCGAATAAAAGCGGCTTATCCCATCGCCTGCGGTTTCTCCATGGCACAAAAGTATAGAATTGGGTACGAGTGCGTTGGGTTCCTGCAACTATCCTGGTCGCGGGTTGCCTTCAAGGAGACTGATCATGTTGCAGGACCAAGTTCAACCATGCTTATCCTGCAGACATTGGAAAAGCTGTTCCCGATCATGAATCCCGGCCTGAAAAAGCTCACGTATCTTGCGCAAGGCCACACCAACTTCTGGTCCAGCATCAATCCCCAGTACAGCGAAGAGCCAAAGAATCCTGGTCATCAACCACTCCGTCGCGTACAGCACGCCGCCGCAATAATGATTCCTGCAACATCAGGCTTGGATGGACTAGCGTGTCGGTCTGACGAAGTTTGGTCAGGGTACGGGCAATTTCCACGTAGAAGGGTCTATAGCGATGCTCTAATGGCCCGTATTGGCCCAACTGGCGTAGAAGTTGCAGAAGAAAGGTTCTTTCCGGGTAGCTACTGTCAAAATCGTAGTTTCTAACAGCACCAATCAGCTCAATGAGATACTCCGCCTCGGCCGCTGGTCCCCCCAAACGCCGCCGACAGATTAGTTCTGCTTCACGTGCCAGCCGAGGCTTGAGAAGATATTCTGTGCCCTCTTCGTTGGCTGACTGCCAACGAAACAAATCCAAATCGCTAATCAGGTTAGAAGCAAGATCATAGTTGACACCATGATTGGATGAAGATGCAACTCGCAAGAGAAGATTGACGGGAACGGGACAATGCAAACGGCCTGCCACCATCACGAAATCAATAATGCGGCCTGCTGTATCTTGCCTGTCCAACGCTTCGATTTGCCTGTCATTGAACACAGGTCTGAAATCTTCCAGCTTCCCTGCTTCCATGGCTTTGTACAACTGCTCAGCGCGTTGTGAAAGAGGTTGACTGGGTCGGTATTGAGAGCCTCGTATCCGTATTTCCTTTCTCTGTAGCTCTGGCTTCTGCACCAAGCCGCGGCCGACTTGCGGGCAGGAATCGGTACAAATACGTCAATATGTGAGTGTCTATCCAATTCGTGGGATCAGGTCGTGACGGCAAGAAGCGTGTGAGTAAGTCAGCCAGCTTCCTCCTTTCTTGTGCCGTGAGCTGAACCGGTGCTTCTATATTGACGGAAGTTTGCGGTACTTTGTCCTTTGGAAAACGATAACGCGAGCCTACCACCACAACTCTGCGACCCCGACTGCGCAGACTCTTTAACAGATCACGATAACGGGATACATCCTGATTGGCGTCGCATACAATCAAAGTAGCCATGGCACCGGCTTTCTCTGCAACTTCACAGAAACCTGAAATGTTCTGCGACGGTGGGATCCGCTCGGTGGCGTATAGAACCGCTGTTTCCTTTCGTTCCATGCGGAAATGGATTGCCAGACGAGCCAGAGCTACAGACTTGCCGGTACCAGACTGACCATGAACCAGGATTGGGGTGTCAGAATGGGCATGAGGGGAAAGCAGCTTGTCCACTCTATGCCTTAGCTTGCGCTCAAAGTCACGTTCTATGGCAAATCCTCTTCTTATGCCTTCAACCAGAAGCCGGGATCCCTCCAGACCACCATGGAAACGCCGGAAGATGGTGTATTTCGCATCCTCTCCAAGTGGTGCCAGAAAGGCAGTCCACGAGTCGTCGACAATCGAAGCCACGGTTTCAACAAGCAGTCGTGTTGCAGGGGGTGTCTGTAATCGCTTGCCCTCCTTGAAACTGATGGTTCCGGCTTCTTCGGACTCAAGCCAATCAAGTTCTGGTAACGCGTCCGCAGCCTTTAGTTCGGCAACAACCGTACTGAGCCGACTTGACTCCACCAAAATGCGTCCGGATTGGACAGCTTCTTGGAAAAGAGCGGCATCCTCATCCTGTACCTCCAGCGGAGGCATGCCCCCAAACCAAAGAATTTGTTGGGACTCGGCTCCCCCTGTCGCACCCAGGATATCTCTAACTTTGAGCCAACCCCGATTTGAAACGAAACCTTCAACAACAACAAGCCCCAGGGCTGTTGTTGTTTCCAATAGACGTCCAAGCAATGGCAAAGTGTGGTTGAACAAGTGCGCATTTAACGCCATGCGATCTGACGGGGGTTTTGTTTCAGGATCTGAACAGGCTTGTCCGAAGAGATGATAAAGAGGCGGTCGTGCTCTACTGCGAGCGAAAGGCAATATGTCGTTTGCTGTCAATACCACATTAGGTTCACGGCCTTTATGGACCAGGATATTCTTGAGCGTGGGATCAAGTGAGGACGTAAATACGGCACTCCATGGCAATGCTCCAAGTACCTCCAGCCAAACCGGATGCACGCGTCGCGCAAAGCGTTCCGCCATCCATTCGTAGAACCCTTCCGGCAGGGGCTTCATGCCTAACAGTGCCGGCCAGCCCCGATGGATTTCATCACTGAGTCCCAATTTGGCCAGGGATTTGACCAGGATGCGATCCTGAAGCTCGGCATCAGCCCATGCATCTTGACCAAGGACCAAAACGATGGGACGTTTATCCTGAATGGCGGCCAGGAGATGCGCGCCAGCTGACTTCTTCACCATGATCAACCACCTGGAACAAACCCATGGCTGTCTTTGCACCAATCGCAGTCTCAAGAACGCAGTATAACGGATGATGTCTTGCCAAACCCGCGAATGCCTTCCTGCATATTGAGGGAACGGCGTTGCGGCGGCCCAAGTCTTCTGCAGGAAGAGAAATCCTGTGGATACCCCATGGCCACAATGCTATAATGCTGTTGCTATGGCTATTTCATCTACCAGCACAGTACCCCCGGAACTGATTCATGACGAGGACCATGTACCTGCATGTCCTCAGGGGCCAGATGTCCCTCTCCGGGTAACCACCTACGGCCCCGATACCGCCGACGGCTTTGTCGAACTGGCGGCCGCATGGGATGCCCTCGTGGATGCCTCCAGTTCCCAGCCCTTTTTCATGCGCCTGGATTGGCAAACCGTCTGGTGGGATAATCTCGGTCTGGGCGAAAAGTGGATCACGGCCTATCACCGCGAAGACACCGGAGAACTGGTGGGTATTCTGCCCCTCTATCTCCTGAGTGGCGCCGATTCCCACCATGACGGCAAAAACCAGCTCAGCATCGTCGGCTGCATTGAGGTCAGCGATTACCTGGATGTCATCGTCGCCCAGGGCTGGGAAGTGCCGGTCTACCGCACGTTTCTGGCTTGGCTGGACAGCGATGATGCGCCCCCCTGGGATGTGGTGGATCTCTGCAATCTGCCCTACAACAGCTCCACGTACCAGGTATTGCCGGACATTGCCCGTTGCCGCCGGATGGCGGTGCAGGTGTTCCAGGAAGATGTGGCCCCGGCGGTGATGCTGCCGACCACCTATGAGTCCTATCTGCAGGATCAGGTGGACAAGAAACAGCGCCATGAAATCCGACGCAAGCAGCGCCGCATTGAACGGGCCGCGGATGTGGGGCTTTACGTGGTGGGCCCCGAGCACGATCTGGATCAGGAAATTCAGGACTTCATTCGCCTGCAGCGCGCCAGCCGCCCGGACAAGAACGAGTTCATGAACGCCGAGATGCAGGTGTTCTTCCGGCGCATGGGACGCCGCATGTTTGATGCCGGCCTGCTGAGTCTCTTCTTCCTGACCCTGAACGGCCAGAAAGCCGCCGCGCTCTTCTCCTTTACCCATGATCGCCGCTACCTGCTTTACAACAGCGGGTACGATCCGGCGATCTACGCCCACCTCAGTCCCGGCTGGGCCATTCTGGCCTATGCCGTGCAGTACGCCATCGTCACAGGCCACCGGGTCTTTGACTTCATGCAGGGGGACGAGGAATACAAGAGCCGCTTTGGAGCGGAAGACTATCCGGTCATGCGGGTCATCCTGGCGCGCTGACGCGTCACCACCTTCTCTCTAATCCTAATCCGTCACTTCTTCCCAGCCCGGGGCCACGGCGTCGGCCATGACCACCTGGGCCGATCCTTTCCGCACGCGTACCTGTCCCGGCCGTCCCCGCCGGAGACGGGTAACGTGCCGTTTCTCGGTCACCATGACGGGTACCCGGTTTTCGCCGCGGCGCCCGGAATGAAAGGCTGCCAGCTGTGCGGCCCCCTGCAGGGTAGCGGGGGATACGGTCCGCCCCGCAGACCGAATCAGGACATGTGCACCGGCGGCGTCCCGTACATGCAGCCAGAGATCCCGGGGCGCAGAACGGCGGAAGGTAATATGGTCATTCTGGCGGGCATTGCGTCCCACCAGAATCGGGAAGCCCTCGGCACTGGTATAGGTACGGGGACGGGTGGCAGGTGAGGGTACGGGCGTGCGGGAGCGGGGCGGCCCCTGGCGGCGCAACAGGCCCGCGGTTTCCAGATCCTCGCGGACTGCCGCAATGTCCGGGCGATTCCGGGCCGTCGCCAAATCCAGTTCCAGCTGCTCCAGGTACGCCTGATCCTGCTGCAGATCCTGGATACGCCGGGGCAGGATCACAGCCGCCCGCTCCAGTTTGCGGGCCCGCTTGAACATGGCCTCCGCCTGCTGGACCGGGGTCCGGTCGGGTTGCAGGCGGACCGCTTCTGTCTCCCCATCGGGAATCTCCAACTCGGTCTGGCCCGGCTGCAGGGAGTGTTGCAGCGCCAGCAGCCACTGCCCCTGGGTCCGCAGCCGATCGGCGGCGTGCGGTTCCGGCAAGTCCCGCTGGACAGCCGCCAGACGCCGCTGGACTTGCCGGCGGGCCCGGGCCAACTGGGTTTGCACCGCCGTGCGGGCCGCGCTATAGGGATCCGGGGAAATGGTGCGGTCCAGCACCTCATTCAGGCTGGGCACCGCCTGGGCGTCATCCCGGCACTGGATCCGGTACGGCGCATACAGCACGACCTGTCCTTCTTCTTCCACCAGGCTGGGGGTCCACCTCTGATCATGGATGGGTGCCCACAGGTCCCGCAGGATGGGCCACAGGTCCTGACCGGTCAGGGCGGAGGTCACAGCGTCTGCGGTGCCGGTAACCCGGAAGACCAGTTCCCGGGCCTGGGTAGGGCCCACACCGGCCAGAATCTGGGTCAGGGTCTGCCAGGCCTTGGGCCGGGTACTGCAGGCCAGGGCGGACTGCAACTCCTGCGCGGTGCAATGGAGCGGGGAAAGCCGATCCCGCTGGGGTGGGGGCGTGTAGGTGGCGCGGGGCCGCAGGCCCCGTGACCCGGCATCAACGCGCAACAGTCCCCGGATGGTGTCCGCCGCATCCAGCAACAGGGCATTGCCCTGGCGGCCGGTCAGTTCCAGCACCAGACGGGAAGCGCCATGCTGGCCGTGTGCCAGATCCGCCACCACCACACGTTCCGTGGGATCCGGCTGCTCCAGTCGGGTAAGCGTACTGCCCCGCGCGTATTTGCGCAGCTGTTCCAGCAGGGGAATGACCGGATCATCGCCCCGGCGTGCCTTGGCGGAGATCAGATTCATCTGCACCGTCTGCCCCCGCACCCGAGCCCGCACATGGTGCCGCTGGCCGCCGGCATAGATTTCAAAGGCAATCGCATGGGCCTCCGGCATCACCACATTCTGGATCCGTCCCGGGACCACCTGTTCCCGCATCTCGTGGACAGCACAGGCCAGGGTCAGGGCATCAAAATGCATGGGGTGTTCCAGCCATGTGGGATTGATAGAGTTCCTGATGCCGGGTGGCGATGACCTTCCAGCTGCGCCCGGCACACGACTGGCGTGCCGCCGCCCGCGCCGCGTCGCGCAGGTCGGCCGACTGGAGCAGAGCCGCCAGCTTGTCCGCCAGCGCCACGAAAGACTGGCGCGCTACCACGGGCACGCCGGGCGCCAGCAGATCCGGGTCCTGGGGCTGTGTGGTTACGGTCACGCATTCATGTTCCAGGCAGGTGATAAGGGCGCTGTGCCGGGAACTCGCCCCGTCCGCGTAGGGCAGGGCGACCAGATCACAGGCGGCGAGCGCATGGCTGACCTCCGCGGGGGGCAACGCCCCGGTCCAGATTACATGGGACTCCAGATCCGCCGTGCGCATGAGATTCTGGACACTGCGCCGCAAGGCGTGATTGGACTGGTCCGATACGCCGGGCGCGCCCCCAATGATCAGCAATTTGGCGGGCAGCTGGCGGTGATGCAGCAGACGCACTGCCTCGACCAGGGTCTGGAGCCCCTTGCTGCGCTGGGCCAGGCCGAAAAAGCCTATCACCGGCTCTGCCGGGGACACCCCCCACCGGTCCCGGCACCGGGGATCCGGCGGCACGCGCGGGATGTGACTGGCCACGGGGATCAGGGCCGCGGCCACGCCGGCAGTCTGCAGGGTGTGGCAGTCATTCCGATTCGTGCTGATCACCAGATCGCTGTCCTGTCCGGGACGCATCGTGATCCAGTGCCGCATCCGGGCGCCGCTGCGGGGGAACAGATAGGGGGGCAACAGGTCATGGTAGGTCCAGGCCACCCGCAGGCCCCGGCGCTTCCAGGCGCGGGGTGCCAGGTTGATGCCGGGATTCATGTTGAAGGCGGCTGTCTGGTATTGCACATGAATCCACGCCGTGTCCCCGTTGCCGGCCAGCTCCGCAATCCGCTGGCGTGTGCCCCGATGCCAGCGCCGGGGCACCGGCACGACACAGGGGGCGTCGTCGGTGCGGGGCAGGGCGTCAGCCTGGCCTCCGCAGA
>CAXXOQ010000163.1:0-24125 GCA_963664185.2 Caldilineaceae bacterium | reverse complement strand
CCTTTCCCGAAACCAGCGGCCGGGGACCACCGCGCAGCCCCGGCTAATCGGCATCGTCAGGGGCATGCCGCCCACCATATTCCCGTCCCAGCCAGGCCATTACCGTGACCGCCACGGCACTTAACCCCATCAGGGCCAGCAGTTTGTTGAGGCGATCATCCAGGGCCAGGGTCAGCACTCCAAAGAGACAGCAGAACAGATAGTATGCGCCTACGATCAGGGTCTCGGGCAGGCCCCGATCCAGCAGAATGAAATGCAGATGATCACGGCCTGCTGTCCACGGCCGCTGGCCCCGCCGCATACGGCTGAAAATCAGCCAGGCTACATCCACGATGGGCAGCCCCAGGACCATGACTACGGTGGCAATCTTCGCCCCGCCCATGATACCGACCGCCGCGGCGGCAAAACCGAGAAAATAGCTGCCACTGCTTCCCATGAAGAGATTCCGCCGCACCAGGTTGAAAGGCAGGAAGCCCAGGAGCACACCCAGCAAGATGGTGGGCACTACGGCCACACTGGCCTGGGGTGACGGAAGCACCACCAGCATATGCACGATCAGTACCAGACACAGAATGGCCACGACACCGGCGGCCAACCCGCTCAGGCCGTCCAGCCAATTGAGGGTATTCATGCACCCCGTGAACCAGAAGACAGTCACCAGAAACACCAGCCACCAGGGAAAGCCGTCCGGTCCCAGCAACAGGCCTTCGCCCAGGGGATTGTTGACATCCTTGATGAAAATCAGCCCGGCCATGGCAATCAGGGCGGCCCCCAGCTGAATCAGGTATTGCCAGCGGGAACCCAGATCCCATTTGTCGTCCGCCACGCCCCAGGCGGCACAGAATCCCCCACCCAGCAGCAGGGCGCCAATACGCCGCATTTCGTTGGCATCCTGGCTGACAGGAAACCAAAAGGCTGTTTCCACCGCCGAGACCCGGGGGAGAAGCAGAAAGCCGCCGAGTACCAGGGTGAAGGCCCCCCAGATCGCAAGCCCGCCTGTACGCGGCACATTCCCGGCATGCAGGCGCCGCCCACCCGGCATATCCACCATGCCTGTCCTGTGCCCCAGGCGCGCGCAGAGGGGAGCCAGCAACAGGCATACCCCCATAGCCAAAGCCCCCAACACCAGGTAAAAGGGAATGTAGGGCATTGTCATCGTCTGACCCGCACAGCACCATCCAGCAGGGCGTACCGGATGCCAGGTCTCAGGTGGCCTGCTGCCGGCAATGCATTGCGTCCCGGATTATGCCGGCCCGGGCCACAGCCGATTGCCCTCAGGCAGATGGGTTCCCGTGCCGCATGGCCCTTTATCCAGGGTAACTGGAGTCGGACGCCACCCGCGTGAACCAGCGCGGGCGCTGCAGACTTTCCTGTTCGAAATCGCGGTAGGACTGGCGCCGGACATGCGTGTAAAGGAACACCGCGTCAGGCGGGACATAGTCGGCATCGGGCTGCATGGCTTCCTGTTGCTGGGCCGTATCCGGCGTCATTTGTCTGTTGCGGACACGCTTGGAAGACTGGCGCCGGTTGCGTCCCCGTGCCGATCCGGATCCATTGCGCTTCCGGCGCGATGAACCTGTGCCTTTCTTCTTGCTTTCGGTCTGGCGGTGGGACCGCGCTTCCGGCGATCCCTTCTGACCGTTCCCCTGCTCCGTGCGTTTCGCGTTGCGTGACCGACGCCGGTTGGTACGTCGTCCCCGTCCTGGCCGCGACGAGCGGGATTCGGTCTTGCGTTTTGGGTCTCTGCGCCCGGCGGCAGAGGCTGCTTTGTGGCCTTGTTCCTTGGTACTGTCAGTCATGTGCGCCAAACCTCAGTTTTGATCTTACGGTATTTCCACACGCAGAATCTCGGCACCCGACGGATCCCTGAGTGCAATTATAGTACCTGGTGTCCATGTGGTTGGCAACCTGCCCCAATTCCGGTCATACGCGGTGTCGGTACCGGCACCGGACATCAGACGCACACTTTCGCCCTGATACAGCGGGGACATGCGGACAAATGTATATTCTTCCTCCAGGCTGGTGTGGATGGACCAGCCCGACAGATCGATCACGCCCTGGCCCTGGTTGACAATGACCACCACTTCCTCCGCATAGATTCCGGCATTGAGCACTTCCAGCCCCAGGTCCTCCGCTGTCGGCGGGCGGGGCACCAGGGCGTCCGTCGTCCCCTCCGCGGGGATCGTCAGGGTTTGGCCCACCGTGACGAGATTATGGTTGGTAATGCCATTGGCCGCTGCCAGAGCGCTCTGGCTAATTCCAAAGAGCGCCGCAATGGCGCTGAGGGAATCGCCCTCGCGCACGGTATAGGTGCGCTCCGCCGGATTTCCCGCATCTGTGCTGTCTGATGCCGTGGTGGCAATGGCCGATTCCGTGGCCGGGGTTTCCCCTGCCACCGGTGTCGCGGCTGGCGGTATCGCCGGCGCCCCAATTTGCGCCCTGTCTGTACCCCGCCACCACTCTGGATTCGGTTGGGGACGCCGCCATTCATACAACAGGAGAATGGAGGAGGTAAGCAGAACGGTAACCAGGACATTGATGAACAGGACGAAAACAAACTGACTGCGGTTCATACGGCGCTCTGCGCGGGTCCCACGGCGGGCAAACTCATTGACGGTTGGTGATGACAGCCAGGCCAGCTGGCCAACCGAATTGCTGCCTGTCCATTGTACACCGCCGACCGTGTACATGTCAGAGACGCAAAACCTTTTGCCGGAGACCCTGAGGGGAAGGACTGATAGACCTGCCGCCAGGTTTGCCTGTACAGGTCCTGGCCTCCCTTTCCTTTTCCCTGATGACGCAGGGGATGATCCGGAACTCAATCGGGATCCGCCGGTCAAGGACGAGGATACGAATGCGAGATCGCCTGCTTTGCGGGCAATGGACAACCCGCAGGGGCGTGTGGAAGCCTGATGCACCTGCCGGACTGCACCGTATCGGTTTGCCTTTCCACGACCCGCTTCCAGGCTACGAACCTGAGGGGCGGTCACTCCCGGGCTCAGGACAGGAACGAGTTCGGTCCAGCGGTCTGTGGGACAGCATGCAGACATACCGGCGGCGAGGGTGGGCAAGCCGGGGGATTCCTGCGACGCGACATGGGTGGGCCGCACAGAGTCTGGGCCACAGCATTTGGACATTGTGGTTCATTCACTATAATGAATGGGGCCTGGAGTGCTGGGGGCCCATGTTTGCTGGCTATGTCATTGCTTCCATTCCCCTGATCGTCCTGTTCACGCTGACCATGCGCTATTTCATTGTCGGCTTGATGTCGGGAGCCCTCAAAGCCTGACTCGCGCCCCACCCGCCGCATGAAAGCGTCAGCGCATCTGGCGTACCAGGTGTCAGGCCTGGCCGGTCTAGCGCTGCGCCGCCTTTGCCACCAGGGAGCGCTGCACAGTACCCTGTTGGGCGGGTGGATCATGGCGGTGGCCCTGGTGGCCGCCATTCCCATGTACACAGATGCGGTCAACCAGCGCCTGTTGCGGGACGAACTGAATCTGGAGACCAGTACCCGCCGCCTGGCCTTTGGTTTCCTCTTTCTGTCCACAGACGGGGTATCGGCCTCCACCACCCTCGGGGGCAATGCCACCCGCCAGGCCGGATACCATGCGCTGGCACCCTATTTCGAGGAAGCGCTGGCGGCCACTTTCAGATTGCCCGTTTTGGCGCAGATGCACTCTGTGCGCAGTGATCTGTTGCAGCTGTTTCCGGCCGGTGCTGGTCCCTACGGCCGGGGGGAGGAAGCCCTGGGCAAGATGAACCTGGGTTTCATTGGCGATCTGGCATCCCATGCTACCCTGGCGGCCGGCGCCATGCCCCGGGCACCGGCCGACGCCACACATCCGGTGGAGGTCCTGGTGCACCAGGCATGGGCCAACCAGACAGGCATGCAGGTCGGTGAGGTCTATGTGCTTTACCGGGCTGCCAATCCGGATCCCGCCACGCCGGAACACCCATTTGCCTTGCCCGTTCGCGTATCCGGCATCTGGCAGGCCACGGACCCGAATGCGGCCTTCTGGTATATTGCGCCATCGGTTTTCGAAAACTCGCTGCTTACGGCAGCGGACACCTACCTGTCGGATCTGCAATTCCGGATTCCCCGTCCCCTGTTCAACGCCACGTGGTATGTCGCCCTGGATGGCGGCACGGTCCGGGCTGAGGATGTTCCGATCCTCCAGCAGAATCTGAACCAGGTGAAAACCCAGGTGCAGCAGCGTCTGGCGGGCACCCGCCTCATTCTGTCACCGGAAAATGCCCTGTGGCGATATCAGGCCAATGTGGCCGCCCAGTCCACCATCCTGCTGGTGCTCGGTCTGCCTGTGATCGCCCTGATTCTCCTGTTCGTGATGATAACGGCCGCCAGTCTTGTGGAACGGCAGCAGCTGGAAATCGCCATTCTGCACAGCCGCGGCAGCTCCATGTCGCAACTGCTGGGCATGTTCGGTTTGCAGGGCCTGATCCTGACCGCCTGCGCCCTGCTCCTGGGCATTCCGGGGGGGTTGCTGGCGGCCAGCCTCATGGGCACCGCCTCTGCCCTGCTGGTGGGGGGAGACGCGAGTGCCTCTGACCTGTTCCTGTCCCCCGCCATCACCCGGGTGAGCCTGCAGTATGCGGGCATCGCTGTCCTGCTGGTGAATGCCGCCACCCTGATTCCAGTCGTGCGTCTGGCCCGTTCCACCGTGGTGCAGGCGGAACGGCGGCTTTCCCGACCGCCCTCCATCCTGAGCGGGACCGGCCTGCTATGGGATCTGCTGGTGGCGGTCGCGTGCGCCTACGGCTGGTATCTGCTGCACACCCGCGGACAATTCGCCCTGCCCCAGCTGTTTCAGGGCACCAACCTATGGGAAAACCCGCTCCTCTTCCTGACGCCGTGCCTGTTCCTGTGGAGCGGCTCGCGTCTCCTGCGTTACCTGTGGCCGGGCATTCTCCGGTTGCTGGAAGTTCCGATCCGTGCACTGCCGGGACTTTCCTTCCTGCTGGCCATGCGGAACCTGTCCCGGCATGCCCTCCAGCAGGTGCCCTTGCTCAATCTGCTGCTCCTGACCACAGGTCTCGGTGCCTTCGTGACCTCGGTGGCACGCACACTGGACCACAATCTGGTGGACAGTGCCCTGTATGGGGTGGGATCCACCCTGGCCGTGGTGGAGAATGCCAAACGGTTTGCCCCAGCCGCGGCCACGGAGACCGCGGCTGCCGGCATGTCGGGATGGGTCATGCCCCCCTTTGATCTCCACCAGAATATCGAGGGGGTGCAGGCGGCGGCGCGCGTGGGACGGTTTTCCGTGAGTTTCACCATGGGCTCCGGCAATTATGCCGCGGAGCTCTATGGCATTGACCGGGCGGACTGGCCCCGGGCAGGATTCTTCCGCCCCGACTTTGCCACCCAATCCCTGGGCGCTCTCATGAATGAGCTGGCCATGGCGGATGATGGCCTGCTGGTCTCCACCGCCCTGCTGGCGCAATCGGGTTACACCGTAGGGGACGTGATCCCGATCCGGGGTCTGAACATGGGCTCCGGTGTTCCCGTGCCTTTCCGCATTGTGGGCAGTCTGGACTATTTCCCTACCGCCTATCCCCCGGACAAGCTCTTTCTCGTGGGCAATCTGGATTATGTCCATACCCAGATCGGAGGTCCGCTGCCTTACTATGTCTGGCTCAAGTTGACCCAGGACATCTCCGGCCCTGAAGTCCAAGCGGTACTGGAAGCCCGTGGCATTGAAGTGCTGGAACTGGAGGATGCCCGGCAGGACATGGCGGCAAGGAGAGCGGATCCGGCCCGTCTGGGCTTGCTGGGCTTCCTGGCCCTGGGGTATGCCGTCACGGTGTTGCTCAGCGTCGTGGCCCTGGCGGTCCATGCCGTCCTGAACGCACACCGACGGCGCTCCCAGTTGGGTTTGCTCCAGGCGATGGGACTGCTGTCGCACCAGGCCGGTGGCAGCCTGGCCCTGGAACAGGCCATCATGACGGCCCTGGGCATAGGCGGTGGCACCATGCTGGGCTATGCCGCCAGCCAGATCTTTGTGCCCTTCCTGCAGGGGGGATTGTCGGCAGCGTCCCGCGTTCCGCCGTATGTGGTGCAGATTTCCTGGAACGAAGTGCTGATCGCGTCCGGCATCATGGCCACGGCCGCGGCCATCATAACGGTGGCCCTGATCATCATACTGGCACGGCTGAAGCTGTTTGAAACCCTGAAGATGGGGGAATTGCATAGCTGAGGCAGAGGGTCTGGCCTCTGCGCTTCCGGGGGCGGCCATCACCACCATGCCTGTGTCTCTCTGTGCATCGTTACGTCCTGTTGCATGCGTCCTTGCGTCAGTGCTGTCTCCTGTGGGGGCCGCAACAGATTCGCGCCCGGACAGGCGGCTCCGGATCCGTTCCTGCCGGATGCGCACCCCTGCAATGGGTGGTGGCATGATACCCCTGGATGCGGCCTGCGCCACCTGCCCGGTGCGGTAAAGGTGCGGTGGCCGCCCTTGTCCAGTAGAATGGTCCGCTGGCAGATCGGCAAGCCAGGCCCATGCCTTGGTCTGGCCTGTAGGACAGCCCGCTGCAGATTCCCCGGGAGCCCGAACCAGACACCCCAACCATGATGCACAGACTCCTGGCCCGGCTGGATCTTTCTGCGCAATCGTTCCGTGTGGTCTCCACGTACTACATCTCCTACATTGCTCTGGGTACCGTGACCCCTTCCCTGGGCACCGCCCTGCCTTTCCTGGCGGAGCGTACCGGTGTTTCCCTGGATGTCGCCAGCAGCATGTTTTCGGCCAGGGCCCTGGGTTTCATGCTGGGGTCTTTCGTCATCGGCCGGGTGCTGGAACGCCTGCCAGCCCATGGTGTCATCCAGGCGGCTTTGCTGCTGATGGCGTTCACCGTCCTGGGCCTGGCGGTGGCCCCTGTCTTCATCCTGATGCTTCTGCTGCTGGTGGCAACCGGTTTCTTCACCGCCTGGATGGATGTAGGCACCAATATCCTGATCGTCTGGCAATTGCGGGCGAAAGTCACCCCTTTCCTGACCGGTATGCACTTCATATGGGGCGTCGGGGCCCTGCTCACACCTCTCATCATCGTACATCTGCAATTGCGTACGGGTGCCCTGCTGGCGCCCTTTGCCCTCATCGCCCTGTTTGTTGCGGCCTGTGTCCTGCTGTATGTGCGTCTGCCCAGTCCGGCCCCCGTGGCCACGTCGGATGACAACCGGTACCCATTGCCCAAAGTACCCCTGATTACCCTTATGGTCATGCTCTTTCTGGCAGGCACCCTGGAATTGGCGATGGGCGGATTTATCTTTTCCTACCTGTTGACCACCGAATTGAGCACCAAGCAGGTAGCCGGCGGCGTGACATCCTCATTCTTTGCGGCCATTACCTGTACCCGCCTCCTGGCGGTCTTCCTGCTGATGCGGTATTCCAGTCACAGGGTGTTGATGGCCGCCCTGGCCTTGATCACAGGCGCCGTAGTGGCCGTTCTGTGGCTGCCCGTTTCCCTGACCGTAATCTGGGTGGCCGTCCTCCTCTGCGGTATAGGCGAAGCCGCCCTGTTTCCCCTTACCCTGTCGCTGACACCGCACTATGTTCCCGCCGTGGGCCGGGCGACATCTCTCATGTTTGTAGGGGTGTCTCTGGGTTCCCTGACCATGCCCCTGCTGATTGGTCACCTGTTTGAATCGGTTACCGTGGGTCCCCCAGTCATCTGGTACTACACCCTTGTGGGGGCCTTGCTGTACACGGGTTGCCTCCTCGTCCTGCATTTCCATGCACGTGCCGCAGGGTCTGCCGTACCGGTAACGCAAGCCGTGGCCGTGACGGAATAGGGTTCCGGGCACAGGGATACAGACAGTTCGGGGATGCACCGGTTTGGCTGCAGGCAGGTCCTGCACCACCGGCAGGCGGCACCAAGGGCACAGATCCAGGAAGTGCAGGGCGGACCCTTGACGCGATGTGCAGGCGGATGCCTGCTGTGCCAAGCCCCCTGGCCATACCCATATACCAACAGGCAGTCGGCTCCGGGAGCTGCCCTCCTGCGGGGATCATGGCATCTTCCCATTCCCCCGCCAGGACAGGGCACAGGCTGTAGTACAATGGGAAAGCACCGCATGCCCACACATGTGTGCAAAGGAGGTATACACATGGCCCAGCCTGCCCTTGTGGCTCCCCCGCGCCCTGAAGCCGGGCCTGACCCCCAGGAGATTCGGGAACTCTGGCATTACCATGCATCGTATCCCTATACACCGGACATTTACCAGTACAGCGACTGGCACACGACGGATCCCTATTATCAGCAGGATGGAGTGAAACTCATTACTTCCGAAATCCACAGCCGGTACGCACGACTCACCGTGTGCAATCTGCAGGTGTATCAGGACCAGGCCCCGACTGTGGTCGCATTGCAGTGTCACCAGGAACTCACGGTGGGTCACCTGCAGGAACCCTTGCAGCACCTGCAGGCATGCCTGTACGATGTCTCGCCCTTGCCGGAACCGGCGCGGACCACCGTGAAGCAGTTCGTCCGGGCCATTCCGGACGAGGCTTGGCCACATGTGATCCAGGCCTTTGCGAAGGTCGCGGTCCGGCGAGCCGTAACGCCGGATGTGATGTTGTATGAGGCCGCTACCCCCCTGCCTGTCACGGGCGACGTTTCGTGGCCGGAGTCCGGCCCCCCACTGATGGTGATCGAATTCCTGTCCCGATCCACGGCAGACAAGGATTTGTACGTCAATCCCCTCCTCTACTACCTGATCGGCGTAGAGGAATACTGGATCTGCGACCCGCTGACACCGGGCATCCGACATGTGTGGACGCGTACCGCGGACGGGGACTGGATCGATGAAAGGGCTCCGGAAGCCCCCCACTATTCCCGCGTGCTGCGGACTTGGGTCCGCATGGACGCCCCAGCCGGATTTCAGTGTTATGACGCCCATGCACAGGCATGGGTAGACGGTGATCCCGTCAAGGCCAAAGCCGAAGCCCGGGCCGCACGGCAGGAAGCCCAGGCCGCACGGGAAGAAGTTCAGGCCGCACAGGAGGAAGTTCAGGAACGGGAAATTGCCGTGTTGGCCAATCTGGTGATGGCGCTGTACGGTGAGGCTTACGCCCGGAGCGATTTTGTGCAAGGGTTGCGGCAGAGACCCCAAGCGGATTTTCCCACACCCCAAGACATACTCCGGCGCCTTGACGATGGCTTGCCTCCCCTGGAGGGCATGACGCGGATCACGTGACGGGAAGGACAGAGGGTTCGCTCCGGCGTTCCGGTGCTTGCCACCCCGGTATCTCCGGTGCGGGAACAGTCCATTGCGGCCTCCAGGCATAGGCAGGCAGGATCGACCGCCAGAACCGGGACGGTACCGCGAGGTCTGCAACCCCTGACCGCCACCTTGCACAGCACCATTGGCCCTCTCTGTTTGAACTCCTATGAAGTGTTTGTCAGTCCGCCTGTGGCATACCAGGCAAGTACCGGCACCCCAGACGGCTGCTGCCCGTATCCGGCATGAAACAGAGGCGGGTTTCCCATGTTGCGGGTAGGTGTGGTGGGCGCGGGCAGCATAGCCCAGATGCACGGCCAATGCTGGTCTCAGCTGCCGGTAGAACTTGCGGGCTGGTTTGATGTCATACCGGAGGCCGCTTCCCGTTCCGCCGGAAAGTGGGGTGGCAGGGCCTTCGCTTCCCTGCACCAGTTGATCGACAGTGTCGACATTGTGGATGTCTGCACCAATGTCACGGCACATCCCCCACCCGTTATGGCGGCCGCCCAGGCCCGCAAGGCTATTGTGTGTGAAAAGCCGCTGGCCCGGACCGTGACCGAGTGTGAAGCCATCCTGCAGGTCTGCCGGGATATGGATGTACGCCTGTTTGTGGCGCATGTGGTCCGGTTTTTCCCCGAGTTCGCGGCCGCCCGCAAGGCCGTGGCGACAGGCGCCATTGGCATCCCGGGCATGATCCGCACGGTACGGGCCGGCGAATTTCCCCGCAGGGGCTCCCCGGATGCGGCGAAGCGTTATGCCGACTTTGCCCAGAGTGGCGGCGTCGTCATGGATGTCGGTATCCACGACATCGATTTTCACCGGTGGTGTCTGGGCGAGATCGAGCGCGTGTATGCCCGGGGCTTGCTGACGGCCCATGTGCCCGAATGCGATCATGCCCTGATCAGCCTGCGCTTCGCGTCGGGTGCCATCGGCCATATAGAAGCCAGCTGGGCCCACACCAAGGGCCGGACCCGCACCCATTTGGAAATCGCCGGCACCGAGGGCCTGATCGCGTGGGATTCCCGGGATCCCGGCGCCCTGGCCTGGATGACCATGGCAGACGACATGTCCCAAAACCGCACCCCTACCACGGACCGCGATCATCCCTACCGGGCGGAACTGGCGCATTTCTTGCGCTGTCTGGACCGTGACGAGCCCTTCCGGGTATCGCCGGAAGATGCCTTGATGGCCGTCAAGGTTTCACAGGCCACGCTACATTCCCTCCGTACCGGGTTGCCGGTAACCGTACAGGATTTCCGGGAAGACGCATGACCCTTCGGATCGGCATGTGCAGCCATGCCCACCCGCACGCCAACTCCTATCTGTCCTGTCTGCAGGGCATGGCGGACATAGCGGTTGCCGGGGTATGGGACGAGGATCCCGAGCGCCGACACCGGATTGCGCATGCGTTCGGCATTGCCCCGTGCACGGACCTGGACACGTTGCTGGACTGTACGCTGGATGCGCTGGTGATTTGCTCGGCCAACGCGCACCACAGCCAGCACGTGGAGGCCGCGGCCGGCAGGGTGGCGCATATTCTGTGCGAGAAACCCATCGCCACGACCGCAGAGGATGCCCGCGCCATGATCGACATTTGCCGGGCCACGGGCACCCGGCTGCAGATTGCCTTTCCGGTGCGGTTTGCCCCGGCGGTCAGGGAAGCCAAAAGGATGCTGGAGGAAGAACGTCTGGGCCGGGTATACAGTGCCGCATGTACCAATCACGGCTCCATGCCGGGCAACTGGTTTGTGGACGCCGTGCAAGCCGGCGGTGGCGCTGTCATCGATCACACGGTACATGTGATCGATCTGTTGCGCTGGTTCTGGCAGACCGAGGTCACCGAGGTATACGCCGAGATTGGCTGGAGCCTGCTGCACCCGGATTTGGGCATTGACGATACCGGTCTGCTCTCGTTCCAGCTGGCCAACGGCGTGTACGGCACACTGGATACGAGCTGGTCACGTCCGCCGGGCCACTACACCTGGGGCAATGTAACGATGGAACTGGTGGGCGCGGAAGGCGTGCTGTCCGTGGACGCCTTCCGCCAGCACTTGACTCTGACACCCACGACCCTGGGACGGACTGTCTGGCAACCGTGGGGCGAATCGCCCGATCAGGGCCTGCTGGACGACTTCATCGACATGATCCGGACGGATCGTGCGCCCTCCATTTCCGGTGAGGATGGCCTGCAAGCACTGCAGGTGGCGCTGGCCGCCTATGAATCCGCCCGCACGGGCCTCCCGGTCTCCCTGCCGTAAGGGCCTCCCCATCCTGTCAGGAAGGTATGCAATGAATCTGCGCCTCGGTACTTCCACCTATTCCTATTGGCATTTCACCCCTGACCGGGTACCGATCGAGACCGTCCTTGAAGCAGCCCACGAGCTGGGACTGCACGGCGTTGAGATATTGCACCGCCAGATGGAAAGCGAAGACAGCGCCTACATGCAGGGGTTGAAGCGGCGCGCGTTTCAGCTTGGCCTGGATCTCTACAATCTTTCCATTCACCAGGACTTTGTCTGGGCTGAGGCCGCGGAGCGGGAACGACACGTTGCACACACCCTGCATTGCATTGACTTGGCGTACGCTCTGGGCATCCCTTCCATCCGCATCAATTCCGGCGGCTGGCGCAAGGAAGGCTCGTTTGACGACCTCATCGCCGCCCAAGGCTGGGTAGACCCCTGGCCCGGCCATACCCAGGCGGAAGGATTGGACTGGGTCTGTGACTGTATCGCCCGCTGTCTGGATCGTGCCCAGGCCGCAGGCGTGTCCCTCCTTCTTGAAAACCACTGGGGTCTGACCACCTCGGCCGATGGCATGCTGCACATTCTGGACACCATCCGTTCGCCCTGGCTGGGGGCCATCCTGGACATGGGCAATTTCCTCTTTGAGGCGGATATGTATGAGGCCATGCAGCGGGTGGCGCCCCATGTGCAGCTGGCCCACATGAAAACCTATCCGGGCGGGGGTTCCTGGTATTCGCTGGATATAGACTACGCCCGCGTGTTCCGTCTCCTGCTGGATGCCGAATTCACAGGCTATGTGTCCATTGAAATGGAAGGCAGCGATCCGGCCGCTACGGCCATGCCCTACAGCATCGCATTGGCCCAGCGTGCGTGGCAGGAAGCCCAGACCCCGTAATCCGGATGGGCGTACGGAGCCACTGCAGGCCTCTGCCGACAGCGAGCCGCGTACCCGCGGCTTGCCATCGCTTTCCGATCCTGGGCACGCAACAAGGCGGGACGGGCAAACCGGAAGCCTTGGCCTTGCCATGCGTGGGAGGCGGTCTCAGGCAGGTATGCGGCATGTCGGTATTCCTGTTGCTACGCCCTCCGCATTCCCGTTGTCGCGTGGTACAGGGCCAAAGTGCCTCTGCCCCCAGGAGGGGGGATAAGGAGAAAACAGCGCGGAAACCATGGGGCATATGGGACAGTTTCTGGCCTGGCCGTCATGCATTGGGACTTTGCCATGATCCGGCAGGGCATGGGGGAACATGGCCAAAGCGTCAATTCCGGGTATACTTAGGTACTCTGTTTGTCTGACACCCGCGCCAGTCCTGGTACATCCCGTTGGGGGTAGCCCTGCCCGCGCGGGGGCCTATTGACGTTTCTGTCATGCCTGGCTGGAGTGAACATCTCACATCAGGAAGAGACGGGGACAGCCAGAGGTGGAAAATGCCGTCACGATCGGGAGTTCTGAATCACAATGCTGCATGCGGATGTTGCCCACCGGTTTGCTCAGGATGGGTACCTGATTGTGCCCGACCTGTTCTCCCCGACTGAGGCTGTACAACTGAAATCGGAAATGCAGGCCGCAGTGGACGCTGTCTGTGCAGAGAAACGCCGGGCGGGGGAAGACGGCTGGCAGGACATTCGGCATGTCGGGGTATATGTGGGCCTGGCATACCGCAGCACCCTGTTCCGCGAGATGGTGGGTGATGCACGGATCCTGGATCTGCTGGAACCCATTCTGGGGCCCGACATTGAGTTTCTGAGTGACAAGGCTGTCTTCAAGGATCACGATACCGACTTCGACAGCCCGTGGCACCAGGATCATCCTTACTGGGAGGGAAGCCACAAGGTATCCCTTTGGGTGGCCCTTGACGAAGCCACAACCGAAAACGGTTGCCTGAAACTGGTGCCCGGCTCCCACAAGGAGCATGTAGTCCACGATGGCGCATCCGACGGCCGCGGCTTCGGACATCGGCTGGATGCAGCCCTGGCCCCGGATGCTCGGTCCATCAGCGCCCCCCTGCCGGTCGGCGGGGCTATCGTCTTTCATGACCTCACGCTGCATGCCAGCCATCCCAATACGCTGGGCACCGACCGCTGGGTCTGGATTCCCACCTACCGTTCGTTGCACCATGATGATCCACCATACCCCTGGGCGGTCGCGGCCCGGCCCGTTCGTACTGCCTCGGCCTAGCGTGCAACAGTTGCTTGTTTGTTGGTCCTACAGATTTGAGGAGAAGAATTATGTCTTCCATTTTCATGAGTCGCAGAAGCTTTTTGGCCCTGTCCGGCACCCTCGGTGCCGCCAGCCTGGTCACGGCGGCCTGTGCGGCGGTGCCTGCCGCGGCCCCGGCCGATGGGGCCGCGGAGGATACGGCCGTTACCCTGAGTCACTGGGCAGCATCATTCCGCAGGACGCGCGGCGGCGGTTGAGGAATTCAAGGCCCAGTTTGAAGAGGCGAATCCCAATGCCACGATCGATTTCCAGTCCATTCCCTGGGCGGAATACTGGGGCAAGCTGGCGGCCGGCATCGCCGGCGGTGCCAGCTCCGCGCCGGATATTTTCCAGATCCCGATGGGGCTGGTCGAGGAATACATCGCGGGGGACAATCTCCTGCCGGTCTCCGATTCGGTCATAACCCCCAGTGAGATTGAAGAAAGCTACCTGCCCTGGACCGTACAGCGGGGCCAGAAGGATGGCGAGTATTACGGGTTGCCCCTGGATGTGCAAACCTTGGTGATGTACCGCAACGATGAAATTTACCAGGAAGCCGGTCTGGATCCCGCAGATCCCTATCAGGATTTGGCGGACATGTACGATCAGGCCATCCTGTTCACCAAGCTGGAAGGGGGCGAGGACGATCGCATCGGCATCAACACCGGCTACTACAGTGCCTTCCAGACCATCCTCTACCAGCAGTTCCTGCAGCGGGAGCAGAATGGCCAGCCCTGGGTGGATGAGAGCACCAACCAGTTGGTGTGGCACGATTATCCGGAGATTCTGGAGACCTTTGCCTGGTTCTGCGATCTTTCCGGCACGGCAGATGACAATTCCTTCCTGCAGGGACAGAACCGTTTTGCGCTGGGTCGCGCGGCCATGCAGATCGGCCATCCCGTAACCCGGGGCTCCCTGCTGGCGCAGGCGCCTGATCTGGCGTATTCGATTGTGCCTTTCCCCACCCGTTCGGTTGGCCAGGATCTGTATACAGCCGGCTCCCACTGGATGTGGGTCGTGGGCAAGTGGGTACCGGATTCCGAAGTTGGCTGGTCCTGGGTACATTACTGTACGAACCGGGATGCCCAGGTGATCTGGAACGATGTGGCAGGCGACTTGCCCAGTTTCCAGGGCCTCGGTGCGGATGCCCGGTTCCGGCCGGATGCCAACGCCAACGTGTGCCTCGATTCCCTGGAATACGCTACGCCCTGGGAATGGGTAGGCTGGGCCGAATGGGTCAAGGAATTGGGCGACGGCCGCGATCGCGTGGTCATTGGCGGCGAAGAGCCTGCCACGTCCTTTGACACCATGGTCGCCAACCTGAACGACGTCATTGCCACGCACACCGTCAGCTGAGTGGTACGGAAAGTTCACAAACGACATCTTCAGACACAGGGCAGGCAGACGGTGAATCTGCCTGCCCTGTGATAAAACACCTGTCTTGCCGGGGACAATTCTGTCATCATGAAGTGGCCCGTCAGCCGATTGCAGTTGCGGGAAGTGTTGTGGGCCTACACGTTTCTGGGGCCCGCCTTCCTTTTTCTGCTGGTCCTGATTGTTTTTCCCATTCTCTTTGCCTTCTGGATCAGTCTGCATGACTGGAACCTGATTCCCCGCGATTTCCCCTGGATTGGTTTGGAGAACTACGCACAGGCGATCCAGGATGCCCTGACCCGCAAAAGCTTGCGCAACACGCTGGTCTATACGATCGGGGTAGTGCCGGTGGGCATGTGCCTCGCCCTCGCCCTCGCCCTGATCATGAACCAGGATCGCTTGCCGTGGCGCACGGGATTTCGCACGGTCTACTTCATTCCGGTCATCACGTCCTGGGTAGCCGTTTCCTTCGTCTGGGTCTGGATGTTTGAGCCCCGCTGGGGCCTGGTCAACGCCTTTCTCGGCTGGTTCAACATTGCCGGTCCCAAGTGGCTGGCGTCCCCGACCTGGGCATTGCCCGCCATCATGATCGTCGCCATCTGGAAAGGACTGGGTTTCAGCATGGTGATCTTCCTGGCCGGGCTACAGGGGATTCCCCGCGAGTTCTACGAAGCAGCCAAGATTGATGGCGCCAGTCGCTGGAACCGCTTTCTGCACATCACGTTCCCGCTGCTCAATCCCACCATCGTTTTCATCACGGTGACCGGTGTCATTGGATCACTGCAAGTCTTCACGCCGGCGGTGATCATGACCACCACCCAGGGGGAAGCAGGGGGCCCCATCGACTCCACCCGGGTCATGGTGTACCACATCTACGCCACCGCCTTTCGCTACAACGACCTGGGATATGGCGCCGCCCTGGCATTCGTGCTGTTTGCCCTCATTCTCGTGATCACGCTCGTGCAATTGCGCCTGACGCAACGCGAGTTCGAGTACGGTTGATGGAGGGGGACATGAGTACCGCACTGCCGTCCCCAACCACCCCTGACGGGCAAGCTGCCGCCTTCTGGCCCGTGGCAGGCAAGTACCTTGGCCTGCTGGTGCTGGTGCTGGGTGGCATCTGGATGCTGTTGCCTTTGGTCTGGATGGTTTCCGCCTCTCTGATGCCCCTGTCGGAAGTCATTAAAGTACCCCCGGTGTGGTTTGCGCCCACCAAGTATTCGGTGGGCAACTTTCGGGAAGTCTGGCTGGATATCGGGTTCTGGCGCTTTGCCCGGAACAGTGCCTTCATTGCCATCACCATTACGACCTGCCAGCTGTTGACGAGCACCATGGCAGGCTTCGCGTTCGCCCGTTACGAATTTCCCGGTCGTACGGTCATCTTCATCGTGATCCTGTCCACGCTCATGATCCCCTTTCAGGTCATTATGATTCCCCTCTTTATCATGATGGCCCGGCTGGGGCTGGTTAACACCTACTGGGGCATGATCATTCCCGCCATCGTGACGCCTTTCGGCATATTTCTGATGCGGCAGTTCATGCTGGGCGTCCCCAAGTCTCTGCTGGAAGCCGCCCGCATTGACGGGGCGGCGGAACCCTACATTTATGCCCGCATCATGCTGCCCCTGAGCAAGCCGGCGCTGGCCGCCCTGACCATCTTTACCTTTCTGTCCGCATGGGACGATTTTCTGTGGCCGTTGATCATCATCAACAGCAAGGAAAAATGGACGATGCCCATCGCCATGTCCCGCTTCACAGAACAATACATTGCCCAGACCCATCTGCAAATGGCGGGGGCAGCCTGTATGTTCCTGCCGGTCCTGATCGTATTCCTGCTGATGCAGCGCAACTTCATTGAAGGCGTGGCCATGACAGGCCTCAAGGGCTAAACTTGCCTCCTGAAGAAGCTGGTGTTGGGTATTTATCTTCCCCCAGGATGGGGAAGTCGATTCGTGCGGAGCCACCCAAAACGAACATGCTGTGTCTATCGATAGACACAGGAAAATACGCATTGCCGCCAGTCACGCAGGACCAGTGCTGGGCCAGAGAAGCTTTATGGGTCTCAATACCTGCCGAACAGCCGATTCCAGTTGACTTGATCCTGCGATGCGTGCGATTCGAGTCACAGGGAAGGCTTTCTTTCTGCCAACCAGACAGAACTGCGCGCACCCGATTCCCATCTCCGTACAGAGATACCCGGATACCTGCATTCCCCTTGGGCCTGTGGTTGGGAAAAGACTTCCTATGCAGCCAACAGGGGACAGGTCTGAACTTCCATGCCCCTGCGTCCTGGAGAACGGTCCGCAGAAGGTGGACATCAGGCCGAGCTGTCTCGGGATGGCCTATCCGGATCCTACAACCCCGACTGGTGCCTGTCCCACCATACCGACAGATTTCCGTCCTCTTTCCACATCGTTGCCAGCTCATTCAGATCATGGAACGTCAGCTCTGGCCAGGTCGGCTGCTGATCCAGAAATTCCTCCACGGCCGCCGCCGCCGGTCCGTACATCTCTTCCACATAGGCCATTTGGATCTTGCGGATACCCCGCTGTTCTCCGCGTCGTTCTCCCCGCTGTTCCAGCGTTGGATAGCGCATGGCTACCTGCTTTCCTGTCATGATCAATTCCTCCCGAGTCGACGGGTCTGAACTTCCATGCCCCTGCGTCCTGGAGAACGGTCCGCAGAAGGTGGACATCAGGCCGAGCTGTCGCGGGATGACCTATCCAAAGCCGACAACTCGGATTGGCGCCTGTCCCACCATGCCGACAGATTTCCGCCCTCTTTCCACATCGTTGCCAGCTCATTCAGATCATGGAACGTCAGCTCCGGCCAGGTCGGCTGCTGATCCAGAAATTCCTCCATGGCCGCCGCCGCCGCCGGTCCGTACATCTCTTCCACATAGGCCATTTGGATCTTGCGGATACCCCGCTGTTCTCCCCGTTGTTCTCCCCGCTGTTCCAGCGTTGGATAGCGCGTGGTCACCTGCTTTCCTATCATGATCAATTCCTCCAGAGACAATGAATCCGGGAATTCCCACGGAGGATCCCCGGGCGGCCAGCGCCGAATGGATGTGGACGCGAAACGTGCCAGACTGGACTGCAGCGACTGGGCCCTGGCCGCACCATACAGAGAGGTAATTTCCTTCTGCGCTGGCAAAACGCGAATGCGGGAGGCCAATTCGCCCAGTATGTCATTGGGCGCGATCAGGGCTCGTTCCATATCAAAGATCAGCCTCAAGGTTTCCTGTTCGGGGATGTCGCCCTCTGCCATGTGGTGCATATCAAACACCACCATATCCAGAGGAAAAGCACCCAGACGACTCCGCAGATCCGGATGGAAAAGTGCACGCCATTCCGGATCTTGCCAGCGGTCCGTGCCCCGGTACAGGACGATCACAACCGGATAAGGCACATACCCGGTACCCGGTTGCGTAGTGCCTGTCGCCAGACAGTTCAGGACCAATCCGGAAGCGTAGTTCAGACTGCGCCAGGAAAAGTGGCTTTCATTCCGGGTTTGTACTTCGTGGGTCAGTACAATACAGGGACCGCGGCGGGTTTCAAACCACCAGGCATCGTCACTCTCACGACGTTGGTCATCGGTGCGATCCCCGCCTTTGTCGCCCACATACCGGGTCGAGAAGGGACGCAGGGAAAGGGGATCGAATGCCCCCAGCCCATCGTTTGACAGACCCAGGTCGCCCACGCATGCTGGACCCCGATTTCCTGGTGTAGCCGCTGGTATTGGGTGTCAGACTGAAATGGCATGCGACAGGTTCCATCTTGCCGGCTCCTTGCAGTATACAATACCCGTGGGGAGCAGACATCCCTGGGGTCCGTATCGGCCAAGGCCAGTGCATGCAGCCCGTGGGTTGTGCCTGGGATCAGCCGCCCCGGCTCCGTAACAGCTGGTCCCGGATTAACCGTATGGCTGACTTCACCGTCATGCCCCAGACATCCCTGTTCGCAACGCCGGCACCCCCCAGCATCACGGTCTGCCAGGATCCATAGCGGTCCGGCAGATCCCGCAGCAATCGTGGCTCCTGCTGGCGATCGGTTCCCTCCCCTCTTGCTGTCATGCCTCCTTCCCGCGGGGCGCAGTTCACCCCGTCTGGTCCCTGTGACCAGGGAGTGACAACAGGCTTTAGCCGAAGCTGCGATCCAGATCCAGCACAATGTTTTGGCCGGCCTGGGGCTGGGCGGCGGCACGGGCGCGCAATGCAAATTCCTGACGCAGACTGTGGTTCTCCATCCATTCCTGCAGGATATGCAGTTGTCTTTCCGGGTCTGTTTCGAACGTTCCCATGCCGTGGCGGAGGACAAACGCCGGATTATGTTCCTCCTGGCCTGGTACAAAGCCGCTCAGAATGATGGGTACACCCAGCGTAGCCGCCTCCATGATGGTGTTGGGCCCCGCCTTGGTAATCAGGCAATCACTGGCCGCCATCCAGTCATGCATATTCTCAATGTATCCCAGCACATGCACGCCGGGCAGCGTTTGCGCGCCCAGTCGTTTCTGCAGGGACTGATTGCGACCGCACACCACGGCCAACTGGACTGGCGGCAGCAACTTCTGTTCCACGGCCTCCGCCATACCGGTCACCAGCGTCGTCAGGGTCCCGGTACCCTCGCCCCCGCCCATCAACAGGATCAGGGGCAATTCCCCGGTCAGTCCCAGTT
This sequence comes from Caldilineaceae bacterium, assembly GCA_963664185.2. Classification (GTDB taxonomy): domain Bacteria; phylum Chloroflexota; class Anaerolineae; order Caldilineales; family Caldilineaceae; genus Bin34. Next base: position 4,394 of record CAXXOQ010000163.1, on the reverse strand, counting down.
GCTTTTTCGCCTCCTGCCTGTCTTGCGTATCCCCCCGCAGAAACTCCCGGCGCACCGGCAGGCCATAGACCCGGATGTTGCCGGTTTCCACGCCGGCGCGCTGTGCGGCCAGAGCCGCCTGGGGGGTGGGCACAAAGCAGCGCGCCTGCTTGCGGTGAAACCAGGAACAATGGGGAACAATCAGATCCGAGACCAGGGCCACGACCGGAACATCCAGGTTCAGGGCTTCGGCTACCCGGAACAGCACAGGACACACCAGGGGATTGACGGTAATGATGAGGTCTGGCCGGTACAGGCCCACCAGCATGTCGAAATAGGGTTGGCAGTAATCCTTGAGCACGCCTGCCATGAACTCTTCACTCACCCGCGGACCATAGGTATCAAATATGGCCTTCCAGGCGCCGGGCCAGTGGTTGATGAGAAACGGATAGATATCGGGAAATCGGCTAAAGGGCCACGGCGCCATATTGCGGTAGAAGTCCACGAACGTGACCTGATGTTTGCCCGGCAGCCATTGGGCAAACTCCTGTTGCAGGGCCAAGGCACTGCTGCGATGGCCGCCCCCGGTGTCCGACATCAGAATCAGGATGCGCATGTCATAACCTTTCCCGCCGGGTGCCGGCGCCCAAGCCTGGATTGCCGGCCGACAGGCTCAGTACGCACCGCGTCGGAACAGCATGGCCGGAATGGTCCGCAATACGATGTTGGCGTCCAGACCCAGATTCCAGTTCTCCGCATAGTAAATGTCCAGCAGCACCATTTCGTCAAAGGTCAGATCGCTCCGGCCGGACACTTGCCACAGTCCGGATATGCCGGGCATCACCGCCAGGCGCTTCAGATGCCAGGGCGCGTATTGTTCCACCTCGCCGGGCAACCCGGGACGGGGTCCCACAAAACTCATTTCGCCCTTGATCACATTCACGAACTGCGGGATTTCATCAAAGCTGAAACTGCGCAGCACGCGCCCCACGCGGGTGCAGCGCGGATCGTGCCTGATTTTGAAGAAGGCGCCGGACGCCATGTTCAGATCCGCCACTTCATCCTGTTTGGCGTCAGCCCCCGCCACCATGGTGCGGAATTTGAACACCCGGAAGGGACGCTGGTTGCGGCCGATGCGCATCTGGGAATAGAAGACCGGCCGCCCGGATTCCAGCCAGATGGCCAGGGCGATCAGGATGCCCACCAGGATTGCCGGCACCAGCAGCACGGCAAACAACACCAGATCCTCCGCGCGCTTGAGCCAGTAGTTCCAGCCTGTAATGGAAATGGGCTGTTCACTCAGCAGAGGTACACCATTCAGGGTTTCCAGCATGATCTGGTTGCGGGTTACCTGAAACAGATTGGGCACCACCTGGGTGGGCACGCCCGCTTCCTGGCAGGTCCTGAGAGCCCGTTCCACCGAGGCGTAATTCCGCCACGACAGACAGATGATCACCTTGTCGGGTTTCAGTTCCTGGATCACGGACGCCAGGCGGTACACCGGTCCCAGCATCCGGAAACGGCCGATATCCCCCTGATCCTGATTTTCGTTTTCCCGGAGAAAGCCGAGCAACTGCCAGCCGAGATCCGGCATGGCCACAATGTTGCGCATGACCATGAGCCCCAGCTCCCCCGTGCCCACCAGCAGGACGCGTTCCACCCCTATGCCCTGGCCATGCAGATAGCGCCGTACGCTATGCAGCACCAGACGAAAAAGCCCCAACAGAAACGTCATGCCCAGAGCCGTATAGAGAAACACCAGACGACTGTACAACTGGGGATTGAAGAAGAGGTGGGCAATGATGAGGACCAGAATGCTCAGGGTAGAGGCACTCGCCACCACAAAGACTTCCTGCAGCCAGCCGCTGCGGCGCCCCATGCGGTACACCCCCGCCATCTGGAACACGACGATCTGGAGACCCAGCAGGCCGATGGCGGACGGCAGGTACACGGCAAACGACTGGATGTGACTGGGTTCGACGTCCTTGAACCATTCCAGCTGATAGCGTACGTTGTAGGCGAGCAGAAAGGCCAGGAACGTGAGCGTCGAGTCGGTGATCCACCACAGCACCCGCCAGACGCGTGTGTCAACCGTCTGGACAAAAGTGGCAAACCAGCGGGACGCTACTTTCGGCGAATTGATGGGTATGGAAGCTGTCGAGGGCACAAGGGGGAAGGAGGATGGAGGTCGCCGCACCCAGGGTTGAATGTTGCCAGTATAGCATCAACCTACAGCACCCGCCGGTATGTATCCAGCAGTGCGTGGCCGGTGGCTTCCTCCGTAAAGCGGGATACATGCGCCAGGCCGCGGTGGCGCAACTGGCGGGATACGCGGGAATCGGTCAGCAGCGCATGGAGATGAGCCCCGAGTGTGCTGGCATCGTCCATCGGGAAATACAGGGCGCAATCCTGCGCGATTTCCCGAAACGGGGCGATATCGCTGCACAGAACCGGGGTGCCACAGGCCATGGCTTCCAGCAGGGGCATGCCAAAACCTTCATGGCGACTGGGAAACAGGCAAGCCAGGGCCGCCCGATACAGGGCTCCCATGGCGTCGGGAGGCACATACCCGATGAAATGAATCCGGTGGGTCAGGCCTGCTTCCCGCGCCAGGGCCAGCAGGCGCTGGTGTTCGTCATGCCAGCCGGCGGCACCGGCCAGAACGAGATGCACATCACGATCCACAACCTGCTGTGGCCAGTCGGCAAATGCCTGGAGCAACCAGCCCAAATTCTTGCGGGGTTCCAGAGTCCCGACATGCAGCAAAAAGCGGTCGGGCAGGGCCAGACGGTCCCCCATGGCAGGGTCATAGTCTTCCCTGTGCGGGGAAAGGGTGGGATCCACAGGTACATGAATGACGTCGATCCGGGATCCGGGCACCTGGTAGTGCCGTATCAGATCGTCCGCCGTGGCCTGACTGATGGCCACGACGCGATCCGCCTGGTCTACACTGCGGGCACACAGGGCATTTAGGTAAACCCGCCGTATCCGCGGCATGGTATCCGGGGTCTTGACAAAAGACAGGTCCATGACCGTCACGACACTCGGACAGGGACAGTACAAGGGCAGGACATTGACCAGGCCATGGAACAGATGGGGTTTGTCCCTGTGCAGTTGCAGGGGCAGAACAGTCTGTTCCCAACCCACCCGGTGCCAGCGGGAACGCAGACGCCGGTGCACAGGGTGAAAACCGATCCCGGAAATCGGGGTACCGGGTCGATTGACATAGGCCTGGAAGTCCCAATGTGCCTCGGCCACTTGCCCCAGGCCGCGCAAGGTGCGCTGCATATACTGACTGATTCCTGCGGCACGAAATGTGGGGCTGGCGTCCAGCAAGATGGCATTGAGGGCTACGCGCCGTATGGGGTCACTCACGTCACGCCGTCCGCATCTGGCGGTACACATCCACGATCCGGGTGGCCACCGTCTCCATGTCAAAGCAGTCCTGGACCCGCTGCAGGGCCGATTGCCCCAACTCCTGGCGCAGGGAGGCGGAATCATGCAAACTTTGCAGGTGGCGCGCCAGGGCCATGGGGTCCGCCTCTGGATATACCAGCCCGGCCGATCCTACCACCTGCTGACAGGCCCCGCTGTCACTGACCACCGCCGGCACACCGCAGGCCATGGCTTCAATCAGGACGCGGCCAAACTGCTCCTTCCAGTTGGGCCGGGTACGGCTGGGCAGCACCAGTACGTGCAGACGCCGGTAGAATTCGGGCATGGCGCGGCTGGACTGGCGGCCCCACCACTGGAGAGAATTCGTTATGTCCAGTTCTTCGGCCAGCCGGCGCAGGCGGTTTTCTTCCTGACCCCCGCCCGCAATATGCAGACGCCATTCACCGCTCAGGGCGGCACATGCCTGGAACAGGATGTCCAACCCTTTCTCTGGCAGCAGCCCCCCGGCGTACCCGATGGCGAAGGGGATTGGGGCAGCGGGTTCCGCGCCTGGCGAGAACCATCCGGCATCCACCCCCATGAGGGGTGTAACCGTCAGTGCGCCCTGGTACCCCTTGGACCGGACCACCTGTTCCGCTTCCCGGGTACAGGCCAGGGCGTGATTCACGGTGCGATAGGCATAGCGCTCAAACCAGCGGAAGGGGGGCGGATACTGCCGCTCCAGATTCTGCCACGTTACCCACATGGCCGGAACCCCGTGCCGCTGCGCCCAGCGCAGGCCCTGAAACGTGGCCAGATTGTAGGGTTCTTCGTCCATGTGGAGAAGATCCGGTTGCAGGGCCCCCAATTGCTGGCCGAGATCCGGGTAGTGGTACAGGTGGTAATGCCCATTCCACCGGATGGGTATGGCCTGCAACTGAAAGTCGGGGGAAGGCAGGCGTGCCAGGGGATGCCGGCCCCGGGAGTCCTGCCAGCTGGGCGGACACAGGACCGTGAGTTCCACGCCCCGCCGTCCGATT
>CAXXOQ010000162.1:0-6657 GCA_963664185.2 Caldilineaceae bacterium | reverse complement strand
CGGACCGACCCGAGATCCAGCATCGTGGACGCGCTTTCCACCATGGTCGTCAACGGGACACAGGTCAAGATTTTCACTTGGTATGACAACGAATGGGGCTATGCGAACCGAGTGGTGGACCTTGTTCACCTGGCCACCCAGACGCCAAGTTCCCCGGATTGATCCATCGGTCCCTCCCTTGGCCGAATCCCTGACCCGACAGTACCTGATCGTCACCGCCAACTATTGGGCTTTCACCCTTACGGATGGTGCTCTCAGGATGCTGGTGGTGCTGTATTTCCACCAACTCGGATACGCCCCGCTGGAAATCGCCCTGCTCTTCCTGTTCTACGAATTTTTCGGCATCGTCACCAACCTGGTGGGCGGCTGGCTCGGAGCAAGCCTTGGCCTCAACCGGACGATGAACATCGGCCTCTTCCTGCAGGTGGTTGCGCTTTCGGCCCTGATGGTACCAACGGCTTTCCTGACGGTCCCATGGGTCATGGCTGCCCAGGCCCTGTCCGGGATTGCCAAGGACCTCAACAAGATGAGCGCCAAGAGCTCGGTCAAGTTGCTGGTGGCGGAAAACGCGAAGGGAAAACTGTACCGCTGGGTGGCGGTGCTGACCGGTTCAAAAAACGCCCTCAAGGGCGTCGGCTTCTTTCTTGGAGCCATGTTGCTCACCATTTTCGGGTTCCGGGGAGCGGTGGCGATAATGGCGGTTGCCCTGGTTCTGGTCCTGATCTCGAGCCTGATACTGCTGCAGAGGAATCTCGGCATCTCCACCAGCAAGCCGAAGTTCCGGCAGATCTTTTCCAAGAGCCGCTCCATCAACATCCTGTCGGCAGCCAGGCTGTTCCTGTTCGCGGCCCGGGATGTCTGGTTCGTGGTCGCCCTGCCCGTCTACCTTGCCACGGTGGCTGGCTGGGACCATTGGCACATCGGCGGATTTCTGGCGCTCTGGATCATCGGTTACGGCATGATTCAGTCCCTGGCGCCGGTGTTGGTACGAAAACGGGATGGTTCGCCACCGGACGGACGGCTGGCGACATTCTGGGCAGTGACGTTGTCGGTGATACCGCTTGGCATCTGCTCGGCACTGTTCCTGGGGCTTTATCCGATCCCCGGACTGGTGATTGGCCTGCTGGTATTTGGCATCCTGTTCGCGTTGAATTCCGCATTGCACAGCTACCTGATCGTCCACTATGCAGACCGTGACAGCGTATCGCTGGATATCGGTTTCTACTACATGACCAATGCCGCAGGAAGGCTGTCCGGCACCGTCCTTTCCGGGTGGCTGTACCAGGTGAGCGGGATCGAAGCCTGCCTGCTGGTTTCCGCGTTTCTGATCGGTCTCACCGCCTTGATATCGTTTGCCCTGCCCAGGGAATCCCAGGGTGCGATAGCAAGCCCGTCCTGACTACGGTACTGGCGGATCCTCCCGATTGCCGGGAGACGGTCAGGTGTCCATCCGGTGTCGGCGGCCGGCTGTCAGCAAATGATACGCACAAAGAAGCGTCATCAGGCAACTCAGGACGATCAGGACCTCCGCCATGGTGATCCGGAAAAGGAGGAACGGGGTATAACCGCAAGGCTCGTGGATCCGGAACAGCCAGGGCATCCATTCCTCCAGCGCCAGCCAATCCGGCAAACCGGATTGCATCTGGCATTCTCCCAGGATCCATCCCCGCTCCGTGCCCAGCAGTTGATAGGAGCGTTCCGTCATCCATACCCAGATACCCGTGGCGATCAACCATAGTAGCCCGCTGATCCGCGGCAGGTGGCCGAATACCAGACCGAATACACTGACCAGGATCAGGGCGAACAGCAGCATGCGCACGTGTATGCAAAGGACGCAGGGGAGCTGATCGAGTACATATTGGTAGTAGAGGGCAACGCCCTCCAGGGCTATGCCGAGGACGAGCAACCCGAGCCATCGGAACCTGGCAGGTAACATGCCGGCAGAAAACGTCATGGAAGTTGCTGGACGGCTATTCGTTGGGATTGCACCGTCAGACCGGAATGCCTCACCGTAGTTCCGCGGACCCCGGTGGAAGGTACGGATCAGGAGGACCGTATGGACCGGACGATTTCGTCGGTTCCCTCGTGGCGCATATCCAGTCCGAACTTGATGAACACCAGGTGGCCGGCAATGTTCTTGGCGTGGCCGCCGAAACGTTCCAGAGCCCGGATTCCAAGGACAATATCCACGAAATTCCCCACATTGCGCGGATCCTCCATGATGAATGTGCTGAGATGGCGGAGTATGGACTGCAGTTGATCATCCAGCTTCATCCCCATGTTCAGGACTTCCACGGCCCCGTTGAGATCCAGATCATCGAACACGGTCATGCTCTTGTCGAGCATCCCCGAGACGTAGTCCGCCAGTGTGTAGATGTCACGCAGTATCTCCTCGTTGGGAGGCCGGCTGGATCCCTCGAAGAACCGGATCGTCAGCCCCGCGATCTTGCGGGCTTCATCCCCTGCCCTTTCCAGGTCGCTGACGATCTTGCCGACCGCGATGAGTTCCCTGAGATCCTTGGCCACCGGCGCACGTTTGGCGATGATCGTGGTGATCTGGTCATCCGCATCGATATCCAGCTGGTTCAGCTTGGCATCGTTGTTGATGACGTCGTACGCTTTCTCCGTATCTTCCGTGCGTAGGGTTTCCACTGCATCATGCAGTTGCTTCACTGCCAGCACCCCCATCTCCACGACCGTGCTGTGCAGCTGTTTCATTTCGTCGTCGAAGCGGGTAAAGATATGTCCCTCGCCTTGTATGGTCGCCATTGTTGGAATGTTCCAGATAGTGGTGGATGGAATCAGCCGAAACGGCCGGTAATGTAACCTTCGGTCAGACCATGGGTGGGCTTGGTGAAGATGACATCCGTCGGACCCACTTCCACCAGTTTTCCCAGGTGAAAATGGGCTGTCCGCTGGGAAACCCGTGCGGCTTGCTGCATCGAATGGGTCACGATGGCGATCGAATACTGCTGCCTCAGTTCATCGATCAGGTCCTCGATCCTCGCGGTGGCGATCGGGTCCAGGGCCGAGCAGGGTTCATCCATCAGGATGAGTTCCGGGCTGATGGCGATGGCCCTGGCAATGCACAGGCGTTGCTGCTGCCCGCCCGACAGGCCGGTGCCGGGTTTGTCCAGACGGTCGCTGACTTCGTTCCACAGGCCCGCTTTTTTCAGGCTCTGTTCCACGATGTCATCCAGTTCGGACTTGTTGCGGGCGAGTCCGTGCAGCTTCACGCCATACGCGACATTGTCGTAAACGGACTTGGGGAACGGATTGGGCTTCTGGAATACCATGCCCACCCGGGCGCGCAGCAGCACGACATCCATGGAGCGCGCATAGATGTCCTCACCCTCCAGGGCGATATCTCCGGTGACACGGCAGATGTCAATGGTGTCATTCATCCGGTTTAGGCAGCGCAGGAACGTGGATTTTCCGCAACCGGACGGACCGATCATGGCAATCACCTCGTTACGCCCGATATCCACCGAAACGTTGAAAATTGCCTGCTTGTCCCCGTAATGGACATCGACCCCCCGGCAGGTCATGATGGGATTCTCCGCGGTCACGTCGCCCACGGTGACGAAATCCGGATTGTCCACGACCTCCCTCTCCGCGAGCCTGGCCGATTCGCTCTGTAACTGTTGGTTCATTGGTTCGGTGTATTCAAAATGGGTTTACCAGCGCCGCTCGAGCTTTCTGCGCAGCAGGACGATGAAGCTGTTGAGCGCCACCAGAAACGCCAGCAACACCAGGATCGCAGCCGAAGTGCGTTCCACGAATGCCCTCTCGGGGCTGTCCGACCAGAGGTAGATCTGGACAGGCAACACGGTTCCCGGGTCCGTCGGGCCTCCGGGAATGTCAACAATGAACGCCACCATCCCAATCACCAGCAGCGGTGCGGTTTCCCCCAGTGCCTGGGCCAGCCCGATGATGGCGCCCGTCAGCATGCCGGGCATGGCAAGGGGGAGGACATGGTGGAGTACGGTCTGGATTGGCGAGGCTCCGACCCCCAGCGCCGCCTCCCGGATGCTGGGTGGCACTGCTGCCAGGGCCGCCCGGCTTGAAATGATGATCGTCGGCAGGGTCATCAGTGACAGCACCATGCCCCCCACCAGCGGTATCGACCGGGGCATTCCGAAAATGTTGAGGAAGATCGCCAGCCCCAGCAGGCCGAAGATTATTGACGGGACGGCCGCCAGGTTGTTGATGTTGACCTCGATCAGGTCGGTGAAACGGTTCTTGGGTGCGAACTCCTGCAGATAGAGGGCTGCAGCGACGCCGACGGGAAAAGCCAGCAGCATGCAGACCATGATCGTGAAAAACGATCCCATGATTGCCCCGAGGATGCCGGCCTGCTCCGGTTCGCGCGAGTCGCCATTGGAGAAGAACGGGGCATTGAGGCGTTTTTCCACCCTTCCCTCCTCCAGAAGCTGGTCGATCCAGCCGATGGCATTGTCCTTCAGACGCCGGTTGGCTTCCGGCTGGTTGCGGTCGATCCGGCCTTTCATGAAGACATCCACCTCGTCATCGGCCAGCAACCAGACAGGCGTCACGCCGCCCGCGATGCCGGGGTCTTCCATCAGCATTTCCCGAAGGTCGTACTGGGCGCCGCTGCTGATCAGTCCGTACAGTGCCCTCCTGTTCTTGCGCCCGCTGACATCGGGGAACGCGGACCGCAGGCTTGTCTTGATGATGCCGCCGTAGTCGGCACCGGCAATGGATTCCCCGGTGATCTCGCCTCCGAACTGGGTTGGGGACAGGTCCACATCCAGCTGGATGTAGGTCTGCGTGATCACCTTGTAGCCGTTCACGAAGGTGGTGACGAGAAGGAAGCCCAGAAACAGGATGCCGACCAGTATGGAAAGCCGCCCGTACCATTGGAATCTGGATTCCCTGGCATAGCGTCTTGCCAGGGTGGCCGCGACAATCTGGCGCTGCGTACTCATTCGTACTGTTCCTTGTACTTGCGCACCACTTGCAGGGCGATGATATTCAGCACCAGCGTGATCACGAACAGCACCAGGCCGAGGGCGAACGCCGCCAGGGTCTTCGGGCTGTCGAATTCCTGGTCCCCGATCAGCAGGGTGACGATCTGTACCGTCACCGTGGTCACCGATTCGAACGGATTGGCCGTTAGGTTGGCGGCCAGGCCCGCGGCCATGACCACGATCATGGTCTCGCCGATGGCCCGGGAAACCGCAAGCAGGATACTGCCCACGATACCCGGCAGGGCCGCGGGAAGGATCACCCGGCGTATGGTTTCCGAGCGGGTGGCACCGAGCCCGTAGGAGCCGTCCCGCATGGCCTGGGGAACCGAGTTGATCACGTCATCGGAGAGGGATGAGACGAAAGGCAGGATCATGATGCCCATGACCACGCCGGCTGCCAGCGCGCTTTCGCTGGAAACGCCGAATCCGAGGGTTTCCGCGGTGCGCCTTATCAGCGGTGCGACCGTAAGGGCGGCGAAAAAGCCATATACCACGGTGGGGATGCCTGCCAGGATCTCCAGCAACGGCTTGGCAACCGTACGTACCGTCGGGCCGGCGTACTCGGACAGGTAGATCGCAGACATCAGCCCCAGCGGCACCGCGATGAACATGGCGATGATGGTGATCAGGAAAGTGCCTGCAAACAGCGGCACCGCGCCGAAGGCGCCCGAGGATCCCACCTGGTCTTCCCGGATAGCGGTCTGCGGCGACCATTCGAGTCCGAAGAGAAATTCGGTAATCGGAACCGCCTGGAAGAAACGGATGGACTCAAACAGCACCGAGAGCACAATGCCCACGGTGGTGAAGATCGCGATACAGGAGCAGAGGATCAGGAAGGACCGGATCAGGCGCTCCACACGTCGTCGAAGCACCCTGCTGTTCCGGGCGAGGTTCAGCGCCAGGATCAGGAAAACCGGACCCAGGATGAAGAACACGAACAGCAGCGCCAGTACATTCATGGGCCGGGGGCAGTAGGTTCGATAAAGGCGGAATTATACGTGGGAAACGGGCCGGTCGTGGTTCCCTGCTGCCGGACAAGGAACAGGGGCTGCCGAACGGATCCGGACAGCCCCGACTCTCTTTCGGGCCAGAACGCAGCCCCGTGGGCTACATGGACAGCGAGGTCCGGTTCCTGACGGCGTCCTGGAACTGCTGGCGTTCTTCGGCTGACATGGGAATCAGGCCCTTGTCGGTCAGGTAGCCTTCATCGCCGAACGCGGCGTCTGCGGTAAAGGCGTCCATGAATTCCTGGATGCCGGGAATCACGCCGATGTGGGCGGTCTTGGCGTAGAAATACAGGGGCCGGGAAACCGGGTAGGAACCATCCGCGATCAACTCGAATTCCGGAGCGACACCGTCAAACGCCGGCACCCTGGATCACGTCGGCGTTCTGGTCCAGGAAGCTGAAACCGAAGACACCGAGGGCGTCGGGGTTTTCCTGGAGCTTCTGGATGATCAGGTTGTCGTTCTCACCCGCCTCGATGTAGGCGCCATCCTCACGGACCGTGTGGCAGACAGCCTTGTAGGCGCTCTTGTCGGCCTTCTTCATCGCCTTGATCCAATCGAAGGTCTTGCAGCCGCCTTCCAGGGCCAGTTCGGCGAACGCATCACGGGTGCCGGAGGTTGGCGGGAGGGTCCCAGGACCTCGATCCTGATCGCGGGCAGA
>CAXXOQ010000161.1:0-16589 GCA_963664185.2 Caldilineaceae bacterium | reverse complement strand
ACCTGCTTTCGTGCCTCCCGCATTCATCTACACACCAGAGTAAGGCATCTACCCAACCATGACCTTTCATGCCCACTTGCACCGTCTCCGATGGGAGCCCTACTTCCTGATAGCCATCTGCATGTGCGTGCTGGCCATGGGTTCTGTCATAGCCATGGACTTTCCACCGCTTGCCGGGCCCGACGAGCATGGCCACTGGGGTTTTGTCCTGCACCTGCAACAGCACAAGGCACTGCCTCGCTTCCCCGCCGAGGTAGACACGAATATCACTCGCTTGCTGTTGAACTGGGAAGCCGGGCAACCGCCTTTGCACTACCTGTTGTCGGCATTGATTACGGCCCGTTCCAACTGGGAGGGGGCTGGAAGCAACCCACGTATGTGGCATGGGCTCCCGTAGGTAGACACACAGGAGAGCTTACTTCCTATCTCCCCCCGCCGGAAGTTCGCGTGGATATCCTGGACCACCCTTTGAAGTCAAAGGCCGTGTTCCTGCCGTTCCTGCGGGTGCTGCCGGAAGCCAGGGCGGAAGTCATGCGCACCCTCATGCCCATGCGTATGCTGTCGGCCTTGGCATGGTGTGTGTTCCTGCTGTTCGTGTACGCCCTGTTGCGCCTGTTCCTGAATGCCTGGATTAGCTCCGGGGTGGTGCTGGCCGCGGCCATGCAGCCCTACATGGTGCTGCACAGCGGGTTTGCGTCCAACGACCTGCCTGCGGCCGCCTGGGCGGCCGCGGCCTTTTACCTGTTGGCCCGGTTGTTTGTAGCGTTCAAAGCGAACGGGGAATGCAGGTTGCCCCGCGGCATTGCTTTGTGGAGTGGCATTACCTTGGGTTGTGCGATCCTGACAAAAACGACGGCTCTGGGACTGGTTCCGGTGTTTGTGCTGGCCTGGGCTTGGATGCTGTGGCAGCGTCCGTCCAAGGGCATCCTGACGGCATCTGTGTTGGGACTGGCGCCGGTGGCGCTGATCGCCGGTTGGTGGTTCGTGCGGAACGGCATGCTCTACGGGGATGTGCTGGGGTTCGAACCGCTCAAGCTGCACTGGCGGGTGCGGGGTGAAACTTCTTCCCTCGATGAACTGTGGGGAACATTACTGGCAGTTTGGCATGTACCCTTGGTGCATGCCCGCGCAGGTTTCGACGGGCTTTTTGGCCCTCACCGCCTGGCTATACGCGGTGAGGGCGTGTGGGGTGTGTACCTAGTTTCAATAGCCTGGGGCAGCGTCATACTGGTTCTGGCGCATGCCCGTGGGGTAAGGTCCCAACTTGGGAACCGTGCACTGGGGGTCATGTTGGGCGCAAGCCTCTTGACCCTCGTTCTCTTGACGTTGGCCTGGTGGAAGTTCAACAGCGTGTTCTGGGCACCCCAACCGCGCTACTGGTTCACCGGACTTCCGGCGTTGCTGTTGCTGGCGGGTGTCGGAACGGACAGGTTGCCGCGCATGGTGCAGACAGCCTTGGGGATCGTGCCCGTGGTGAGTGTGGCGACCGCGGCTTGGTTCCTCTATTCGGGTGTCACATAGGCCCTGCCGGTACCCGCCACGAGACACGGCTTCACCCATGCGGTCCTGCACAGGGACGGGGATTGGTTGTTGGTGGAACAGGTTCCGAATCTCAAACTGCCGCGGTAGTTGCACGCCACCACGCACACCTGCTATATTGATCTGAAATTACCCACACGACTAAACCCAACGGAGGTTGGACATGGACTGCAACAAGGAACCCCAGGCAGAAAGGTTTGGGGAAACCGAAATAGAGAGTGAGGGGTACACCCTGACCATTCACTGTGAAGCAGAGGGGGAAACCAATGCCCAAATTGTCGTTCTCTGCCCCTGCCAACAATCAACCAAGACGGCTGTTGAAACACTATCTGTCACACCTATTACTGGATACAAGTACCAAGCCATCCAAAAAGAGGATTTGGCCGACTTGAGTTCCGCTATTCACAATGCGGTTTCGCAGGCTCGCGAGTGGGATGCCCAAAAAGTCAAGCAGGCCGCGACCATCGAGAAAGGGTGCGCCATCATCCAAAAGGTGACAGGAACAGAAACACGGTGAGCAACTGGGACATGAAGCCTTAACCGCAGGTGCAAAGCTCCCGAAACCGCCCGGGCCTCATCCCGCATTCAAACCGAAGTACCGGAGTGTGAGGCGTTCGAGCACAAGGGTTTTGATAGTCAGGCCCGCCACATCGACGTCAAGCAGCCACTCCACATGGCTCGCAAGAGCTGCCCGCCCAAATCAAGCTGCGGAGAGATCCCGGGCTACCCCGGGAGGTTTGGGCGGGAGTTCCCCCTGAATTGAAAGCGTTCCGTCAGGACAAAGCTATCCCCGCAGTCTCACAAGCAGCAGCAAGCCCGCCTGCACCGGCGATATCAGCAAATACACCAAGCCCCACTTCCACCCGGACCGTCCACGCTGATGGGCAAGCGCCCCGCCGCCACAAGCCACAGTTCACTCGTCATCGGTACCATCCTTGCGGGCCCGGTCGCACAGGAAGTCGGCCGGTGAAATTCACGTTCAGGGGTGGAGACAACTCTCTCCTCTTACTGTGCGGATACGGATTGCCCCGTTGCATGTCCTGGCAGGGCGTGTTCGGTTCCAGTTGCTACCCTTACAGGGTGAAACACCATAGCCACATCCTGCCAGGAAACACTTGATGCAAAAGACCATCCTTTGCCTTTCCCTGGCATTCCTGCACGTGGCCCTCACCCCCTACTATGTGGGCGTGGGCGATCAGGTTGAGCAATGGCCGTTGATACAGCGATTTGCGAATCCCGGCCTGTACCCTGCGGACTACTTCGTCAATGCCGGAAGCGGGTTCGGGCCGCGCTGGTACTACAGCCTCATGATCGGCACTCTGTCCCGTGCCGCGCCCCTGTGGCTGGTTCTGTGGGGGGTGTGGGTGGCGGCACACACAGCCTTTGCCCTTGTCCTGTTCCATCTTGTCCGGACGCTCACGGATTCAGACAGGGTTGCTCTCTGGACTGTTGTTTTGTGGGCAGCCCTGTGGCCGTTCCTGCGCTTCTTTGTCGAAACCTACCTGCCGTCCAATGCCCTCGTGGTGCCGATGGTGTTGACCGCGCCGCTGCACCTGGCGCAATGGTGGCGGGCTCTGAAAGGGGATGCCGTGACCGTGTTGTGGTTGGCTGTGCCGGGCCTGTTCCTGCAGCCCACGGACGCGGTGCTGTTGACGGGGTTGGCCTTCGGATTGGCCTTGTGGGTCCGGCATACACAACAGGAGTGCCGCGGCTGGCGTTGCCTTGAACCATTGCCTCCGCTGATTGGGGCCGTCTGTACTCTGGCACTGATCGTTGTGTGTGCGTGGATTGTGCCGTTTGCCATGTCGGGTGGTTTCGATTACAACCTGCCCGAAGACGTGTACCTGCAAGCCCAATGGGACCTGCACCCTTTCCATCCGGGCAAACAGGGCCTTACCGAATGGCTGGGCGGCTTTGGCATGGTGCTTGCGGCTGTTCTGCTGTACCGGCAACTGCGGGACGTACAGGGTGCCGGACCTGCGGCCGTGCTGTGTTTGGGCTTGTGGCTTGCCGCCATCCTGGGAACGTTGTTGGCCGCCGAGAGCCGCTATGCCTTTGTGTTCCAGCCCTGGAAGCTGATCCGCTGGTCCATGTTGTGGCTGCTGCCGTTGATTGCTGCGTGGCTGGTACGCATTGAGGATGAGGAAGGCGAGATTGCCCGGCTCAAGAATCTGCTGTGGGCATTCCATCCCGTATCCCTGGCGGCATGGCTGGGGTTGGCTTGGATTAAACGCCCATGGTGGCGCCCCCTGTTGGTCCTGTCCGCAACCCTGGGCTTTGCCTGCCTGCACCTGTGGCTGGAATGGCCCTCGGTTGTGAGGGACTTCATGGCGGATGGTTCCATTGACGATGCCCACATGCATGAAACCGCAGCCACTTGGCAGGTGGACCCTTGGAACGGGGCAGTGAGTGTGGCATGCCTGTCCCTGGGACACTTGGCCCTCACCCGCTGGGACCGGTATTTCAAGCCGCTTTCACGTTCCACCCGACAATGCCTGCAGGGTGCGGGATTGGCCCTTGCCGCGTGCCTGTTGGCATTGTCGGTGGTGGTGCCGTCCGCATTCTCCAACCAGGTACCGCGCCTGTCGGCTTGGCAACACAGAACCCACATACCCTATGCCAAGCACATCGACCTGCCGGCATTGTTGAGCACGGCCGCCCATGCCCGTAACGCCTTGCCCGAGGATGCCCTGGTGTTGGTGCCGCCAAACTGGGGAGCCTGGCGCATTCACGCGGAACGCAGCATCGTGTATGACGGCTCCACGTGGCTGTACCGGGACGAATTGCTGGCGGAATGGATGGAACGCCGGGATGCCGTGTACGGGTTCTACGAATCCGGGGAACCCGGATTGGATGCCCTGCAGGCACGGTACGGCTTCACCCATGCCGTTTTGCACAGGGATGGGGATTGGGTTTTGCTGCCTGTACCTGCGACCAATTCACTTCCAATCTAGGCTTCACAACCACAACGTAAAACAAGGGAATCACAATGCTTGAAAGGCTGCCCTCTCTTCTGTCACTAATCGGCCACGTGCCTGCAATCTGCGAATGGGTCCGCACACACCTGAAAAAGAGACCGCCGCCTCCAACCCGTCAATCCTTGAAGACGGAACATGACATTGCCAGATTCAGCGTCCACGACATGGAGAGGCTGCTGTACGGGCAGAAGGGATGGCTGCACCGCAAGGAAAGGCAAAACCGGATTCGTTCCTGCTTGTTCAGGGCCGCCCAGGGAAAGCAACAACTCCACAGGGTTGTCTGCAAGCATGGACCTCAATGGGAATGGGGATTGTTGAATGTTCACCGCAAAGGGGCGTTTGTTGACTGGAGTGTTGACATGGAGCCCGGACGCGAACCGTTCCTGAAAGCCAAGCTGGCTTATGAAAGGCGTGTATCTGTGGAAGTTCCAACAACTCTCAACAAGCAGCATGTCACTGTTGAAGTGTTCAAGAGTGACGACTTTTCCCAAGCCGTTTTCAAGGTCGATGCATTCGGGATGCTGCGCCCCCTACTGAGCACTCCCGCAGACCCGGAACACATAGCATCACTTCCAGGTACACACCTGGAAAACTGGAAACCAGCTTCTGTTGAACTGTGCACCATCATCACCACACGAACACCCGAGAACAAATGGGAGTTTGACACACGGTCACGTGCAGGCTTCAAACTCCCCCAGAGGAACCAAGATTTCCTGTTTGGAAGCGACACAGACCTAAGACGTGAAATGGGGAACAAATGTAGAACAAAGGCGTGGGACAGAGCCGTAGCCGAATTGAACGACTTTGCGGAACCCGATTTTGAATCCGCAAAAAACAGAATGATTCACATCCTTGTGCAGTTTTGCAACATCCTTCAGTGTGCGTTGTCTGAAAAACTCATAGAAAAAAGAAAGGAAACAATCCCCCGCCTGGTTGAAGTCCACCACCGGAAAAAGGAAATGCACATGACTTGAACGCGTGCCGTCCGGACAACACCTACCCCCGCCGCCCGGCAAACAGCAGCACCACGCCCGCCAGCACCGGGGATACCAGCAAACTCCCCAGCCCCCACTTCCAGCCGGACCGTCCGCGCAGGTGGGCAAGGGCCGCCACCGTAGCACTGCCCGCCACCTGGAGGGCCGCCCCCACAGTCCACATTTCACTCATCGGTTTCCTCCCGGCGGTCCGGGCCGCCCGTAAGATTGGAGGGTGTCCGCTTCCCCAGCTTCAACAGCAGCAGGGCCCCCACGATGAGCATCAGGGCTCCCAAGGCCAGCAGGATGTCCATCTCCAAGTCTCCCGGTGGGTTTCCGTCTGTCAACGCATTCTAAACCCCCAAAGTGCCCGGCACGTCCCACCGCAACGCCGCGGGGCACGCCATCGCTTGGCTCATGATACCCGGTCCATCCCCGCAGGCGTGATGCCTGCATCCTATCAGGGAAACCCGGACACACCTTACCCCCGCCGTCCGGCAAACAGCAGGATCACGCCAGCCACAAGGGCAATACCAGCAAACTCCCCAACCCCCACTTCCAGCCGGACCGACCGCGCAGATGGGCGAGGGCCGCCACCGTGGCACTGCCCGCGACTTGAAGGGCGGCCAAAATCCACAGTTCACTCATCATCGGTACCCTCCGTGCCCTCCGTGCCGTCCGTGCCGCCCGTAAAGTTGGCGGGTGTCCGCTCCCCCAGCTTCAACAGCAGCAAGCCGGCCACGATGAACAGCACGGACCCCAAAACAAACAGCATGTCCATATCCAAGTCTCCCTGTGGGGTTCCGTCTGTCAACGCATTCTGACCAAGCCCCCTGCACAGCCACCCGCAACGCCGTAGCCCATGCTTCATGGTACCGAACGGAAGCTGCAACCTGCGCTACAATCCAAGCCTCAAGCAAAAGTCCACAAGTGTGAGGCGTTCGAGCACCAGGGTTTCAACCATTGGGCCCGTCCCATCGACGTCAAGCAGCCCCAAAGCCTATAGGCTCGCAAGAGCTGCCCGCCCGAATCAAGCTGCGGAGAGATCCAGGGCTACCCTGGGAGGTTCGGGCGGGAGTTCCCTGTGATTACTTGAATGGCATCCGGGTGAAGTCCACGGGGAACGACACCGGCACCCAGCCCTGAATACCAGTCGAGGCTGTCCTGGGCGGAGTATCGCCCCTGAAGTGCAGACTGTGCAGTGTTTCGTTTCTCAGGTCTGACACAGACCGTTGGAGGTTTGTGTCCAGGGCGCGCATGTCTGTCCTGAGAAGGTCTTCACGGCTTTGCTGTTCAGACCGCAAGGCATTGCCCAGGTCGCCGACCATGCTTGTTTGGTGCTGTCTCATGTCCAGCATTTCGCTGCGCATCAGGTCGAAACCTTCCTTCATGTCCTTTGCCAACTGAGTTTGGTTTTCACCGAGGGCATTCAGTTGTTTCTCAAAGCCCTTCGCCCTTTCCTCCCTGGCACCTTCATTCTTGGCGCCCTGCTTGTGAAGACGGAAGAAAGCCCAGATGGAACCAGCAATAGGTCCCGGGGAAAACCATGTCAAGAACTCCATCCAATCCCAATCCATGATGCCTCCACTCGTTGTACAGAGATGCAACCAAAGCGCACTTCAACAATATACCCTACCCGCAACAGCAACCCTGCCAACACGGGGCCTGTTTCACAGCCTGCGGGGGCAATCAGTGCTGCCCGGACAACGCCAACCCCCGCCGTCCGTGAGGTTGCCCAGCGTATTCTGCTAAACCCCCATCATCCCCAGCACGTCCACCCGCAGCGCCCAGCGGCACCCCTTGTGGTTCTGCATGACCATGGGCCGCACGCGGTCCGGTTCCGCGTCCGCCAGCATCTGTGCGAGGCTGTCAATGTCGCGGCGCGCGTCCGGGTCGTTGCGGAACCCCCGTCGCAGGAGGCCCGCGACCGCGTTCGGATGGCGGCCCAGGCCGCGGGCCAGCTGGCCCGTGGTGAAGATGCGGCGCTGGCCGGGTGCCAGGGCATGGCAGGGCACGGGTTCGCCGCGTCCCATAGCGTCCCAATCTACGGCGTCGTTTCGGTGTGGCATGTCACCCCTACCCTTGGCGGCATTTCAATTGTGGCATGGTAGCACGTTTGGCCTGGGACCGCGCGCCTTGCCGAACCTCAAGAAAAAAGGGTCGTACCGTGCGCTGTGTGCGCTTTCTGAGGCATTGACGGCGTTCCGTCGTGACTCGTGTCGACCGCCTGCGGGGGTTCATTCAGCGCGCAGGTCGACCATCGGCAACCACACACCCCAACATGCCTCAATCCACGCTTGGCGTTCGGGGGGGGCACGCGTCCCTAGCCACCACCAGCCGCTACGTCCATGCCCGGCCCGGGGAGTCGGCGGGGGCCTGGCTGCCGCGCTGAGACTGCGGAACGGCTGGCGCGGGCAGACCGGGATTCCTGGCCGTTCAGAACGGAGTTTGTCCGGGGCTGTGGGTTGTGGTTTCTCGGCTCCGCCCCGGGATGGTCGCACAGGTTCGCAGGTGCCCTAGTCGGCGGGGATTGTTCCGACGATAGATGGACAAGCATGACTGGCAGGCAGGGCTACGTCGTAGCTGACATGATGGGCATCGGCTAGTGAACCGTCATTGTTGACAGCATGGACGCGGTAGGCATAGGGCTGGCCTGCAATCTGGCATCCCGGTCCTGACGGCGGTAACAGCACGGCCACATAGGTCAAGTAGTGAGGTTTGATGTCTTCCAGCCAATCCCGATTCAACATCTCCCAGTAGAACCAGGCCCCGTACTGGTTCTCCCGACTGTACGGGCCGTCCCAGTGTGACATGGTAACAGGCTCCCAGGCGGCATCATCGTAGTTGCCGGCATACTCGGACTCCCAGGTGCCACGGGCACGGAAGACGCGGTGGCCGTAGGCGGGCCTGAGTCTGAGTTGTAGGGGTAAGGGCCTGGGGACAGGTCCAAGACAAGGTGATCGGACGGGTGGCGATATTGGAAGTGAGTCCACCAAGTACCGGTGTCTTCGTCAGGCTCCGGTAATCCAGGGCATTGATTGGCAGAACAGCCGCAGCCAGAAACCAACTCTGTGCCACCACCTGGCATGTAGGGTGGAATGCACCTGTCACTATTCCACACATCGGGAGTTGGCCAAAAGGCGGGTGACAGTAGGGAAACACCGACATTTATGACCACATAGGTTGAGGGGCCGTACAGGGCAGAGGCAGCAGCAGATTCAGGTTCCATCCCGCGCACCCTGTAATACAAACGCCCCTTAGCTGCATGGGTGAATGCTGTTTCAGGACCGGTGTAGACAACTTTGCATCCCCAATAGATGCCGTCGTCAATAATGAAACCATGCCGTCCTTCCCCATCGTTGGGCCATCTACACTGCGTCAGTTCGTAGTGAGTAGCGTTGTCAGCAGCAGTCCAGTCCAGCGTAATCTCGTAGAGATTCGGATACACATCGTGTTGGTGTCCCAGCGGACTACCACTGTTGGGTTCCTTGTACTTCAAAGTCACGAGGCCGAAGCCCAAGCCTTCTTCATGGGAAAAGGGATCGTTGACACCATGGTTGTGGGCTCCGACATGGGCATGGGCATGTATCAGGGCATTGCCAGTGTTCTCACCCAGACCTGTCAACCGCTCACTAAATTCCAGTACACCCACACTTCCGATGTTGAAATTTCCGATGTCAATCGGCGTAGATGTCGGTGTACTGGTTGGAACCGCGGCAGGTGTCGGCGTCATCGTCGGTGTGTTGGCTGGCGTCGCAGTCGGCGCGCTGATCGCCTGTGTGTACACAGCCTCGCTGCTGTTCCGCCAGTTGCACCATCCCCCCGCGTTCCCCGCCCGTACGCCCACGAGGTACCGGCTGCCCGGCTTGGCCTTGAATGTAATGGAGTTCCCCGTGAATTCGTACCCGGCCAGCTGCCAGGACTGCCCGCCGTTCGTGCTGTAGGTCGCATGGTAGTACTCTGCACCGCTCGGCGCGTCCCAGGTGGCCGTAACCGAACTGCCGTTGTGGACCGCCTGCAGGTTCGTTACAGGGCCCGGGGCCTGCACCGCGGGCGTGGCTGTGGGCGGCACCGGCGTTGGCTGTGCGGGCTGTTGCGGCGGCGTGTACGCGGCACTGCTGCTGTTCCGCCAGGGCCCGTACTGTCCCTGATCATTCCGCGCCCGCACGCCCACGATGTAGGACTTCGCGCTGTCCGTGTTGTGCACGATGAACGCACTGGCCGGATACTCAATCGCGCCGAATTCCCAACTCTGGCCGTTGGTTGTGCTGTAGGTGATGTGGAAGTCCACGGCTCCCGCAGGCGCGTCCCAGGTGGCCGAGACCGTACTTCCGTTGTGGACCGCCTGCAGGTTGGTAACGGGACCGGGCCCTCCACTAGCCGCGGCGGCCGTGCCAATTAGGAACAGGCACAGAATGGTTGACAGGGAGATGCCGAACAGGCGGGGGTGCGGGGTTTGCATGGAGCACACCGGAATAGATGGGGGATTTCAAGATCGACCATCGTAGCAGTCCGGCCGGACTGCGGCAAACAGGTGCCGCGGCGCGCCGGCACCAACACACCCGTCCTACAGGTAGGGGGAGAGGGGCGGTCCGGGGGGATGGCTACGCCCCGTCATGACTCGTGCCGACCGCCTGCGGGCACGAATTCAAACATTCAACCCCATGCCCCTCAAGCCGCCTCAAGCCACGCCTGCGGGCCTGTGCGGGGCTGGTTTGGGTTTCCGGCTACAGGTACGGGGGATGGGCTACAGGGGCCTGTGTGTGCGTTCTGGGGGCGTTGCTGTGGTCCCACCGCGGACTAGGGGCTACGGTAGCGTTCATGCGAAGGCACGAAATCACCCCCTGGGGACATGCCCTTTCCACCACCCAAACGGGAATTCGATGCTCTTGCGAAGAATTCCCTCAAGGTGGGTTTCGCTTATGTGGAATGCCAGCGAATCCATCAGCATGAACAATGGATGTGGTGACTCCAGCTTCCCCCTCTGCAAAACCGTAGTACGGTTGCCAACAACATCTTCCAAGTATCGGTGTTGGCTGTAAGCCTTGTTGAACCGTGAACAGATGTGCCGAACACCGTGTTGGGAACCATCCCAAAAAGCCTCATTGCCGTGCAGGGATTCGTGGACTCCATCCAACTGCCGCAACGTGGTTTGGGAAAGCTTTTTGTAGATGGGCAGAAGGCTGTGTTCACTCTGCATCCAATTGCCATCCGTTCTTTCCAGGGCCAACAGAGCCTTGAGCCCCGTCTCGACCACCTGTGTCGCCAAGGCCGTACAAGTAGACCACTCCGACACGCAAAAGAGGGCATTCACTGTATGCTTGAGCACATGGCTTCCATTGGGACCATGGTCCCAAACCTGCGGATCCCCCAACTGATGCCTGTCATACAAAGAACACCAAGCATCCTTTACCAAAACCCCCGCCCCACAAACTTGGGATATGGCGAGGATGGGGCAACGGTGATCCCCTGAATACTCCTCGTTGCACCAGAGACATGACTTGTCAGGGACGGCTTTGCGATTCCCTTTTTGCGTTTTGCGTTTCCTGGACACGCTGAAACCTCAAACTTCATTCGGCATGGGTTTTTATGCTACTACAGCGTGTGCCTCCAGTTCGGATATGGTCAACCCGCGTCCATCCCACTTGGCCTGCAGCCGCTGTTGCAGGGGGCAGTCTAGCAGACGGCTGTAGGGGGCCGTGCTCTGCCTCCCTGCCGTGCTTTCGACGTTCCTGCATGTTGGGCAAGGGGGTATTCCTGGTTCCACTCCGAAGCTTTCCCAACTATTTGGGAAAGGTCACCGTCGCACTGTGGGCATTCTGGCGGGTTGCGCTGTTGTTCCAGCAGCCCGAAGCTTCAGTTTTGACATGGACTCCGCTTCGCTTTCTGTGAGTGGACCCTGCGCTGTGGCAGGGGTGGATGTGACCTTTTCGGGTTCCTGGACAATTTCGAGATCCCGAATGAACTCAACCACAACAGCCTTTTCGATGCGCAGCCGTTCGTTGCTCTTGCGCATGTCGCCGGGATGATCGCCGGGCCGTTTGCCCTCGGACCCAGAGCAGGCCAGGGGATGCCGCAGCCCGGCACTGATCACGACTTTGCGTTTACCCTGTCACCATGGGCAGGACTTCGTGGGGGAATCGGGCGTGGTGCCAGAGTCTTCGGAAAACCCAGGAGCTGTTGGGTATGTCTGTGTACCTGCCTTCCTTCCGTTCCTCTTCGTCCAGGTCGTCTAAGGAGTCGTATCGGAGTGGTTCCACAATGCTGACCACTCTTCGCTCTTCTTTGCCTGATGGCTGTGTGACCCAGTCCATGTGAATGAACAGCATGAAAGAACTCAAGACGATCTCGTCTGTTGTTGCGGGATCCAGGTTCCTACCCCTCGCCATGTAGAGTTGGAGGTAACTCAGGGTTGTTGTGGGGTTGTGCCCGGCAGTAATACCAAGTCCGGGTATCCCCGCCTGCAGGGCGTTACACATGTCAACGCATGCAGCCCCTGAACGTATGGAGTCTGCGATCAGGTAGCCAGGTTCTAGGGATACTGCCGTTGCCAGTTTGGGAATGTGGCCCTTGGGCGTTTCAACACCCTCCCGATTTTCGAGGGTGTGCAGGTTGATGCTGTTGGGTTGAGTCAGCAGCATTTCGCCTTTGACTTGTCCCCAGACCACAATTCTGTGTTCCGGGTCGACTGAGCGGAGCAGGGCTGTGGCAAGTGATGTACAACCAGCGTTTTGGGGACCGCAGATCAGGATGTTGCGGCGTTGGCGTACCCAATGCAGGCAATCATCGAGTACATGTGGAGGCATTGTGTCCCATGTGTTCAGGTCGATTAGGCTGCATTCCGGGTTGAACAAGCGTATGAGCACGGTCGGGTACATATCTGCCGTTACGGATTGGGAAAGAACCTTGATGGTCCCCAATGGGGTTTGGTCCTCGCTTACCAGGACTGCCTCTTGTATGACATGCTCTGTATCCAGCAGGCCGCCTACAGAGCGAGTTACTTCGGCAACCGACCAAGTGCCTTCCACCTGCTGAAACAATCGAGAGTCCCGAGGGCATGTCCACAGTGTGCCGTTGGCGTTGAACGATACGTACTTCAAGTTCGTTGCAACCGGGGGGAGATGGTCCGCCAAGAACCCAAGGGAACTGACGGGGATGTCCTCTGTTACTGGGTTTGCGGGGGTGTGCATGGGAAATTCCTTGTGACAGGATGCAGATTTTTCATCATATCATGCGAACAGGGTACAGTGGTCCATCCCTGTTACGACACAGCCTGTCTGGGGTAGGGGCTGTTCCTGTGTGACCTGGCTGATGCCCCCATCACGGAGTGCCCGTCCATAGCATGCTTACCGCGGCAATTCGTTTCATGGCACAAACTCCCACACCACCCAATCCCCGTTTTGAGGCAGGATCGCATGTGTGAAGCCATACCGGGCCTGGAGTTCATCCAAGCTCTGTTCGCCATCCCCGTAGAATCCGTACACGTCGTCTCTACGCTGCTGCCACCCTGGCAGGAACTCGTCCCGGTACAACCACGCGGAGCCGTCGTACACGATGCTGCGTTCGGCATGAATGCGCCAGGCGCCCCAGGTGGGTGGAATTAGCACCATGGCATCGTGCGGGAGGTTGCTGCGAGCATAGGCGGCCGTGCTCAACAGGGCCTGGAGGTCTATGTGCTTGGCGTAGGGGATGTGGGACCGTTGTTGCCACACAGCCTGGCGCGGTACCTGGTTGGAGAATGCTGATGGCACTATCACCGTCAGTGCCATCAGGGCCGCGGCCAGGGTCAATACGGTTCCGTGCAGGAACCGGACCCGGTGGGGGGAAAGTGGCTTGAAGTACCGATCCCAGCGGGTAAGGGCCAAGTGCCCCAGGGACAGGCAGGCAACACTCACGGCACCGTTCCAAGGTTCAATCTGCCAGGTGGCGGAGGTTTCGTGTATGTGAGCGTCGTCAACGGATCCATCCGCCAGGAAGTCTGCCACCACCGAGGGCCATTCCAACCATAGATGCAGGACCGCAAAGCCCAGGGTTGTGGCCAAGGCCAGAAGCGGACGCAACCATGCGCGTGATACACGGCCCAACCCCAGCCACGCCGCAAGAGACAGAGGATGGAATGCCCACAACATATTCTTGAGCCGGGCAATCTCGCCCTCTTCATCCTCAATGCGTACCAGCCATGCTGCAATCATTGGCAACAGCCACAGCATGGACCAGCGAATCAGCTTCCAGGGCTGGAACACAAAAGCGTAGCGGCTTTCGGTGGCCAGCACAGTTCCCAACACAGCCATTACCCACAACCCCGCACATAGCGCAACGGCTGTGCCTGCACCCTGCTGACCTCGAAGTTGGCGATACAACAGTCCGGCCGACAACACCATGCACAGGCCGCCCAACCAGACAGTCCAACCCTGTTCGTTTGGATGGTACGGATGCAAGTCCCACTGAGCTTGCAGGTACACGTCTTCGGGAAGCCGGAAGTCAAACCCACCCGTCATGGCGAACGGCACAATCCAGGCGGCCACCACAACCAGTGCAGGAATGCAAACGGACAGGGTCAACGGGGCCCATGGAGTGAGGCAACGCCACCCGTTCAGCCCCTGTTGTGAATGCCGCACCCACAAGGCCAAGCCGACCGCCATGCCCGTAAGCAGCACTGCGTCCGTGAGCTGCAGAAACAAGCACGGTACCGCCAGCCACAGCACTGAGACGGCATCCCCCTTCAACGCCCGCCACCATTGCGCCAGATGCAGGGGTGCGGTCAGCACCATGGGCACCACAAGGGCGTTGGAGGGGAGGTACGACTCCACGAAGAAGCGCAGGAACGGCCAGAGGGCTGCCCACAAAACCACGGTCCAGAGGGCTGTCCGGGTTGAAACCGTTAGTGTCCGGACAAGGCGGAACAGGACAAGGGCGAATGCGGTGTGGGCCGCTACCCACAAACCCCACAAGACAAGCCACAGGGGGATGGCACCCGCTAGTATACCGAGGAAGTGACTGTAGTACCAGCGAGGCCCGAACTCGCTACCCGCGTTGACGAAGTAGTCGTGGGCGTAGAGGGACGGATCCACAACCCGGAGGGCCAATGGCCACTGCTCAACCTGGTCGCCGACCCCAACGTAGTAGGGGGTGAGGGCCACATGCAGAAAGGCCAAGGCTACGCAGAGGATGTCTGTCCGTCTTTGTGACATGTTTTTTCATTGCAGGGTGGGCAAACGCTTGCAAGGCACTCTGTAAGCGTAGCAGAGCGTCCCAGATACCCACCCCCTCACCTACGACCGCACAACCCGCCTCAAGGATTTGCACAGGGGTTGACACCGCAATTCCCATGTCCACACAGGGCGGCATCTCTGTCGTTCCTGCCTGTCGAATCGTGGCGGCGAGAGTAGGGAGATCAACACGTCCGGCTGGCGTATCTCCATTCCTGTAGCGACCGGCCGGATTGGCTCCTGTGTGTGGCTCCGGTGTGCGCTTTCAGGCATTGGATTGCTCTCCTGTAGATTGCGGTTTGGTGAGAATCAAGGGCAAACGCCTGCTTAGGACATGCCGGGAAGTGGCTAACTGTTACAAATCTTGTGGTGATGCCGGTCAACCCCAAACGTTCGGGGCACCACAATACCTTGCCCGGTTGTAGGTTCATCCCCAAGCATGGGGTGCAGTAACGAAGCCAACTCTGTCGGGCCCATCCCCGAAGTATCGGGGATAGTCCTTCAAGTCCAGGGTAGCAAATAGCACTAAAGCTGTTTTGCTACAACCCCAAGTGTGCATCCTGCTTGTCCTGTTCTGCAGGTTCGGGGCTGGCCAGCATTGCCGACACAACAGCCAGGACCGACAGTGCAATCAGTGCAATCATGACAGTGGTCACCAGCACGATGCCGACCACGACGCCGATGGTGGTTCCGATGTCCATGCAATTACACTCGCGGGTCTGGTTCGAACTGCTCAGGCCACCGACATGCCCGGTGCCATGTCCGAAGAATCGGGATCGGTGTCTGGTTCCTATTCAGGCTCAGTCAGGTTCGGGGCAATCCTGTGGCGGGGCCGGTATCGGGGTGGGGTGGCTGCGCCTGCCTGCCTTTCCATTGTGTCTTCACTGGATGCTACTGTAGCACGGCTGCGTCGTGCTTGGGGTATGCGGCAGCCAGTGCTACATTCGGGGCTCTGACACATGTGCATCTTCGATCCGTTCCCGCAGGCGGTTAAGCCACCGCTCGAAGTCGGCCAGCCGTTGGCGCACCCTCGGTGCATCTGTCTATTATAATACGGCCGCTGGCGCGCACGGGATGCCCGGCATGCGAACAGGAACAAGTGCGACATGGCCGACGAAACACAATCCGCGGCTGGCGGCAACTGGTGGAATGACCATGTGGTGGTGCGCAGCGTGGAACCCGCAGCCCACCTGATTGACGGCGAGCCATTCTGGGTGTCGCAGGCACCGGACTGTGGCGTGCGCCTGGCCCTGACGCACCGGTGCTGGTCCCTGTGCGGATTCGGCGACACCCTGGCGGAGGCGGAGCGGGATCTGTGGGATCGGGCCGCGATCATCGCCCCGGCCTACGTGGGACAGGTGGCGGAGTGCCAGACGGACGAGGCGCAGCGCCTGACCGCATTCCTGGCCCGCAACGTCGCCCTGCGCTCGTGGCGGTCGCCGACCTCGCCCTCCTCAAGCCAGGTCAAAGTGTAGCCAGAGGTCGGGACAGTGTTGCGAGTCATGTTGTTACTCCGTGTGTGGTTGCTTTGTCGGTACAAGTCGGCTCGGTTGCGCCCTACGCCGTTGCAGTGAAGGGCTTTGCGGATATCCACCTACCAACTCCGGTACAGGCAGACGCCTGCAATCAGGCTGTGGCAGGCGATCCGAGCGTCAGCGTCGGTGTTGCACAGGTGCTGGTAGGTGGTAAGTGCCGCGTCTGCATCAAAGAAGATCTTGCGGTAAACCCGACCTTGGTAGGTGCCAGTCAGTTTGCACATGTCAACCTCCTGTAAAGTACATAACAGCCTGAATGAGAGCCCCTACGGCGACGCCTAGTACCACCAAAGAACCGAGTGCGGCCAAGAACCCGAGGCACTCGAACAGTACCTCGGCACCGTAATTCGTGTG
>CAXXOQ010000160.1:0-9629 GCA_963664185.2 Caldilineaceae bacterium | reverse complement strand
TCGCCGTGATCGTGGGGGCCGCCCTGGCGGTCGCAGGGGCCATTACCCAGGGCTTGACCCGCAATCCTCTCGGTGATCCTGGTATCCTGGGTATCAACGCGGGAGCCGCCTTTGCCGTGGTTGCGGCCGTTTCTTTCTTTCGCATCGAATCGTTTCTGCTCTATACACCTTGTGCCTTGGCGGGAGCTCTGGGTACAGCTCTGGTCGTATATGTACTCGGTTCCCTGGGACGGGGCGGTCCCACCACACTCAACCTGACATTGGCAGGAGCGGCTGTCACCGCATTGATTGCCTCCTGCACCACAGGGATCCTGATCCTGAATCAACAAACGCTGGAGGAAGTGCGTTTTTGGCTGGCGGGCTCCGTTGCGGGTCGTGACATCAAACTGCTGCTGCAGGTGGCACCCTACCTTCTGGGCGGTTTCGGGCTTGCCCTGGTACTCGGACGCCAGATTACGACGATCGCATTGGGGGAGGAAGTGGCCCGCGGCCTGGGGCAGCATACGGGATGGGTCAAGGGACTGGCCGCTGTTGCGGTCGTGCTGCTGGCGGGCAGTGCCGTGGCGCTCGCGGGCCCCATTGGCTTCATCGGCCTGGTGATTCCTCACGCCGTACGCTTTTTTATAGGCATGGACTACCGGTGGATACTGCCCTATTCCATCCTGTTGGGTGGCATTTTTCTGCTCCTCGCCGATGTCGCCGCGAGGCTTGTCTTGCGTCCCCTTGAACTGCCTATCGGCGTCATGACGGCGTTGATCGGTGGGCCCTTCTTTGTCTGTCTGGTGCGGTGGCGCCTGAGGAGCTAGAACCCGTGGGACGCAATTTCTCCTGGTTGGTCCTGCGCCTGCCCTGCTTGCCGGTTTCCTTCAAAGTCCCTGCGCGGGTGCCTTTCGTGTGGCTGGCGACAGTCCTGGCAACCTTGGCTGTCATGGTTCTCAACATGGGTGCCGGCGAGTATGCCATCGCGCCCCTGGATGTCATCCGCACGCTTCTGCACATGGAAACTGGTCATGCCAGCGACTTCAATTTCATCGTCAACATGCTGCGTCTGCCGCGTATGCTGGTCGCAGCCCTTGTAGGACTGGCGCTGGGCGTTTCCGGCACCATTCTCCAGAGCCTGATGCGCAACCCGCTTGCGGCCCCGGGCATCCTGGGCATCAATGCGGCGGCCGGACTGTCGGCTGTTGCTCTGATCGTGGTCTTTGAGGTAACGGCACCGGGTGTGATTCCCGTGGCCGCATTCTTGGGTGCGCTCGCCACCGCAATCCTGATCTATCTGCTGTCCTGGCGGCAAGGCGATTCTCCGATGCGCTTGCTCCTGGTGGGTATTGGCCTGGGCGCCATGGCCCAAGCCCTGACCATGTTGACCATTACGTTTGGCCAGATCTTCAATGTGCAAAAAGCCCTGGTCTGGCTGGCTGGCAGCGTATATGGGAGCTCATGGGCCGATTTCTGGCCCTTGCTGCCCTGGGTGGCAATCCTTGTGCCCCTGGTGTTGCTCCTGGCTCCCGACCTCAATGCCTTGAATCTGGGCGAAGACATGGCCCGCGGGTTGGGCAGTCGTGTTGCACTTTGGCGTGGGCTGTTGCTGCTGGCGGCGACTGCCCTGACCGGGGCTGCCGTGGCCACGGCGGGGACCATAGGTTTTGTCGGTCTGATTGCACCGCACATCGCGCGTCGGCTGGTGGGACCGGATCACCATGGCTTGCTCCCTACAGCTGGACTGACCGGCGCCTTGGTCGTAGTGACTGCGGATCTGGCCGGACGGACCCTCTTTGCCCCCATCGAAATTCCGGTGGGTTTGGTTACAGCCGCTATCGGCGCCCCGTTCTTTGTCTACCTGCTCCTGGTACAGCGACGTGTGGCCTGAAATATCACCGTGTCACGTCCCCCAGATGGGACAAGGCCCGCCTGGGATCATATGCAGGGAAAAGGCTGCAGGGGGTGTTGGACCGAAACATCCGCAGCGGATGCAGCGACAGGGATACGGGTGCCATGGGCACCGCCATGCCAAACCGCACGGCCCCACGGCCAAGCGTGCCGAAGATGGGTATGGCAACGGCGGCAAGCGGATTCAGGTGCTTGCGGTGAAGGCTCTGCGCATGGGGGAGCGGTGCCTGCCCTGCGCTTCGGTCACGGACATTGGACAACATGCACCGAACTGGCAATGGGCTCTATCTCGTGGCCATTCCCATCGTGGGTTAAGGGCGCATCGAGCAGGGCCTGGCACCGCGCCAGGGCTTCGGGCCTCCCGAGCCGATACACTTGCTTTACACTGAGGACATTGCCTTCCTCATCGTATCGTGTCACCTCTTTGATAGTGGCCTGGCCCGTGAATGCGTAATGCAGCAAGGTATAGGGATCCGCACCGGTAAAGCCCCAGGCCAGCAGAGGTGTTGCCAGCACCATCAAGGCTACAAGCATCAAAATCATCCTGCGCAAGGACAGTTGGGGCAACCGTATCGTCAAGTGCCTGACTTCTGTGTGTCGGGCAAGAACGGAACTGAACATAAACTGTCTGCCTCTCTGGTCTATGAGGTACGTATCATGGAGGTAGCAGAACCAAAGTTAAAAACGGCAGGATCGGTCACCAGCCCATATTGCTCTCAATTCGTCCGAAGATGCCCCGAGAGGCAAAAGGAACCTCGGTAAATTCATTGCCAGTCTAGCAGAACCAGCGAGTCCCGGCAAGGTGCCCCATCTGGCAACAAAGGTCTCCGCTTTGCGATCGCATAACCCGCAAGGCTTTCGTTCAAGCAGGTATTCCCATCATCTGCCAGTCCCGTGAGTTCTCCAATTCCCTTACAGGGATATTGGTTCATCACACCCAGGGGGATAAGCTGTACAATGCCAGGATTATCACCACGACGGGTGCAGTTGCAGGGCTTCACCCGCCAAGGAACAGGAGATATGATGCGCGATTTCCATGCACTGTTCCCGGCAGCAGGCTCGGACTATCGGGGGACAGTCCTGTCATTCTGGTTTCTTGTGGCGCTGACCGTGGTCACAACAGCGCGCAGTCTCGTCCACATGTTCTTGCCGGACGGCGGCGCGACCGTCATCGCGGGCCTGGATACCGCGGTCGAGGGTGGGAAAATATCATTGCCACATTTGGGCAATGGGGTCTGGAGCAACTCTTGCTGTCGCTGGTCGCATGGGTCGTGATTATACGGTACCGTTATCTGGTACCCTTCGTTCTGCTCCTGCAGTTGCTGGACTGGGGCGGGCGTATCGGCATGGGACTGTTGAAGCCGGTGGTAGTCCCCGATCCGCCGCCCGGCGAAATCGGCAACTATATTTTCCTGCCCCTGGTGGCGATTGCCCTTTGGTTTGCCCTGCTTCGTAACAGCAGTGAGGACAATCCGGTTGCATAGCATTACGGCGACGGATGCCGTCCAGGGTCTGTGCACACTAACCGCAAGACTTCTGCCGTCAGCACAAACTGCACAAAGGCCCCGTACCTCACATCCCGCTTGTCCAACCAGGTAAAGACCTGCCGGGAGCCTTGCCGGTGCCGGACCCGCCGCGCCACCTCATGGCGCTTGTTTGTACAATTCCTTGTCGCAGGCCCAGGATAGCAGTCACTCTTCCCGGTACGCACTTCGCGGTCCAGTTCTTCATCCTGGACCCGGCAGGTCGACAACCGTCGCATCAATATGCGCTGGGCGGTACTTTTGTCCGGTCCCCTGGTTCCCAGGAAACCGAAGTGTGCGCCTGTACCCGCAGCGGGGATGTTCCGGGGCAAGGGAAAGTATGCTCCTGAACCTGTAGCAGGCACATGCATTGTCACCACGACATCCCACGTGATGACCTCCCGGAATTTTCCGGCAGATTTGGCCGCGTTGACATGCTGTCAGGAGTGGGGGATAATCAGATCGCTTTGCCCCCCAACGTCAAGGGAAAGCGGTTAACAGGCCTGATTTCTTGCCTGCAACTCCCGGGAGAAATGCGAAATGATTATTGACAGTCATGCCCATGTTGGACCTGTTGCCCAGGACCCCCGCCATCAAGCCATCATTGCCGGCAGCCCGGCCAATGCGGTCGAGGATTATCTGCGCGCCATGGACGAGGCCGGCGTTGACATGGGAGTCACTTTTGGCTATCTCGACATGGACAATGACTACCAGGCCAGCATTCAGAACCGGTATCCGGACCGCATTGTCAGTCTGGCCTGGTGCAATCCCCGGCAACTGAATGTGGCGGAGGAGTTTCGGCGCTGTGTTGAGGATCTGGGCATTCGGGGTCTGAAACTGCATGGCTGGTGGCATCAGGTGGCCAATTCCGATCACGTACTCCTGGATCCGCTCTTTGAAATCCTGGACGAATACAGCCTGCCGGTAGTCATGCATACCCTGGGTGACAATCCCCTGACCACGCCGTTGCAAACGGAGGAAATGGCCCGTACTTTCCCGAATGTAACGGTGCTGATGGCCCACGGCGGCTGTGAATGGGCGGCCGGCGATGGTCTGCTGGTAGCCGCGCGCACACCCAACATCATCGTGGACACTTCGTTTATGCCCAGTTGGTGGGTAGGCAAATTCGTGCAGGAGATCGGGGCCGACCGGGTGTGCATGGGTTCGGACTGGCCCTGGCACCACCTGGAAGGAGTCGTGAAGAACCACGAAGTCGCCATTCCCAATCCTGAGGATCGGGTCTGGACTATGGGCAAGACGGCAGCGCACGCCTATGGCATTCCGTTCTCGTGAGCCAGGCCGGGGTGCCCGGCCTATACCGTGGCCTGGGCCCAGCTGATGGGCAAGAGCATATAGGGAAGACCGGAGATCCTTCCGGGAGGTATCGGGAAAACAGCAGGAAGGATCCATTTGACTGTCTGCGCCGGCCGGAAATAGTTGACGTGCGACGGTCCCATCGCCAGAAACCCGGACTTTACGGGGCCTGTCTTCGGGCCTGCCTTTGCAGTATGAGGAGGTTGACAATGTTTGTCGCCAGAAAGTGGATGATTGTCTGTTGGAGTCTGGTTCTGATTCTGGTCCTGGCCGGTTGTGAAGCGCCTGTTCCCGCCGCCCCCGCGGCAGAACCCATGGATACGGCACAATACGCGGACCGGTATTCCGAAGAGCAGTTGGCCTGGATCGGTGAAATTCGTGAGGCCTACGCCGGCACGACGCTGAACATGCTTGGCTTTGCGCATCCAACCCTGAATGCCATGAAGGCCATCACGCCCGAGTGGGAGGAATTGACGGGGATCGAGATTGTCTATGATGAAACCGATCTGGCCAAGGTCCGGGACAAGTTTGTGCTGGACATTACGTCAGGCGCCAATACCTACGACCTGGTCATGACGGCAGAAGTCCAGGCCCCGGAATACTGGAATCTGGAGTACCTGGAACCCCTGGACGCCTGGCTCAACAACGAGATGGACGTAGCCACGGAATCCTGGTTCGACTGGGACGATCTCCACCCCGGCTACACCATGATGTTTACGTCGGTGCATGACGGCATGCGGTATGCCGTGCCCATTAGCGGCGAGGTGGCCCTCCTGTTCTATCGGACGGACATCTTTGCGGATCTGGGCCTGGAGGTTCCGGCCACCTATGACGAAATGCTGGAGACAGCCAAGTTCATCAACGATCAGGGGATTGTGGAAGACGGACGCACCGTGCATGGGGTTTCCTTCCGCGGGCGACCGGCGCTGGGGGGTGGCAACTGGATATGGTCCATCATCATATTCCCGTTTGGCGGACAGATTGTGGATCTGGAGGACCAGGTAACCCCGGCGGTCCTGGCGAAGAAAGAGGCGGCGGTGGCCGCCATTGAGTGGGAAACGGAAATGGCCAAACACGGCGTGCCGGGAATTGCGTCCTTTGATCCCTTTGACGCCATCAATCAGTACAAGCAGGGCTTCGCGGCCATGTCGATTGAGGCCTCCGTGCTGTCCCCCGGGGTGCTGAACCCGGACGAGAGTATTGTGTCTGACCTGACCGGATTTGCCCCGCTCCCGGCCGGGCCTGCCGGTGACTTCAACCAGACCTTTGCCCACGGCGTGGCCATAACCGCCACCAGCGGCCACAAGCCGGCGGCCTATGCCTTCCTGCAATGGATGCTGGGCCGGGGCAACCAGGATCTGCTGCTGGACAATGGTGGTGCGCCCGTGCGGCGTTCGGCCATGGAAGATCCCGCCAATCAGGAGCAGTGGCCCTATATCGAAGCTACGCTGCTGGGTCTGGATCAGGCCGCGGCGGCCTATGCGCATCGGTATTTTGCCACGCCGCAGGTGGAGTGGGTACTGGAATACCTCAATGTCTGGTCCATCAACGTCTCACGTGCCATTGCCGAGGAAATCTCCGCGGCCGAGGCGGCGGAGAATATCCAAAGCGGGATGGAGGAAGTGCTGGCCCAGAAATAGCGGCCAACCTGAACCTGACGTTCATTCGGTATCATAGCGCCAGGGCCAGTGTGCTGCACTGGCCCTGTGAGTCTGTCGGCATGGCAGTATGGCAAGCCTGAAGAACCCCGGTGGCACCAGCGCCCAAGCCATGGCGGGTGCCCAACCCCCTGGGACCCAACCAAGGTCGGCCCGTTCCTGGTTGCCCTACCTTTGCATTGTTCCCGCTTTTGTCTTCACTTTTGGAGTCCTGCTCTATCCCACCCTGAAAATGCTCCAGTTCAGCTTTCTCAACTGGTCATTTGGGAAGAGCTATGACACAGCGGAGTGGGATGGTCTGCAGAACTACCTGTGGCTGCTCACATCGCAATCCTCAACCCTATTCCACTCCCTGCGCCTGACCCTTCTCTATGCCGGGGTAAGCGTGGTGGCCGAACTCGGTCTGGGGCTGGTGGTAGCCATCCTGCTCAATCGTGCCCATGTCTTCGGGCGGCGCATCGTGCTGACCGGTTTCATGATACCCACGCTGTTGATGCCTGTGATGGTGGGCATGATGTGGCGCATGTACATGTATCCCAATGGCATGTTGAGCTATTTTCTGGGCCTGGTGGGACTCAAGGTGGACTGGTACACCGCGGCATGGGCCATGCCGGCGGTGATCCTGATTGAGATCTGGCAGTTTACGCCCTTCTTCATTATCTCCCTGTTTGCGGGGCTGCGGGCCATATCAGCCGAGATTCTGGAGGCGGCCGCCATGGATGGAGCCTCAGGCTGGAATCGCTTCTGGCATATCTCTCTGCCCTATCTGCGCCCCATCATTGTGGTAACGGCCATGATTCGGGTGCTGTGGCTGCTCAAGTCATTCGACATTGTCTATACCATGTTCACCGGAGGCCCCGGTTCCGCCACCGAGATCCTGGGCATCAGCATTTATCGGGCCCTGTTCCTGGCCCGCAACATTGGCCGTTCCGCGGCCCTGAGCGTCATACTGGCTGCCTTGACGCTGGTGGTTACGTTCGCCTTTGTCCGGTTTGTCTATCGTTCCCGGGAAACGCTGGAAAGTTCCCTGCCATGAGCAAGCAAACCCATGCTTTCGGGGCCAAGGGGCAGTGGCGACACCGCATGGAGGCCATTGCCGGTTCCCTGCTCGTCTGGATCATCTTTCTCCTGTTCCTGGCCCCGTATATCTATCTGATTGTGTGGTCATTCAAGAGGCCCGGCGATATTCAGGCATATCCGCCCCGTTTCCTCAGTCCCTTGACGCTTGAGAACTATCGACAGGTCTTTGCCGATGTAAACATCGCCTTCTATCTGCAGAACAGCGCCATTGTAGCATCTGTGACCACAGTGCTTTCCCTGCTGCTGGCGGTGCCGGCCGCCTACAGCTTTGCCCGCTTTCGCTTCTGGGGCAAAGATGGATTGGCGTACCTTTTCATTGCCATCATGGTGGCCCCGCTCATCGCCCTGGTCTATCCTTTTCTGGTCGTGGCCAACCAGCTTGGCCTGCGTGATTCCCACCTGGGCCTTGTTTTCTTTTACCTGCCCTGGAATGTCCCGTTTGCCGTGTGGATGCTGCGCACCTTTGTCTCTGATGTGCCACAAGAGCTGGAGGATTCCGCCCGGGTCGATGGGTGTACCCTGTGGGGTGCCTTCGGGCGCATTACGGCGCCGCTCTTGCTCCCCGGTTTTTTCACAACGGGGGTATTTGTCTTCATCGGGGCCTGGAATGAATTCGTTATTGCGTTCTTTCTGACCAGCACCAAGGCGCGGACGCTACCCACGACGATAGACTTTTTCCTTACGTACGGGTCGTTCCAGTTCGCGCCCATGTTTGCCGCCGGGGTGGTCAGCACCCTGCCCATCGCCTTATGCGGACTCCTGGTGCGTCGCTATTATCTGGCGGGCACGACCGCCGGGGCGTTGAAGGGATAGATTCAGGTCGCCAAGGCCTGTGCATCCTCCTCTTCTTTCCGCCAGGCCTTGGCAACACGCTGGCGATTTGCCCGCCACCGGATACCGGCATGGTTCACATCGGGAAGAGAGGCACGCACGGCATACCGACAGCTTGCGCCTCTTTGGGGATTAGCGGGTCAAGGAATCCGGTGGGAGTGCAGGCTTTATGCCCAATGACCCGTGACGCATTCGCTGTCGTATGGGGATATAGTGAGCGTTTCAGGGGACCGTGCAGCGCCCTGGCAGATCGGGCGATGGGGAGGCGGACACCGCGCTCGTGAACCGTGTCCACGGACGCCGGGACCTGAGGCACCTACTGAGATGGCATGGTGAAGAGCACAGCCCATGACGGCAAGGTGGATGTGGCTCAACAGTTGACTCCAAAGGGTAAACCTTCCCGCGTGAAGTCTGTTCATGCCCCAGGCAGCGGTTTGCCCATGCCCCGTATCCCTGCGGTGGATCTGGCGACGCTGGGGAAGGCGCTGGCTGCCCGTCGTCTCCCAGCGCCAGGCGTGGCCTGGATGCGCGGCCCAAGGGGAGCGCATCCGGTGCGCCGGGCTATCCTGGCAAGACACCCCAGCGCATCCGGCAACACTCCCCGAACGACCCTGCGGAGATCCTCAGGCCGTTAGGCCCCACAAGGCGCATGCATCTCTAGCCGCGTCCCACATACGCCTGTGTCGTGGGCAATACTATCGTCTCCAGTACATTGACATGCAACGGCAACATGACCATGACCAAGGCGGTTTCGGCCAGTTCATCCACGGTCATCATCGGCTCCTGATCGGTGGGTTGGTCACTGGCGGCCCTGCGCTCCGTGAGAATGTTGCCCGGATGCAACATGCTGCCCACGATATTGTGTTCCCGGCCTTCCAGGGCAATGGACTTGGTCAAACCCACCAGGGCGTGCTTGGTGGAATTGTAGGGAGAAGCGTTGGGTCGACACATCTGGGCGGAAATGCTACCCACATTGACGATGCGTCCACCCCCATGCTTCAGCATGATCCTGTACGCGGACCGGGCACAGAGGAAACAGCCGGTCAGATTGACATCCACGACCTTTTGCCAGGTCTCCAGGCTCAGTTCATGGATAGGACCATTGTCAAACACGCCGGAATTGTTGATCAGTACGTCTACGCGCCCGTACTTCGCCTCAACCGCGTCAAAGAGCGCCAATACCGATGCTTCCTGGCTCACATCCACGGTCTGCACCATGGTCTCGGCCCCCAGAGACCGGGTCTCCGCGGCGGTTTCATCCAGATTGGCCTGTTGGCGGGAGGCCAGAACCAAAGTGCCTCCTGCCTTCGCGAACCGACGCGCGATTCCCTTG
>CAXXOQ010000159.1:0-36860 GCA_963664185.2 Caldilineaceae bacterium | reverse complement strand
ACGGGAGTTGCCCAGCGCCATCCAGACGAATTTCCTGACTCCCGCCAGCCTGGGCCAGTTGATCCGGCTGAAGGAACAGTGGGTGGAGATCGATCTGGGTACGCAGAAGGCTACGGCCTTTGAAGGGATGACGCCGATCCGGAAGATGGATATTTCGTCTGGCAAGGAAGATTCCCCCACCGTGACCGGGCTCTTCCGCATTTGGGCCAAGACGGCCACGCAGGACATGAGTCTGAGTGATCGAACGCCGGACGGCCATGATATGGACTTTGTCAGCAATGTGCCGTGGGTACAGTATTTCTATCGTGATTTTGCGATCCACGGTGCCTATTGGACGCTGACACCCGGCGCCCCCAGCAGTACGGGCAATATCCTGCTCAGTGAAACCGATGCCGAATGGCTTTACAACTGGACTACCCCCAACAGCAGTGCGCAGGGATTTGAAGCCGAAGCAGGCTGGGTATTGAGCGCTGCACCCGGTGCCGGCACCCTGTTCTTCGTGCATGATTGAACGGCCGGCTACTCCCCTGGTACCCTGAAGGGTTCCAGGGCCCCGCCTATCCCGCGCTTTTTCAGGTCCAGCCGCGCGCTTTCATGGCACGCGCTACCCGTGCCATGGCTACCGCGTGCGCGGCCAGACGCAGAGAAGAGACCTTTTTCTCCCGGGCTTGGGCCATGACCTCCTGCGTGGCGCGGGTCATGGCATCATCAAGGCGGGTGCGTACCTGTTGTTCGTGCCAGCGACGCATTTGGGCGTTCTGTACCTGTTCGAAGTAACTGGTGGTCACACCGCCCGCGTTGCACAGCAAATCCGGGATGACAAGGATGCCGCGGTCCAGCAGGGATCGCTCTGCTGTATCGGCAATGGGACAATTGGCCATCTCTGCCACCATGCCTGCTGACAGCTGCCCCTGATTCCCGGGATGTATGACGCCTTCCCGGGATGCCAATACCAGGAGGGGAACATCCAGGTCCAGCAGGTCGTCCGGGGACAGGGCTGTGCCCAGGGGGCAGTCCTGGAAGGAACCCGTGGTTTGCTTGAAACGGGATACAGCCTCATAGTCCAGTCCCTCGGGATGAAACAGACCGGTCCGGCTGTCGCACACGGCCACTACTTTGCCACCGAACATTGTCCCTGCCAGCTTGTGCGTGTGGCTGCCGACATTGCCATACCCATGAATGGCTATGGGTTGCCCCGGCAACTCCGGGCCGTAATGCGCGGCAACCTCCCGGATGACGGCCAGACCGCCGTAGGCGGTAGCTTCCAGACGACCGGGACTGCCGCCCAGTATGAGCGGCTTGCCTGTAATGACGCCGGGAGCATGCTGCCGGCGGATCTGCTCGAATTCATCCATCATCCAACCCATGATGGCCGGTCCGGTATACATGTCCGGCGCGGGGACATCCCTGTCCGGACCCCAAAGGCCGGCCAGTTCCCGGACGTAGGCACGACTCAAGCGTTGCAATTCGGCGGGAGACAGTTCCTGGGGATCGCAGGCGATACAGCCTTTGGCACCGCCCAGAGGAAGATCCAGCAGGGCGGTCTTCAGGGTCATGACGGCTGCCAGGGCACGCAGGGAATCCAGGGATTCACCGGCATGCAAGCGAATGCCGCCCTTGAAGGGCCCCCGGGCATCGTTCCACTGCACCCGATGTCCGGCAAATAACCCTGGACTGCCATCGTCGCGTTCAATGCGCAGCTGTACGCTGATTTCCCGGCGCGGACTGCACAGCAGGGCAAATTCGCTTTCGGACAACGGGACAAGCGCCTGGGCTTCTGCCATCTGGGCCAACAATGTATCCAGGGGAGACCGATCGCCTTGGGCGGGACAGACATGGGAATTCGGATACATTTCGCTTTCTCCTGTCAGACCATGGTTGCGTATACCAAATGTGCATAACACCTATACCAGGATCATGGCCAGGGGTGTATGTCGGCATACAGAATTGCGGCACCATCGTCGGCTCGGCGGTGCCTGAAGGACATCGCCACGGTCCGATCACGCATCCATGCAGCCTGATGTGCGCGGATTCCTTTATGCTACAATTGTAGCATAAAGGATGCACGATGCGTAGCCCCAGAGCAGTCAGGCAACAACCGCCGGGAACAACACCTGGTGGTCTCAAGTGCGTGCCAGACTGTGGATCAGGATATCCCCAGCCGTGCTACCCTGGCCACAAGGCTGGCCCTGTCTGTGCGGCGGGAATAACGAGCGCTTGTCCGCCCGGCCCCTGCATTATTCCTGGTCCGTACAACTCAGGACAAGAAGCGGGAAGTACGCCTGGGAAATGTGCAGGTTCGGCGCATGTACAAAGGGGTGCAGTGAGGCATGATGCGGTATCAGGAGATCCCGGACGGCGTTACCCAACGCGGGAATGTGAATGGTCTGCGTGGCAGGATCGTATTCCAGGATGGCTGCCTGGAAGTATTGGCGGATGACTCCCGGCCGGGAGGGAAGTCCCACGCGGGCTCCCGAGACCATGGTCGGATCGTCCGAATCCGGACGGGCATCGGTACGGGGATAGCCGAAGGATCGTGCCCCTCCATGCCGGGCGAAGAAATCGGCAAAACCGGTCCAGGTCCCATCGACCGCATAGTTGGAGACCTTGTGTGACCAGGGGCCCAGGACCTCGCCCGTGTGCGGGTTGAGAATATGGGGTTCCGAGTCCTGATCTTCCAGATCCCAAAGACCTGCTCCCAGGTAATCCCAGAGGAGGTGACGCTGCAACCACTCGGTTTTCCCCACGAAACGGAAACTCACGACACCCCGCTCGTAATACTGGGTGAGGACATTGTGTTCCAGCACCACCACTTCGGAGGTGGGATAGCCCCAGCGGGACAGTCCTCCCGTGGCGAGGAAGAAATCCTTGAAATTGATCGCAACTCTGGCTTCCCGCATGTCCAGAGCCAATTCCAGGTTCGGGATATTGTGACCGGAAGGGGTTCCTGGCGAGGTGACAATGTACAGATTGTCCGTAACGCGCAATGCACCAAGCTCAAAGACGGGTATCACGCATTCGCTCGGTGCGGGTGCCGCATGGAGAGAGGTATCGGTGGAAGTGGCAGCGGCAATGCTGGCTTCCAAATCGATGACATTGGAGTACAGGCGGCTGACGAAGCCTTGCGCATCCCTGTGGGTTGCCACGGCCCGGTACAGGCTACCGGGTTCTACCACCATGGGGATTTCGAATTGGGTATGGGTAGCCCTGAAGATGTTGCGCCAGTCCCTGGAGGCGTTGGACTTCAGTTGCCACCGGTAGGAGGTACTGTCAGGTTCAGTTCCCAGACCATCGGGGTCGTCCAGTTCCTCCAGCTGGAGGGTAAGGAGGATCCGCTCACGATCAATGCGCAGGGAACCGGTGGCGGGGCCATTGTCCGTGCGCTGGACGGTGACAGTTACGGTGTCCGTGGTGGCCAGGCCGGCGGTATCGGTTACCACCAGGGCGAAATCAAGTGCGATGTCCTCCCGGTCCTGTGCCAGGTCCACGGCGGTATCGAAGGTGGGGGTGTCCGTGTCGGCCTGGTGGAGGGTGATGCTGTCCGGGCCGGTCCAGTGCCAGGTCAGAACCTCATCCCGATCGGGGTCGGCACTGTCTCGGGCGTCCAGGGTGACCGTCACGCCCTCGGGCACCGTCTGGTCTTCACCGGCATGGGCCATGGGCGCTTCGTTGACATCCGGGATGTAGACCATGACCGGAACGGCATGGACGGCCAAGCCATCTGAAACCTCCACGGTCAGGCGATACTGATAGCGGGCTTCGTGGTTGAGCACATCACGGGCGACCGTAAGGGCGCCGGTATCGCGGTCCATGGCGAACGCCTGGCCGAAATTGCCCCGGGCAATGCGGTACTGGAGGGGGTCCCGGTTGAAGTCGGCGGCTTCAACCGCAATCGCCGGAGTGTGGGGTGGGGAGTTCTCGGGTATGGCAAGGGTGTAGCTGTCTTGCAGGAAGCGTGGCGGCACATTCCCCATGGTGATATGGTTAGCGGATACGAGGGCAGAGGGAAAGCCCTGAGCGTCGGTATGCAGGACCACGGCCTGGAACTGGACTGGGCGGCCGGTACCAGCCGGAATAGTAAATTGGTTGCCGGAGGCGTCGGGAATATTGGTCCAGGGACTGTCAGCATCTGGCCGGCGCTGCCACTGGTAGAAGGTACTGTCCGCCGCGGTGCCCACGCCGTCAGGATCGGTCAGGGGAGAAACCTCCAGAGTCAGCTGGGTTGTGTCGCGGTGAATGATGGCGGAACCGGCTACCTTACCGTTATCGATCTTGTGTACGGTGACCGTAACGGTATCGCTATCCATCAGGCCCTGGGCATCGGTGGCTTCGAGAACAAAGGCCAGGTCCAGCGTGTCGCCGGTGGAGACCAGATTGTCCGTGACCGTGAAACTGGGCTGTGGGGTATCGGCCTGCCGGAGCGTGATGCCCACAGGGGCAATCCAGTGCCAGGAGAGCGTATCCTCTGCGTCGACATCGAAACTGGCGGAGCCGTCAAGGGTAATGCTGTCGCCTTCCTGGACACTTTGGGAGAGGCCTGCCACGGCACGCGGGGCTTCGTTCAGATCGGTGACGGTGACGGTCAGGGGCACGGTGATGGCGACAGTGTTGTCCGTGACCTCCACCGTGAGCTCATAGGTATCACGGCTCTCATGGTCCAGGCGGGGATGGTGCACGGACAGGGCACCCGTGCTGGCTTCCAAGTGGAACAGATCCTGGTCATTGCCTGCAACAATGCGGTAAGTCAGTTCATCCAGATTGAAGTCCGTGGCCGAGACAGAGCCTACGGACGTCCGGGGCGCAGAGTTTTCGGGTACCGTGAAGGCGTAGTGGTCCTGCTGGAAGCTTGGGGGCACATTGCCCGTAGTAATGGTGTTGGCGGACATGATGGCGGAGGGATAGCCCTGGGCGTCAGTGTGCAGGACCAAGGCCTGGAACTGCACTGGGCTGGCGGTACCCACGGGGATGGTGAACCGGGTGCCCGTAGCACCGTGGATTTCGGTCCAGTCCGCACCTTCGGCATGGCGGCACCGCCAGCGATAGGCAGTGCTGTCAAGAGCCATACCTATCCCATCCGGATCCGCGAGCGGGGAAACTTCCAGGGTGAGCTCCATACCGGCACGATGGATGGTGACTTCCCCTGTGGTATTGCCATTGTTGACCTTGTGTACGGTCACCAGGACAGTATCGGAATCGGTCAGGCCCTGGGCATCGGACGTTTCCAGGGTCAAGGCCAGTTCCCGTGACTCACCGTCTGTGATCAGGTTGGCCGGTACGGTGAATGCAGGCTGCGGCGTGTCGGTTCCCTGGAGCGTGATGCCCTCTGGAGCGATCCAGTGCCAGGAAAGTGTGTCACCCGTGTCCACATCGGAACTTCCAGTTCCGTCCAGGGTGACGGTGTCGCCTTCCTGAACGGATTGGGGAATGCCCGCCACGGCACTTGGGGGTTCGTTGACGTCGGTGACCGCAATGGTAATGGGCACAGAGTCGACGGCAGTGTTGTCGGATACCTCAACTGTCAACTGGTATTCCGCACGTTCCTCATGGTTCAGAAGGGCACGGTTTACCGACACCACCCCCGTATCGGAGTCGATACGCCATATCTGATCCATGTTGCCTGATGTGATGGCGTAGTGCAATGTGTCACGGTTGAAGTCGTCCGCCGCCACTGTTCCTGCAGGGGTCTGGAACAGGGAGTTCTCAGGCAGGGAGAAGCTGTAGCTATCCACCTGGAAGAGGGGTGGGAGATTGCCCATGGTGACGTGGCGATCAGTGGCAAAGCCGGAGCGATAGCCCTGCTGATCGGTATGCGTGACAATCGCCTGGAACTGCACCGGACGGGCAGTGCCGACGGGTATGAAGTATTGGTGTGAACTGGCGTCCGGAATGTCTGTCCAGGCACTGTCAGCATCTTCCCGGCGCTGCCACTGATAGGTGGTGCTGTCAGCGGAGGGACTTGTGCCGTCGGGGTCTGCCAGACCGGAGATATCCAACTCCAACAGGGTACCAACACGGTGAAGGGTCGCGGTGCCCGTCACATGGCCGTTGTCAACCTTGTGCACGGTGATGATGACCGTATCGGATGCGGTCAGACCCTGGGCGTCGGATGTTTCCAGGGTGAAGGACAGGTCCAGGGTCTCACCGGTCTGGATCAGGTTGGCGGGGACCGTGAAACGGGGCCGCGCTGAATCCGCCTGATGGAGAACTATCTCCTCCGGCGCAATCCAGTGCCAGGTGAGCGTGTCTCCCTCGTCCACGTCGGAACTGGCAGACCCATCCAAGTTAACGGTATCGCCTTCCTGGACGGACTGGGCAGGACCCGCTACGGCAACAGGGGCTTCATTGATGTCCGTAATGTCGACAGTCACGGAAGCAGAAGTGGAAGCCGCATCGTCAGTAACTTCAACAGCAAGCTGATAGCGGTCGAGTCCTTCATGGTCCAGGACCTCCCGATTCACCGACAGTTCGCCGGTCTTCGGATTTATATCGAATGCCTGGTCAGAGTTGCCGTCGGCAATGGCATAGTGCAATGTGTCATGATTGAAGTCAGTGGCTGAAACCATTCCCACAGAAGTCAGGGCGGGAGAATTCTCAGGCACGGCGAAAGCATACTGGGCTTGCCTGAAGTGCGGTGGCACGTTGCCCATGGTGATGGGATTGGTGGAGGTGAGCGACGAACGATAACCCTGTTGATCGGTATGCGTAGCCACCACCTGGAACTGCACATGCCTGCCCGTACCTGCGGGGATGAGGTACGGGACACCATGAGCATCCGGAATGTCGGTCCAGGCACTGTCAGCATTGTTGCGGTGTTGCCATTGATAGGCGGTGCTGTCGGATTCGGTGCCGAGGCCATCGGGATCGTCCAGATCCTCCAGGCGCGGGGTGAGGAGGAGCTGCTCGCGGACAATGTGGAGAGTACCGGTGGCAGGGCCATTGTTGGTGCGCTGGACGAAGACAGTGACAGTATCCGTGGCCGCCAAGCCAGCAACATCGGTCGCTTCCAGGGTGAAATCGAGCGCAAGGATTTCCTGATCCTGCACCAGATCCAAGGCAGTGTCGAAGGAGGGAGTGGCAGTGTCAGCCTGGTGGAGGGTAATGCCGGACGGGGCGGTCCAGCGCCACGTCAGGACCTCGTTGTGATCAGGGTCGGTACTGTTCCGGGCATCCAGAGTGACCTTCACACCCTCAGGGACAGTCTGCGCCTCACCGGCATGCGCCGTGGGTGATTCGTTGATGTCCATGAGGTAGATCATGATCGGAACGGCATGGACGGCCAGGCCGTCAGAGACTTCCAGGATCAGGCGATAGCGGTAGCGTGCTTCGTGGTTGAGCACGTTCTGGGCGACGGCGAGGGCACCGGTGTCGGGGTCTACACCAAAGGCCTGGCCGAAATTGCCCCTGGCGATACGATATTGGAGTGCGTCCCGGTTGAAGTCCGCGGCGCCTGCCATGATCACGGGGGCGTGGAGCGGGGAGTTCTCAGGGATGGCAATGGTATAGCCGTCTTGCGGGAAGCGTGGTGGCAGGTTCCCCAGGGTGATGTGGTTGGCGGACACGAGGGTGGAAGGATAACCCTGGACATCG
This sequence comes from Caldilineaceae bacterium, assembly GCA_963664185.2. GTDB lineage: Bacteria > Chloroflexota > Anaerolineae > Caldilineales > Caldilineaceae > Bin34. The sequence goes on along the minus strand of CAXXOQ010000159.1, from coordinate 29,273 downwards.
GTGTGCCGAACCACAGCCTGGAACTGGACCAGACGACCGGTGCCCTCCGGGATAGCGAACTGGGTGCCCGAAGCCTCGGGCACGTCGGTCCAGGGGCTGTCGGCATCCTCCCGGCGTTGCCACTGGTAGATGGTGCTGCCCACGCCGTCGGGGTCCGTCAGGGCAGAGACCTCCAGGGTCAGCTGGGTATTGTCCCGGTGGATGAAAGCGGAGCCGGCTACATCACCGTTGTCGATCTTGTGTACGGTGACCGTGACGGTATCCGTATCGACCAGACCCTGGGCATCGGCCGTCCTGAGGGTAAAGAGCAGGTCCAGTGTCTCATCGGTCAGGACCAGATTGGCCGGGACAGTGAAACGGGGCTGCGGGGTGTCAGCCTGCTGGAGCACAATCTCCTTGGGGGCAATCCAGTACCAGGCGAGCGTGTCACCCGCGTCAACATCGAAACTGGCGGAGCCATCGAGGGTGACAGTTTTGCCTTCCTGGACGGCTTGGGGAAGGCCGGCCAGGGCACGCGGGGGTTCGTTGAGGTCGGTAACGGTAACCGTCAGGGGGACGGAGGCGGTGGCGGTGTTGTCGGAGACCTCCACTGTGAGTTGATAGGCATTCTGGCTCTCGTGGTCCAGGTGTGAACGGTGCACCGACAGGATTCCCGTGCTGGCCTCCAGGTGAAACGTATCCTGGTCATTGCCCGTAGCAATGCGGTAAGTCAATTCATCCAGATTGAAGTCAGAAGCTGTGACAGATCCCAGCAGGGTCTGTACTGCACTGTTTTCGGGTACCGCAAAGGCATAGCGTTCTTGCGGGAAGCGTGGTGGCAGGTTACCCAGGGTGATGTGGTTGGCGGACTTGAGGGTGGAGAGATATCCCTGGACATCGGTGTGCAGGACCATGGCCTGGAACTGGACTTGCCGGCCGGTACCATCCGGGATGGTGAACTGGGTGTTCGCGGCGCCGGGGATGTTGGTCCAGGGACTGTCAGTATCCTCCCGGCGTTGCCACTGGTAGGTGGTACTGTCTGCCGAGGTGCCGGTACCATCGGGATCCATCAGGGCAGAGACCTCCAGGGTCAGCAGGGTATTGTCGCGGTGGATGGCAACCACTCCGGTTGTATCGCCGTTGTTGACTTTCTGTACCAAGACCTCCACTGTGTCAGCCTTGGATACAAGACCCTTACGGTCTTTCACTATCAGGGAGAAAACCAGCGTGGCAGATTCTGCCTTGGTTACCAAATCTGTTCCAAGCGTGACTGCTGGTCCAACTGATGTTGCATCACTTAATGTCACGCCTGACGGCGCAGACCACTGGTAGGAGAGGACATCTCCCTGATCCTCATCTGCACTGGCTGAAGCATCCAGCGTGAAAGTGCGACCTTCCTGCGAGATCAAATCTTTGCCTGCATTGGCAACTGGCGGTTCATTCACATCTCTGATGTCAATACGGATTGATGCCAAAGCGTCATCCACACCATCCGTTACGCGTACCGTGAGGGAATAGGTATGGATCGATTCGAAATCCAAACCGGTTCGGGCCAGAGACAGATCCCCTGTTTTGGCATCCAGACCGAAAAACTGTTCCTCATTGCCCGCTTCAATCGTGTAGGTAAGAGGTTCTTCGTTGTAGTCGTCGGCCACCAGTCTGCCCAGACGCATATCCGGTGCCGCATCCTCCGGCACCGAGAAAACAACATCGTCCATAGTGGGGATGAAATTGCCCAAGGAATGGATTTCTGAATCCAGTCTGGACGTTCGGTTCCAACGATCATTGTGGGTTGCCACGACTCTGAAGGATGTGCCGGTCGCAACGCCTCGGGGCAGGTCATAATGGGTAGAGTTTTCAGCACTGATGTCCTGCCAGCTGGCAGTCGTATCCAATCGTTGCTGCCATTGGAAATGGATTGCATCCTTGACACCATCCGATCCTGAAGGAATCTCCAAACCGCTTGTATCAGCTACCAAGGTAGTGTCTACACGCGAAATTGTGATGATCCCCCGAATAGGTTGCAGTGGTGGTATTTCGGTAGGGGTGGCGGTGGGTGAGGGGGTTGGCGTATTCGTAGCCGTGGGCGTATGGGTGGTGGTAGGTGAGGGAGTTGGCGTATTCGTAGCCGTGGGCGTATGGGTGGTGGTAGGTGAGGGAGTTGGCGTATCCGTGGCCGTGGGCGTATGGGTGGCGGTAGGTGAGGGGGTTGGCGTATCCGTGGCCGTGGATGTATGGGTGGCGGTGGGTGAGGGGGTTGGCGTATTCGTAGCCGTGGGCGTATGGGTGGTGGTAGGTGAGGGAGTTGGCGTATCCGTGGCCGTGGATGTATGGGTGGCGGTAGGTGAGGGGGTTGGCGTATCCGTGGCCGTGGATGTATGGGTGGCGGTAGGTGAGGGGGTTGGCGTATCCGTGGCCGTGGGCGTATGGGTGGCGGTAGGTGAGGGGATTGGCGTATCCGTGGCCGTGGGCGTATGGGTGGCCGTGGGTGAAGGGGTTAGTGTATCCGTAGCGGTGGGCGTGTGAGTGGCGGTGGCCTTGTCAACTTGCTCCTGGGCAGTAACGTCTTCAGTTTCGGGGGTAGGCTTCTCAACAGCATCGGCTACATCAGCTTGCCCTTGGGCAACCGGGGCCTCAGTTGTGGGGACGGGTTCCGTGTCCGTGATGGTGGGTGTGTCAGTAGCTGTGGGTGAGGCCGTGGGCGTATGGGTAGCGGTGGCCTCATCAACCTGCTCCTGGGCCACAGCGTCTTCCGTATCGGGAGTAGGTTTCTCAACAGCATCGGCTACATCAGCTTGCCCTTGGGCAACCGGGGCCTCAGTCGTGGGGACGGGTTCCGTGTCCGTGATGGTGGGTGTGTCAGTAGCTGTGGGTGAGGCCGTGGGCGTATGGGTAGCGGTGGCCTCATCAACCTGCTCCTGGGCCACAGCGTCTTCCGTATCGGGAGTAGGCTCCTCAACAGCAGCCTCATCATCTTGTTCCGGGGTAGCCGGGGCCTCAGTCGTGGGGACAGGTTCCGTGTCCGTGATGGTGGGTGTGTCAGTAGCGGTGGGTGAGGCCGTGGGCGTATGAGTAGCGGTAGCCTCATCAACCTGCTCCTGGGCCGCAGCGTCTTCCGTATCGGGAGTAGGCTCCTCAACAGCAGCCTCATCATCTTGTTCCGGGGTAGCCGGGGCCTCAGTCGTGGGGACAGGTTCCGTGTCCGTGCCAGTGGGCGTGTCGGTAGCTGTGGGTGAGACCGTAGGCGTATGAGTAGCGGTAGCCTCATCAACCTGCTCCTGGACCGTAGAGTCTTCCGTATCGGATACAGGTTCCTCAACAGCCGTGGCCTCAGTGGTGGGAGCAGGATCTGGAGTTGAAGTGGGTTCCTGGACAGCCGGAGTCTCGACAGTGGGAGAAGGTTCCGTAGTGACAGTGGCCTGTTCTTCCTCCGCATCTACAGTGACTTGAACCTCAGCAGGTACCGGAGTGATCTCTGGCTCGAGATTGGCTCTCCAGGCCCAAAATGCACCCAGTATTATCAAGATCAGGATCGGGAGGCCGATCAGCAAGACGCGGTTGCGCCCGCTAGCCCACATTGCAGAAGACACGAGAGACAGAAACACCAACCAGTTATTTTAGAATGTCTTCTGACAACTGAAGACTGTGGCATATCCACAAAACATGCCTTATAAACATTTTACTGTATTGAAGCAGGCCCTGCACAATGGGGGTAGCTCCGGACAATCGCAGGATTGCCAAAGCATCATTGCTGCAACGATAGAAACGCTTGAATATTCCTGGAATATTGTCCTGAAGGGCCGGTGCATTCTCCACTGGGTACCCTCTCTGAGAGGGCTCGCACGGGATTTCGGTAACCGGTACTGGCAGTCAGGGCTCAGGTACAGCACATACCCAACACCACAAAACTGGACTACAGTCTCGATCTGGCAGATTCGTACCTGTCGGGTACGGCATGGGGCAGTGCCCTTCCGTGCGGTAATTCCTGCCTGTGTGATCTGTCATGGTGCCAGCGGGGTTGCAAGTATCTGGATTCGCGCCGACACCGCCGCTCAGGGAAAATGCCACGGATCTGGCCTTGACGCAAGATCGAAATCAAAGGGATACTGCCATGGTATGGGCTAGAATTTCTGATAGCAAGTCAGGATCGGTGCCTGTATCATGGGAGATACGCTGTGTTCATTCAAGGCCTTGCAGGGGCTTCCGTTTTCCCCTCTGCCGAACAGCGTTCGAATCCGCGACGCATTCCCCAGACACCCTGCATGGCCAATCGTGTCTTGCGCTTCTTGCCTGCACCGTGCGATAAAGAGGCTCCTGCCTTGTTCCCTTTTGCGATGATCGGGCGTTCCCATGCTGCTGCAGGCTATAGTCATGGTAGCCCACCCGTTGTGGTCGGGTTGCATCCCGGACATTGCAGTGACAAAGATTCCTGGGCCACACTACAATGAACATTCACGACCTTGACACCCCCAGCCTCGTCATAGATCGGGATATCATGGAGGCCAATATCCGGACCTACCAAGGGTACTTCGATGAGTATGGGATCGGATTCCGGCCCCATATCAAGACACACAAGATCCCTGCACTGGCCCATCAGCAGCTTGCCGCGGGAGCCATAGGCATTACTTGCCAGAAACTGGATGAAGTTGAAGTAATGGTGAATGCCGGGATTGAGGACATCCTCCTGTATTACAACATTGTAGGAGTCCAGAAACTGGACCGCCTGTGCCGTCTGTCACAGATGTGCACCTTGACCACTACAGTGGATTCCCGGTTCGTAGCGGAGGAGATGGCCAATGCCGCCGCACGTCACCATGTCCAGCTGCGGGTCTTGGCGGAACTGGGCAGTTTCAATCACCGTACCGGTGTGCGCACCCTGGCCGAGCTGATCCAGTTGGCGCAGTTCATGGACCGCAGCCCACATCTTCTGCTCGTCGGCTTTGCCACCTATCCGTCAGGACTCGAAAACAGGGACCATATAGCCGAAGCGGTGGCGGCCTTTCAGGCGCGTGGTCTGTGTACCGACATTGTCAGTGGGGGCGGCTCTCCTACGGCTTTTGAGGCACATGAGGTACCGGGAATCACCGAACACCGATCGGGTACCTACATCTTTCATGACAAGCAGTGCATAGACAAGGGCTTTGCCCAGGTTGACACCTGTGCCCTGCGCGTAGTTACCACCATGGTCAGCCATCCGGTACCCGAGCGCGGGATCATCGACGGTGGTACCAAGACTTTCTCCGCCGACGGGGCTTTGCCCAGGGGACTGGTGGTCAATTATCCTGGGGCCGAGATCTACCGCACCAACGAGGAACATGGCTATCTGGATCTGTCCCGCTGCTCCGAACTCCCGGAGATTGGTTCACGGCTCTGGGTGATACCCAATCATGTATGCGTAACGGTGAATTTGCATAATCGGATATACGGGGTCCGGGGTGACACGGTGGAAGAGGAATGGGAGGTGGCGGCCCGGGGGCTGGTACATTGACGGCTACAGGCAAACCTCCAAAGCTGGCATGAACCCTCTCATGCAGGATGCCTCCGATGTTCCCTGTGCTATAATCCCGCCGTTGTTCTTCTCCTTAAACTCGTCGGTACCGTTTTTCCGAGACCCGCATCTCTATGGCCAACACGCCCCCCCAGACCATTCTCGTCGTGGATGACGATTCCAACATCGTCAAGATCCTGGTCCGCAATCTCCTGCTGGAAGGGTACCATACGCTGGAAGCCCACAATGGCATGCAGGCATTGGACATTGTGCGCACCAATCCTCCGGACCTGATCCTGCTGGATGTAGAGATGCCGCAGCTGGATGGTTTCGAGACGCTGCGCCGCCTGCGCATGGCCAGCGAAATTCCTGTCATCATGCTCACGGTGCGGGCCGAGGTGGCGGACAAGATCCAGGGCCTGGAACTGGGGGCGGATGACTACCTGACCAAGCCTTTTGATCGCGAGGAACTGAATCTGCGTGTGAAAGCGGTGCTACGTCGTTTTGAACCTCCTGAACGCCCGGAGGATCTGATTATCACCATTGATGAGCGCCTGCAATTTGACCAGCAGCGCCGCGATGTCATTGTGGAGGGAGAACGCATCAGCCTGCGCCCGACGGAGTACCGCCTCCTGAAAGCCCTGATAGAGAATGCAGGCTGGGCGATGTCGCACGAGGCGCTTCTGACCAAGGTGTGGGGGTACGAGTATCGGGACGATAACCATCTGCTACGGCTTTACATCACCTATCTCCGCAAAAAAATCGAAGCGGACCCTGCCAATCCCCAGTACATCTTTACGAATCGTGGACAGGGATACCGCTTTCTGGATTTCTCCCATGCAGACACAGGTTGACCCGTGGACCGCACGGATCAATGTCTTGTGCTCAGTCCCGTAGGCTTTCTGTGCCTGCCCTCATCCTGCTATCAAAGGCCTTTCGTGTCATGCGTACACCCCTATTGACCTGGCTGGTCCGGCTATGTTTCGGACCTTGCCTGCTTTTCTGCCTGATCGGCTGCAGTTCGGCCAGAGACCCTGAACCAGGTACCGATCCTGAGCCCACGGCCGTGGTCCAGCCGACACCATCCCCGACACCCACATCGGTTGCGGTGACGTCAGACGGGCCGGATACTGCAGTCCCACCGGAAGTTCTGGCTGACGATGTGTTGACACTGGTGTTTTGGTCCGATCCTGCACGGGCCCCTGTAGTGACGGAACTGGGCCAGGCCTTTGCCGAGGCCTACGGGGTGGAAGTGGTGGTTGTAGCCAAGGAACTTTCTTCCATTCTGGATGAATTTCGGGCCGCGTTGAGCCAACAGCAGGATATGCCTGATATTTTCATTGGTGGACACGACTGGATTCCCCTGCTCGCGGCCAATGGCATCATCATGCCCATGGATTTGGCCGCGTTTACCGACAGTTTCGCGCCGTCTGTCCTGGCCGCCATGGCGTATGAGGGACTGCACTATGGTGTACCGGTGGCCGCCGACAATCTGGCCCTCCTATACAATCCCGCACTGTTGGCAGAACCTCCGGCTACTTGGCAGGAACTGCAGCAGCTGGCTCGGGAACAGGTGGAGGCTGGCACCGTGGACGTGGGTTTGGCCGTCAACGCCCTGAGCCCCTTTGACTTCTATCCGGTACTCACGGGATTTGCCGGGGATCTGTTCCGATTCCATCCGGAAACAGGTTTTGATCTGACCTCCGTAGTCATAGATTCTGCCGAGTCCCGGCAGGCCGTGACGTGGCTGCAGGATACGGAACGCCAGGGTGTGACGGACTTGGGCCGTTCCTGGCATGAAATGCACCAGCTCTTTCAGGCACAACGGGTGCCGATGATGATCACAGGACCATGGAGTTTGCCACTCCTGGATGAAGGCCAGGCGACCTACGAAATCGCTGCCTTTCCGGAAGGTGGACGCAGTTTTGTCAATGTCCGGGGCTACATGATCAATACCTATTCCCGCGATCCATTCCTGGCGTGGCTCTTCCTGGCCCACCTGGTTCTGACCGAAGACGCCATGTTGCGGCTTTATGAGGCCCATCCGTCTTCACCGCCCGCCTTCTTGCCGGCTGTACCCCGCATTGACAACCGCAGCCACCAAGCCTTCGCAGCCTTGGCATCCCAGGGGACGGCCGTCCCCAACATCCCGGAAATGAATGAGATTTGGCGCATTTGGGGCCAGGCGCTTTATGCTATCTTTGCCGAAGGTGCTGACCCGGCCGCGGCCCTTGGCGGGACCCGCGTTGCCATGGCAGCAGTGCTGGAGGCAAGGCAGGGGACACCGGAGTGAAGACATCCGGCAGCGATCCCCTGGCTTATGTCACCCGGAGAGGGATTGCCCTGATTCCCCGCCGTCCCTCTATGCTTTAGGGACTGTACACTGGATGCTGTGGGTATGTAACCTTGCCTATGTTGCCGCACCAGGGAATTCCGATCTGGGTCAAACTGATTGCCATTGCCTTCTGCCTGTTGCTGTTGCTGAGTCTGGCGGCGACGGGTGTGTACGGATTCCGCCTGGGCCGTATCACCTCCCAACAGCAGCATGCGCAATTACTGCAGGAACTCCGCGTCCAGATGGATGAGGGTTTCAAGGCCGGCAACCTGGCGCTGGCCCTTTGGGCAGGCGAGCAGTTGGAAGCCTGGGGGCAGCTGAATCCGGTAAGGCAGGAGCAAATCCAGCAATTGCGCCAGCGGCAACAGCAAACCGAAGAAGCACCCGATGCAACTGCCCCGCCTGCAGATTCCCCCGCAACCTCGCCAACCACTCACCAGCATGAACTCTGGCTCAGTGCCCAGACAGCATTCCGTGCCGGAGAGTGGGCGCAGAGCATTCAGGATCTGGCGTCCTTGCGGGCGATCGATGCCAAATTCGTTACGGTCGCCTACCTGAATCTGCTGGAAGAAGCGCACATTGGTCAGGCCCGGGCACTAATTGCCGCGGACCGGCACGAAGAAGCCATGATGCAACTGCAGGTGGCACTGGCCCTGCGGCAGTCCGAACATGTACAGGATGAAATAGAGGCTGCCTACCTGATGACGGAAAGTCTTTCCTTCTGGGGGGTGGACTGGGAAGAGGTCATTGGGGCGCTGCAACAGGTGTACGCGTACGATCCGGCCTATACCGGCGTCAAGGCTCGCCTGGTGCGAGCCTTGCAACTCTATCATGATCGCATAGTGGCCCAGGGCGAGTACTGCAGCGGTTATCTATTTCTCAGCAGTCGGGAAGCGCTGGTGGCGGAAATGGGTATGGCCTTTCTGCAGGCCGAGCTCCAGCAGCAGTGTCGGGCTGCCACCTCCTGAAAGGCGCCGGATACGTCTCAGGCAGGCACGCCGGCCATGAGCAAGCCCAGTTGATTGCGGTCAGTTCTGCCGCCCTGGACGACACCCACAATACGCCCTTCAAACATGACAGCTATGCGATCCGACAGCGTCATGATCTCGTCCAGCTCATAGCTGGCCAGCAACACAGCCACCCCCGCATCCCGCTGCTGTACGATCTGCTGGTGAATGAATTCAATCGAACCCACGTCAATGCCCCGTGTGGGTTGGGCTACGATCAGCAGGGCCAGGTCGGCGCGAAATTCGCGGGCCACCACCATTTTCTGCTGATTGCCCCCGGACAGATGGCCCGCCATCTGTGCTACATCCACCAGCCTGATATCAAAGCGGGCGGCCAAGTCTCCGGCATTGCGCTGGATAGCCCGGTGATTCAGCATGCCCAGGCGTGCGAAGGGAGCCCTGTGGTAACGATTCAGGACCAGGTTTTGGGCTACGGTGAAGTTGGCGACTATACCGTAGGCATGCCGGTCCTCAGGCACATGGCAAGTGGCGCCCTTCTGGCTGCGAAAGCGGGGAGAGGCATGGGTGATATCCTGTTCCTGCAGCCATACGCGACCGGCCTGAATGGGTCGAAGACCGGTCAAGGCCTCGATCAACTCGGTCTGGCCATTGCCCTGTACCCCGGCGATACCCAGAATCTCGCCGGCGTGCAGATCAAGGGATACATCCTGCACGGCCGTTTTCCCCGACTCCAGGGCGACCCGCAGATTCTGCACGGAAAGGACCAGCGGTCCTGGGGTATGCTGACCCTTCGGGGTGGTGAGCATGACTGTCCGTCCCACCATCATGGTGGCCAGATCTGATTCGGTGCAAGTCTGCGGGGTGGTTTCCCCTGTCACCTGGCCCTGGCGCAAGACCACTATGCGATCCGCAATGGCCATCACTTCCTTGAGCTTGTGCGTAATGAAAACAATGCTGGTACCCAGATCCCGGAGCAAGCGCATAATGGCAAAGAGACTCTCGATTTCCTGTGGCGTCAGCACGGACGTGGGTTCGTCCAGGATCAGGATCTGGGCCTGACGGTACAGGGCCTTGATGATCTCCACGCGCTGGCGCATGCCGACAGGCAGTTTTTCCACAATCTGATGGGGATCGATATCCAGCTTGTACTGCCGCGAAAGCTGGATGAGGTCCCTTGTGGCCTGGCGCACATCCAGTTGCCCATGCCTGACTGTTTCCTGACCCAGAATGATGTTTTCCCAAACGGACATGTTGGGTACCAGCTGGAAGTGCTGGTGTACCATGCCAATGCCGGCGGCAATGGCGTCCCGGGGGGAACGCACTGCCAAGGGCTGTCCCCGGAGGCGGATTTCGCCTTGGGTGGGTTGGTAGAGTCCATAAATGATGTTCATCAAGGTGGACTTGCCGGCCCCGTTTTTCCCCCAGCAACGCCAGGATTTCGCCTTGGCCCAGGGTCAGGTTGATATCCCGGTTCGCCATGACTCCAGGAAACTCCTTGGAGATGTGACGGACTTCCAGAACCGGTGGCGCGGCTGGCGTTGCGGGACATCGTGGCAGGGCCTCCACTCAGGCGCTTTCCTCGGCGGTATAGGGTTGACCGGCCGCCGCCGGCGGCCGCACACGTCCCACGAACCCGGACACCGCCACAATGGTGACGAGATAGGGCAGCATGCTGACAAACTGTCGGGGCAGGGAGGAAATCTGGGCCAGGAGCAACTCATTCTGGATGGCCTGGGTATAGCCGAAGAGAATGGCGGCCCCCAGGGCGCCCACCGGATTCCAGTTCCCGAAGATCACCGCGGCCAGGGCGATGAAGCCACGGCCTGCAGTCATGCCTTCCTGGAATTGCCCTACCGCCTCCAGGACCAGAAAGCCCCCACCGAGACCCGCCAGGGCACCCCCCAGCGAAGTGTTGACATAACGCAGGCGCTGCACCGAAATCCCCATGGTGTCCGCCGCCCGCGGATGTTCTCCCACCGCCCGGGTGCGCAAGCCCCAGCGCGTGCGCGACAGGGCAAAGGCAAGGAGAAAGACCAGGATCAGCGCGGCATAGGTAATAGGAGGCTTGTCAAACAGGAGCGGACCAACCACCGGCATGTCCGCCAGTACGGGCACAGGCAGGGCACCGAATTTCCCTTCGGCAATGGCATCGCGATCAAAGAAGTAGGCCGTCAGGCCCTGGGCCAGCACAATAATCACGGTGCCGGATATGATCTGGTCCATGCGAAACCGGATGGAAAAGGTCGCATGCAGCCAGCCCATGAGGCCGCCCACCAGCAGGGTCATGGCGGTGCTGAACAGCAGGCTGGTCAGAAGCGGCCAGTGGTTGGTGGCCGTCTTGGCCACGAAGGCGGCAAAGGCCCCGGCCAGCATCATGCCTTCAATGCCTATGTTCACGATGCCGGATCGTTCGCACAGAATACCCCCCAGGGCACCCAATATGAGGGGCACGGCTGCCCGCAGGGCGAAATTGAGCGCGCTGTAGCCGAACAGGATGCGCATCCACTGCAGTTCCCCCAGACGCGTGAACTGCACCAGGGCCGCACATGCCAGAAGCAGCAGGGAAAGCCCAAGCGCGAAACGGGCCGTGGAGCGGGTGAGGGAAGACATGCCAGTCCTGTCAATGGTCCATGCGGGCCCGCCAGACCTGCCGGGAAGTGAAACGCCACGCCTGTCTCATCAGGGCCGGTGCCGCGACGAACACGAGTATGAGACCCTGAATGATCTGGATGATGTCAACCGAAACCCCTGACTCGAACTGCATCTTGGCCGCCCCGGCATCCAGCAGTCCGAACAGGAAAGAGGCCAGCACGATGCCCAGAGGATGGGTCTGGCCCAGCAGGGCAATCGTAATGCCGTCAAAGCCCACGCCCCCACCAAACTCGGGCGCAAACTTGTGATTGAGGCCGAGCGTCTCAATGGCTCCGGCCAGCCCCGCCAGAATGCCGGCCAGTCCCATCGCCAGCACGATAGTCCCGCGCACACGCATGCCGGCATAGCGGGCCGCCCCCGGATTCTGCCCTACCGTCTTGATCTCGAAACCCACCACGGATCGTTCCAGCAGCCACCAGATAATGAAGGCCGCCAGCAAGGCCAGCAGAATGCCGTAGTGTACGCGGTACGGGGGGCCAAAGAGCCAGGGTATCTGGGCACTGGCCAGGATATCGCGGGATTCGGATATGGCGCCTGCGGCCGGATCCCACAAGGGCCCCGGTTGCGCATTGCGCTGTGTACTGCCTGCATACACCGTCCAGCCTGTGAACAAAGCCGCAATGTAGTTCAGCATGATGGTCGTAATCACTTCATGTGCCCCCGTTGTCACCTTGAGCAGTCCTGGAATGAGACCCCAGGTCAAGCCGCCGGCCATGCCGGCGGTGATGGCGAGCGACAGGTGCAGGGGCGCAGGCAGATGGCCGAAATTGACCCCCACCCACACGGCAAGGATGGTACCCATCAGGTATTGGCCTGCGGCCCCAATGTTGAACATGCCAGCCCGGAAGGCTACGGCAACCGAAAGACCGGCCAGGATGAAAGGCGTCATCTTGCGCATGGTGGCAGCCCAGCCCTTGGCATTGCCCAGGGAGCCCTGCAACAGGCCCTGGTAAGCCTCTACAGGGTTATGTCCCACGGCCAGGATCAGGATGGCCCCAATCAGCAAGGCGGCAATCAGGGAAAAGAAGGAGATGAGCAGGGCCTGCCGCCAGGACCCGGATTGCAGGCTAAAAACCATGGTGGCTTCCACGCGCAACCAGGGCCACCGGATCACATGGGCTACCGGATACCGCTGCCCATGTGATCCCATCCAACGGGAGTTTCAGAGATACACCGTTCGTGTGCCCACCTCTATCTCTCGGCCCTGGGATCGCGAAAAGAGACATATCTGCGCCAGCGGCATGCGCTTGCCTTGGGTTCTGGCCAGGGCACCCCTTGCGAGGCCAAGACCCCGCCGTCATGACCTTGGCCACCATCCTGGCAGCGATCCCCGCCCAAAGGCACACAGGCAAGGACCGAGGGCTGGTGCAGACCTGCAGGGGAAACGGGGCGGGAGGTTCCCGCAACTACTGTCCGTATCCTGTTTCCAGGGTGCCCGCGTCAAACTGGGCCTTGACTTCGATCAACTGGTCCTTGACCGCCTGGGGCACGGCCGCGTCGTGGTCATGAAAAGGTGCCAGGCCTGTGCCACCAAAATAGTTGCCGGCCGGAAAATCATTTTCCGATGCCCGCACGATCAGGTCGTGCACACTGGGCGTGATCAGTTTCATGGCACTGGAAACCAGACAGGGCTGGGCGGCCGGCACGGTATACCATTGATCCGTGTCAACGCCAAGGCAGAACACACTGGATCCGGCCCCGGACGCCGTGGCGACTTCCTGAATGGCGCCATTGCCTGTCAGGCCCCCGGCGCCAAAAATCACGTCTGCCCCCTGATCCATGGCTTGCCGGGCGGTGGCTGCGCCCCATTCCGGGTCCACAAAGGCGATGGAGAGATCTCCGGGGTGGTAGGTGGAAATCACGTTGATATCCGGATTGACGGCTTGGGCGCCCAAGACATAGCCCTCATTGAAGGCGACGACGGGGGGTATCAGATCGGTGCCCAGCACAGCGGCGACGGTGCCGGTCTGCGACAGGCTGGCCGCCAGGATCCCGGCCAGGTAGCCCGCCTGATCTTCCTTGAATATCAGTCCCGCTACATTGGGCAGGACCTCGCCCTGAAACTGGTCTACACCAATGAAGTAGGTGTCAGGGTTTTCGCGGGCGGCGGCCAGGGTCGCATCTCCCAGCGCAAATCCCACGGTCACGATCACGTCATAGCCAGCATCAAGGAACTGGGCCAGATTGTCCGCATAGTCCTTGGGATCCTGAGTCTCGATGTACTTGAAGTCCTCGCCCTCGGTCAGGCCCAGGGCCGTCCCACCGGATATCACGCCTTCCCAGGCTGACTGGTTGAAGCTCCGGTCATTGACCCGTCCCACATCGGTCACAAGACCCACCTTGAATTCCGGCTTCGTTGGCTCCGCCTGCATGGAATCGGCGGGCGTTGTCGGCACCGCACATCCGGCGACCAGCAACACGGTCAGGAACAATGAAATGAGACGAATCGGTTTTCCTGGCTTCCGCATGAACTTCCTCCTTGCTTGAAGCGTGACAAGATGCCCGGCAACCTTGATGCCCCTGGCCTCTGCCCGTCCGGATCCGGGCACAGGCGCTGTATAGGCGGATTGCCGCAAGTATAGCAGTATTCCTGATCGGCACATGATACAACCCGTACCAGACGGCCCTGCTTCCGACCGCCCCGACGGTGGCAGGGCCCATGGTCCTGTCTGCGACCCGCGGATCAAGTCTCAATCCGTGGACGGGCAGAGCAACAATGCCAGATCGTCGTCGCAAAAATAGTGGTGCCAACTCCGCATTTCCGTGAGGCAATGTGTCAGCAGGGAGGTATCCTCCCCGGCCATTTGTGCCAGATCGACCTGCCAGGCCTGCGCGTCCGCACGACCCGGCAGGTATTCGATGCGGTGCCCCTGCTGCCGGATGAAACCGACCTGGACGAGCAGGGCCAGACTGAGCTGGATCGCCTCGGGAGACAGTCCAAGCCGGCAGGCCATGCGGAGGATATCAATGTGGCCATCCCGCTGCCTAATCGCAAAACGGCACATACGCCCTACAGCCTGCAGGAGTGTCGGGACATCGAATTCGGCTTTGTGGCATGCCCACACCGATACGGTTTTCCAGGGCCGGGCGTGGAGGAGGGCATGCAAGACACGGGCGGTAGGCGGTACGGTCCAGATAATCAGGTGATCCGAGACAATAGGTCCTTTCAGATTGTCCCGCGGACTCATTTCGTCCAGGGTCAAGTCCTGCCCTTCGGCATACCAGCTCGCACCGTTTACGATATCCAGGAGGGAAGGCTTTGTGTCAGGTTGCCGGTGATCCCGGATCGTGAAGGGGGGCTCCGCCCTGGCCTGGGTATCCGTGGGGAAGCGGGAAGACGGCTGCGAAGTGACCTCCAGAGGGTTGCTTGCCTGCCATCCCTGGACCTGCATCTCCACGGAAACGCGTCCCCGGAATTCGTTGCGGCGCAGATGATACACCAGATCAATGCTGTCGGACGGAAAGCGCTTGAACGGTGCTCGGAACCAGATGGCATTCGTCGCATAGGCATGCCCTTCCTGCCGCACCCGAAAGCGCAAATGTGCCCCGCCTTTCAGAACCTTCACTCCCGATGGGGTCAGATTCCGAGAGAGGAACAGGGGCTCTGGATTGCCCTGTCCTGTGGGTTCCAGCGCCTGCAGTTCCCGGTAGAGATCCTGGCTGATGTCGTTCAGGGCCAGGATTCGATCCACCTTGAAACCGTCATGCCTTTCGCCCTGCGTGAAATGGGGAATCGCGTTGTCCAGTGCCAGCCGGAACTCATTGATGCTTTTCACATCCATGGTGACACCCGCCGCCTGTTCATGGCCGCCGTAGTTGGCCAGCAACGATTTCCGGGAGGCAATTGCCGCACCGATGTCAACCCCGTCCACACTGCGCGCGCTGCCCCGGGCCATGCCATCCTGACCAATATCCATCAGTACGGTGGGACGGTTGTAGCGTTCCGCCATACGGTTGGCCGTAATACCCAATACCCCGCGATGCCAGTTCTTGCGGGCCAGTACGATGGCGTGCGCGCCCAGAAGCTCGGGACGCAATTCCAGCAGTTCCTGGGCCTGCTGGAACTGCCGTTCTCCCAAGGTGCGTCGCTGCCGATTGAGATGGTCAATCTCCCGGGACAGTTTCAGGGCCTCATTTCGGTCCAGAGTCAACAGCAGCCGGACCGATCGGGACGCATCGCCCAGACGTCCCGCTGCGTTCATGCGCGGGGCAATGGCGAAAGCGATATCTTCGACTGTCAGTGTGCCCGGAGCCTTGCCGATGGTCTCCAGCAGCACACGCAGTCCCAGGCGGTCCGTGCGGTTCAGCCGGGCCATGCCCTGCTGCAGCCAATAGCGGGTATCGGCCTTCTGTCGTGCAGCATCCGCCACAATGCCCAGTGCCACCAGATCCAGCATGGGCAGCACCTCTTTGGCCTTGCCGCGCGTCGCATACAAATGCTGGAGCAGGAGAAAGGCGATCCCGACCCCGGGCAGACAGTACTGGGGATGGGTTGGGGACAGCAGCTTGGGATTGATGATGGCGTCGGCCAGCGAGCGAATGCCGGCATCGCCCCCGCGTCGGGGGGCCTCATCATAGAGTGTCCGTGGCAGGACAGGATCCTCCCCGGGCTCCAGATCGCATAGGGCTGGCGGCAAATCATGATGATCCGTCACGATGATGGTGAGATTGGCGGCGCGTGCCCGGGCCAGGCCTTCCACCTCGTCAATTCCCGTATCGCAGGTCACGAGTACATCGGGTTGCCACTCCGGATCTTCCAGGAATTCCTGCAGACGGTCAGGCAAGATGCCGTGATTGTCCTGGAGACGGTGCGGGACGTGCCAGCGAATGTGATCAGGGTTGCGGGCCAGTTGCTGCAGGCCCTGGGTCAGCAGAGCTGTACTGGTTTGCCCGTCTACATCAAAATCACCCCAGATCAGGATGCGCTGCCGGGCATTGAGCGCCCTGCCCAGCAGGGATACGGCCTTCGCCACTCCGATCATGGCCGTCGGTGGCGCAGGGGTATAGTGGTCGGGATGCAGAAAGGCCCGGGCCTGATCCGGAGTCTCGATCCCGCGCTGGACCAGCAGTTCCGCCAATATGGCGCGCCCATCGCACGCCGCGATCAATTCCGGTGAGGGCCGTACCTGCGGGTGAACCGACCAGTTGGGGGAATGCGACATGGGGTCCTTGCGGTTAGTGGTCAGCAGGGCGGGAGACAGCCGGGATGACAGTGCCGGTCCCAGGATCAGAATTCCAGTTCCTGCCCATCATCCAGCAGGTCTTGCAAATGAATGGCGGGAGGCTCCTCAAAGATGTCATCCAGATCCACGCTGGTGACCGGGGTGGCACTCCGCTCGCAGTGATGCATATAGGAACAATAGGCACACAGGTAGCGCAGGTTGCGCGGCGTATCTTCGACCTTGGGAAAATCTGCTTCCGCGGTGCGTTGCATAATGGTACGCACCATGTTCTCCAGCTTGTCCCGGTTTTGCCTGTGCTCGGCCTCAGAGTAACGGAAGCGGACCGGGGCCAGGGGATCCGTCGTAAACCAGTAGATCATTTCCACCCGGGCAGGATCGGCAGATCCCCCCAGGTGCGATTCCGTGAGCACATAGGGAAATACCACATGTTGCATGCGCTGGCGCAAGCGGGAGGCAGGCGTGGGTTCTGCTGAAGTCTTCCAGTCCACGATCATGACCTGCCCGTCCTGTCCGATCACGATCAGATCGTACCGGGCCGTCAAGCGTACAGAGGCGAAGGGCATGGACAGCGTACATTCTGCCAGCCGCTTGCCCCGCGGCAGCTGGTCGGCAAAGGTGCAGGCATCTTCCAGCCACTCCCGAATGGGGGTAGGGGCACAGGCGGCCAGGATTGTCTTGTCCACCCCCTTGAAGGCACGTTCCATGTATTTGTGCATCAGAACGCCCTGGGCCAGTTGCGCTTCCTGTGCCGGAGTCGGTACGTTGGGGCGCGGAGGGAAGTGGCGGCGTGCAAGATACTGCAAGTAGAACTTGCGCTCGCACTTCGTGAAGACTTCCAAACGCGACTGGTTGAAAATGAGATCGGGGGCAGGCGGGAAAGCATTCATGCATCGGTCACGCAACACAGAATCCCCAAGACGGTGCTAGCGGCTTCGCCTCCGCGTCCGCAGGCGTTTCTGGCTGTCCGGCACCGTGGTCTTCCACAGGAACGTCAGGTTAGCCCGGTGAATGGCCCGAATCATGTCGCCCATGGGAATCGTGGAAATATCGAATTCACTCAGATCCCGGGCCAGCATGTCCTCCAGGGTGCCGCCTGTGGTACTGGTTTCGTGGACCAGTTCCACAATATTTACCAGATAGTTGTGGGCGCGATCAATGCTGCTGGTGACCTCGCCCCGGAGCAAAATGTCGCCATGGCCCTGCACAATGACTTCCAGGTTGAAATCGTACAGTCGCTGGAGCGAACTCTTGTAGGCCTCGATGTCACTGTGATCATGGCAGATCATGGGTATGTGCATGATCAGATCACTGGCAAACAATACCTTCTCTTCCGGCACGTAGGCCACCGAGGTATCCGGCGCAGGACCGGGGGAATGGATCAGATGGACCGTCTTGTTGCCGATGCGAATCACCATGCTGTCATTGAAGACGATGCGGGGCAGGCACAGTTTGACATCCCGGAGTTCCGGGGTGTCCCGCTTGGCATTGCGCAAATTGCGGGCGCCATGCTGCGATTGCCATTCCCGTGCCTTCTCGTGGGCCAGCAATTCGGCATCCGGGAACAGGTAGGAGCCGTAGGTATGATCCGCAGCGGACTGGGTATTGACGACATATTTGACCCCGGGCTCGCACAGTTTCCGCACAAAGGCTTTCAACTGGCGTGTTTCCGAGGGGAAGGGCAGGGTATCGATCAGGACCCCACCGTTGCGGGTCACGACCAGGCCGGCATTGACCCGGGCATACAGTTCGCTGGTGAAAGCCCAGGTTTCATCGGCAACTCGGATCCGGGTAATGGCCATCTTGCTCGGGAAAAAACACCTATTGCGAAAGGCTCGACAGACGTAGCATAAAGAGCCCCAGCCCACGGTTCACCGGGTGGGGCTCCCATTATCAATCACCCTACATTTGCCGTGTGGCCGGGTTGTTCAAACCTGCTGTTACAGGTGGGAACTTGCTGGACGCTGCAGTCTTGCCTAAGGCTATCACATTCACGCCACATCACACTGTTCCACTTTGCTTGCCGTTGGTTGAACAAATCCCGACCTATCACGCACAAAGTAGGGTTGACTATAAATATACTGCATTGATGCCCTGATTCTCAATCCTGAACCCCATCTCTGAAACTGACAGAAAATCCGAATGCCCTCGGGAAGGCAGGTTGTGCGGTACGCGACCCAACTGCCTGGCAGACCAGGATGGGCCCACAGGATCTCGGCGTTCACTCCCTTGCCGGGACCGATTTTCTCACGGCTGCCGATAATTCTGCCCTGCAGTTTATCGATTGCTCTGAGGATAACCGGGCTTTCAGGGCGCATGCACTGAAATGCGCGGTCAATGCCTGCGGATCAGATAGGCAGGGAAAACTATGGTGTGATCACATGGATGGTACAATGGCTGTCGCGTCAGGACCTCTTGTCTGTCCTGCACCCGTGCGGCAGGAAGCAGAAGGACGCATTGTATGCCTGTCGGGGCCACGGCAACATCGCTTGCTGCGGCAGGAAAAAGGGCACAGCCTTCCCATCGTCCGGCGCCAGGAAAAGGGCAGCTTACCGCCATGAAGGCAGGTCAGGAATTTGGTTGCAGGAAGCGCAAGGCGCAATGGCTTGCCGCCTTCTGGCGGCTCCAGGGAAAGGACCTCAGACCACACCATGCTCTCCGATCACGATAGAAACGTCGCGGCGACCAACCGCCAGCGCTGGAACGCCTTGTCCCAGGCAGGGGTGGAGTATGCCCGTCCCTATCTGGACCTCACCCCCGATTCTGCTCGCGCCTTCCTGGATCAAGATGGCCTGCTGGACAATCCCGCGGGCAGGGAGGTGCTGGTGCTGGCCGGCGGCGGAGGACAGCAAACGGCCTGCTTTGCCTTGCTGGGTGCCCGGGTGACGGTTCTGGATCTCTCCGATGAACAGCTGGAGCGCGATCGGGAGGCCGCGGCGGCGTACGGCCTGGAAATCCAGACCCAGCAGGGGGATATGCGGGATCTGGCATGTTTTGGCGCGGATGCGTTCGATATGGTCTATCATCCCCATTCCATCAACTTTGTGCCCAAGGTCGCTCCTGTCTTTCGGGAAGTGGCCCGGGTACTGCGGTTGCACGGCCAGTATCGGGTGGACTGCCACAACCCCTTTACCCAACTCGTGGACAGTGACACGTACAACGACCGGCTGGGATACGGACTGAAATTGCCCTATCGTGATGGCGAAGTCGACTTGCAGGCAGCGTTCGGGACCGATCAGTGGACTGTGAAAAGGGAAGATGGATCAACCCTGTCGATCGATCACCCCCGGTCCTGGGTGCACACGTTCAGCACCCTGGTCAGGGCCCTGACCGCCAATGGCTTTGTGCTCCAGGGAATCGGTGAGGAAGGGACCACCGAGGAGTGCCCCCAGCCCGGAGGCTGGGAACACT
This sequence comes from Caldilineaceae bacterium, assembly GCA_963664185.2. GTDB lineage: Bacteria > Chloroflexota > Anaerolineae > Caldilineales > Caldilineaceae > Bin34. Next base: position 9,260 of record CAXXOQ010000159.1, on the reverse strand, counting down.
TCAAGCAGGTGACGGTGCCGTACCTGCGCTTCTGGACCCGGCTGGTACCGGAGGTCTTCCCGACCTCCGGGCATGCGGATTAGGCCAGAACCGCAACCTCAATCCCCAGATCCAGCAACTGGTCTGCGTCCAGAGGGGAGGGTGCCTCAACCATCAGATCGGAACCGGTGGCAGTTTTGGGGAAGGCCATGACATCGCGGATGTTGTCAGAACCGGCAAACAGGGCTACCAGACGATCCAGGCCCATGGCAATGCCCCCATGCGGTGGCGCCCCATACTGGAATGCCCGCAGCATATGGCCGAACTGGGTTTCGATTTCTTCCTCCGACAGGCCGAGAAGGGCAAACAGGCGATGCTGCCGATCCTGCTGGTGGATCCGGATGCTGCCGCCCCCGACTTCCCAGCCGTTAAGCACGACGTCATAGGCCCGGGCGAGAACCTGTCCGGGATGGGATTCCAGCTTGTCCCAATCCTCTTCCCGGGCCGACGTAAAGGGGTGATGCACGGCCGACCACTTGCCGGTCGTGTCATCCTGTTCCAGCAACGGAAAGTCCACCACCCAACAATACGCGAACAGGTCGGGATCGATCAGGTCGGCCCGCCGGGCAATTTCCGAGCGCAGGAGACTCAGGCTGGCGGCCGTGACATCCGGCTGATCTGCTACCAGCAGAATCATGTCCCCGGGCTGGGCACCACTCGCCAAAACGATGGCACAGAGTTCCTCAGGGGACAGGAAGCGGGCAATCTGGGAACGCAGGGCGTCCTCGTCAATATCCGCTGGTGAGGCAATGGGGTGCTGGACTCCGATCCAGGCCAAGCCTCTGGCCCCCATGGGCTTGATGAATTCGGTCAAGCTGTCGATTTCCCGGCGCGTCAGGGTGGCACCACCGGGGTACACCACGCCCTTGACCTGTCCTCCCTGCTGGACGGCACTGGCAAAGACCCGGAATTCGCATTGGCGCAACGTCTCGGTCACGTCAAACAGTTCCAGATCAAATCTGAGATCCGGCCGGTCAATGCCGTAGCGTTCCATGCATTCCTGGTAGGTCAGGATGGGGAAAGGCACGTGCTGGATACGCTTGTCCGTGTGGGTGGATGTCAGCTGGATCAGCAGGGTTTCAATCAGCCGCTGGATGTCCCTGGGTTCACCGAAACTCATTTCCAGATCGAGTTGGGTGAATTCCGGTTGCCGATCCGCCCGCAGATCCTCGTCCCGAAAACACCGGGCAATCTGAAAGTAGCGTTCCAGTCCCGCGATCATCAACAGCTGTTTCAGCTGTTGCGGACTCTGGGGCAACGCATAGAACAGGCCCTGCTGCAGGCGGCTGGGCACGACGAAGTCACGGGCTCCTTCCGGGGTGCTCTTGAGCAGATGCGGTGTCTCCACCTCAATGAAATCCCGTTCGCTCAGGTAGTTGCGGATATCCCGGAACATGGCATGCCGCAGGATGAGATTGCGGGTCATGTTGGGACGCCGAAGATCCAGGTACCGGTATTGCAGGCGCAAGGTTTCATCCGTGTCGTCAGCCTCCTCCCGAATATAAAAGGGCGGCGTCCGGGAAGGACCCAGGATTTCCACTTCCTCCGCGATCAGCTCGATGTCACCGGTCGCAATGGCGTCGTTTTCAAAGCCGGCCGGCCGTTGCTGAACGGTGCCGCGCACACGCAGGACATACTCACTGCGCGCCTCACTGGCCACCGCATGGGCGGCCGGTGCTGTGGTGGAGTCCACGGTAACCTGCAAGACCCCAAAACGATCCCGCAAATCAATGAAGATGAGGGCCGCCATGGTCACGCCGCACGTTGACCCATCCTGCCACATTCACCTCTTGGCCACAGTGGGACAATCGCAGTTCGCCGCAGGTATGTGATTTCAACATGATGCACCAACGAGTAAGACAGCCAGAATGCTACAAGCCTCGCATTATAGATAAGGTTCTGCTGCCGTTGTAAAAAAGGTCATCCCTGTTCACCAAATTGGGACGGCCCTTCCCTGCCACACAACGCGGAGCAGGGTGGACAACAAGATGCACAAACGGGGCGTACCGCCGGGAATGACGGCCTGTACCGCGTTGGTCGCCCATGACTCCCGCAGCATCCCGGAAAGACGCAAGAGGACAACAGCGGCCCATGCCGGGACGTTGCCTCCGGTCACTCTTCTCCTGCCCCAATCTCTTTCCAGATGTGGGGGAAAGTGCTATACTCACAGTTTGCCTCGGTAACTGCCAGGAATGGCAATCACTGCATAGCCACGGGGCAAGTTCGGATCCGCAGTAGTAACGGAAGCCAGTGCTCGCCGATGCCCACGATTCTGCATGCCGCCTGGATTGTTGCGAACGCCCCAGACGAGAGTGGCCGCCTGTTTCTTTGGGGAGAGGAATCGGGCGGGATGGATCCAGGAGTGCAGGATGTAGTACCCCATGGTCGGGACAACCTGGCGGTACGCAATGCATCCCTGCGTGCCCATCTTGTTTCTCCTGCCATTCTGCGCCATCGCCTGAAAGCCCTCCTGGCGGACCGTATGCCGGGTGTGTTGTCGTTGCAGCGCCTGACCATCCACCTGCCTGCCAGCCCTTCGGTTGCAGGGTCGGCCCCGGTTTGGCAGGAACAGCGGATTTCCGGAGTTGTATTGCCCGCGTCGTCGGCCCTGCGCCTGTTGCAGCTTCTGCAGGCTCACATCCTGGACCGGACCGGCGGTGCTCCCGATACCGCGAATTCGGCTTTGGTATCGGACTTTGTCCGGCACTTTATCCTGGGCACAGATATGCGCTATTGGTGCATTGCCGCCCAATATGCGCAATCCCTGACCCGGGCCGGGTGTGTCATTCCTGCCCTCTATTCCTGGCAAGGTCAGTTGCAAGTACGCTGGGAAACCTGGAATGGCTGGTCCAACTTCGCGATCAACCTGGACGAGCTGGCGGCCTTGATGCCGGGAGTCTGTCTCGCGTACGGCCCCAACCAGCAACGCGCCCTGGCGGCCACCGATCTGCTTCAGGATTTCCTGAATGCTGTGGTGCACGCCGGCATGATCGATGCCGCGATTTTGCTGCAAAACGATGCCGCGCATGCCCATGCCGCCAGACAGAACGGTGCCATGGGCCAGGTAGACACAACGATACTGTGGTATCGTCTCTTGCTGGGTGAGGCCGTACCCGAAGGCACAATCGGCCCTACCCGCAGCCAGTTCATGCATCAGTGGCAGCAGTGGCTGTCCCAGGCATTTGATCTGTCCCAGGACCATGTCCAGATCGCGCTGGCACTCCGGGAACCCCTGCAACCGGAACGGGAGGAAGACGACACTCCGTGGTGCCTGGAATTTGGCATTCGGTTCCTGGAACAGTCGGACAGGACGCTGAAAGCGGAGGAGTTGTGGGATGCACTGATGCAGGAATCGACATGGCAGGAACGCTGGCAGGGCTCCCATCCCGGTGCCCGCCTGCTGGCCGGATTGCGCATGGCCAGCCACCTGTGCTCCCCGATCGCCCGGGTCCTGAACAAACCCAATCCCGTTGCGGTGGGACTGAGCTACAGCGAAGCGTATCAATTTCTCACCCGGGACAGCCAGGTCCTGGAGCAGGCGGGTTTTCACGTGTCATTGCCGGACTGGTGGAGCGAATCGCCGGACAGAGGCCTGCAGCTGAAAATGTCCGTGCGGGACATACGCCAGCCCGCCCGGCACAACGAGCTGCCCGCAGATGTGCATGGACGAAATTTCGATCTGGATTGGTCCATGGTGTTGCAGGACCATGAATTGAGTCCCCAGGAGTTGGGGCGGATTGCCGCCACCGATTGTCCCCTGATCTTCATGAATGACCAATGGCTGCGCATGAACGAAGATCAGATCAGGGCGGCACGGCAAATCCTCGCCTACCGGACACAACCCCAGAAAATCAGCTTGATCCAGGCGTTGAATCTGTTACAGGAACAGGAGGTGCCCACCGGGCAGACCCAACTCCTGTCCCGGTTTGCGGAGTCCACAGCGGACCCCACGGCGACCATGCCCGTACGGCAGGTATCCCTGCAGGGACGGATACGGGATGTCTGGCACAGGTTGCAGGAAACGACCCGAGATGTCCAGCGGGCAGAGCCTGGGGGGTTTGTGGGGCAATTGCGACCCTATCAGAAACGCGGCCTGGCGTGGCTCTGGTACCTGCACGAGATTGGACTGGGGGCCTGTCTGGCGGATGACATGGGCTTGGGCAAAACCGTCCAAACCATTGCCCTGTTCATGGAGCAGGAGCGTACACGGCCACCCCAGGCGCGATGGTCCCGGCTGTTGGTGTGTCCCGCCAGCGTCATGCGCAACTGGCAAAGGGAACTGGTCCGTTTTGCCCCTTCCCTGCATGCCTACATTCACCATGGCAGCCATCGCTTGCAGGGCGAGGAACTGGAGAAGCGTCTGGCCCACACGGATGTGGTTATCACCAGTTTTGGTACGGCCCGGGTCGATCAGGACCTTCTGCGCCAGATCCCCTGGCATTCCCTGGTTGTGGACGAAGCGCAGAACATCAAGAATCCCGGGGCCAAGCAGTCGCAGGCCATCCGCTCCTTTCCGGGCCAGCACCGCTTGGCCCTGACGGGTACGCCCCTGGAGAACAGCCTGATCGAGCTTTGGAGCATTCTGGACTTTCTGAATACAGACTACCTGGGTTCCCGGGCGGCGTTCCAGCGCCGCTTCATCCGGCCCATTGAAGGGGAGAGCAGTCGGGACCGCCTGCAGAGGCTGAAGCAGCTGGTGCAGCCGTTCGTGCTGCGCCGTCTCAAGTCGGATCCGGAAGTGATTCGCGATCTGCCGGCCAAACAGGAGATTAACGTTTTCTGTGATCTGACCCCGGAACAGACCCATCTGTATGCCCTGGCCGTGGAACAGGCGCTGCCCAACCTGCAGGGCCTGGAAGGTATCCGGCGCCGTGGGTCCATTCTGGCCCTGATTACCCAGCTCCGGAAGATCGTCAACCATCCGGCGATGCTGGAGGAGGACTTCCAGGATCTGGAGGGGCGGAGCGGAAAGCTGGATCGTTTCATGGAGATGCTGTCTGAGGCCCGGGAAAACCACAACAAGGCCCTGGTATTCACGACCTTTGTACAGATGGGGAAAATCCTGCAGCAGCTCATTCAGCGCACTTGGCAATGTGAACCCGATTTTCTGCATGGAGGGGTATCCATGCGGACCCGCCAGCAGATGGTGGACCGCTTTCAGGAAGACGGCCAGGACAGGCCCATCCTGATTCTCAGTGTGCGGACGGGGGGCGTAGGTCTCAATCTCACGGCCGCCAATCAGGTATACCACTACGACCGCTGGTGGAATCCCGCGGTCGAGAACCAGGCTACGGATCGGGTCCATCGCATAGGCCAGACCCGGCGTGTGCAGGTATTCAAGTACATCATGTCAGGTACTGTGGAAGAGCATGTGGACAATCTGATTCGGACCAAGTCCACCTTGGCCCAGGATGTGCTGGGAAGTGGCGAAGAATGGCTGACCCGGCTGACCAATGAACAGCTGCAGGAACTGTTGACCTTGCGGTTGTCCCAGCCTCTTGACGGCAACTCCCTTGCGATTCAGTCCGAAGGGCCATGAGAGACACAGACCCGCATGCCTCCCTTGCCGGCTGGCGCCATGCCTGGGAGACTTCCCTCTTTGGCGACAATCATTGGCTCCATGCGTTTGCCCGCAACAGCACGGCCAGCCATAAGGTGATGGCTATCCATGAGGATCAGGGACAGGTGGTGGTGGAGGTACAGCAGCCAGCACGACGCCAGGTGAAAGTGACGATCACCCTGCCCCATTTGTCCCCGGATCTCTGCCTGGAAAAGATGGACCAGCTGGCCTTGCGGCAGGGCCAGGAAGTCTGGGACTGGCTTGACCATCCCCGGTGGGAGTTTTTCCACGCCCTGGACCAGATGGGACTGAAGCTATGGCCTGCGGGTACGCATGAGGTGCATGTCACGGTAGCTCCCGGGACAGGCCTGAGGCCCTGCCCCTGTACCCTGACGGCCCTGATGGAAACCGGCTGGCTGCTGGAGTTGGATCCCCTGTTGTTGCTGCGCATGCGAGGCCTGGCCCCCGAAGCCCTGCGGCACAGACGGGGCCAACAGCAACGGAAGGAGGCAGATCCTGGTCCGCATTCCGGGCAGGACGCACCCGTGGCCCAAGATTCGGTGGCTTCCAGTTGGGAGAGGTTGCGGTTTGATCATTTCTGGGGCAACGCCCGGGCTCTCCGGACCTACTCCCCATCACACAATCCCGAAACCTCACTCTTCATGCCCGCCTCGACTATGGGCGCGCCCCAGGTGGAAAGTGAAGAGGGCCAGCGATTCCTGTCCCGGCTGCTTCAGGATCTGTATGCGCAGGGAGGCAGTGACGCCAGCGACGCCGGGCACTGATGGTACAGGCGTGGGATACCACCGACAGGCACAGACCGTTATGCTTTCCGCACAGGTGACTTGCGGCGGAAGAGGCGCCGCCAAAGCCAGCGGCCCAGAAGCAATCCTCCCGCGACAGGCAGATATTCCCGGGGTTGCAGACCGGACCAGAAGGGACGGGACAGGGATTGGGATTGCGGGGGGCGACCAAGGACCAGAAACAGCGTCCGGGACACCAGGACGAAAGTGTCCGGCGCCCATTCCGCCAATTGGACCAGTACATAATCCCACCAACTGACATAAAACTCTCGCCGCCCCTGTGGGATGGCACGTACAATGCGGTCCGCCACCTTCTGGGGGGAAACCATTACCTGGCGTAGTGCCGCCGGACGTTCAATCTGCTGGCCTCCATCCCTGTCTGCCCTCTCGGTCTCGTGATCGGCCATGACCGAAAAGTCGGTGTCCGTCACGCCTACAATGGCCAGCGAGACATGGATATTGTCCGCGTGGAGTTCCGCGCGCGCGGCCGTGGAAAAGGCGCGCAGGGCATGCTTGGTGGCGCAATAGCTGGAAGATACGCCGGTAAGGCGATATTGCGGCAAGGCCAGATAGCTCACGTTGCTGCCGATGTTGACAATGTGGCCGCCGCCCCGCCGGCGCAAGTAGGGAATCACCGCGCGCATGGCCCTGACAGGGCCAAACACGTTGACATCAAAGAGATACTGCATGCGGTCATCGCGGATGGCTTCAATGGGGCTGTAGAGCCCCAGACCGGCATTGTTGATCAGGATGTCGATGCCTCCCAGCCGCTCCGCGGCAGTTTGCATCAGGTGGTCGATCTGCTCGGTCCGCGTGACATCCGTCGGCACCGCCAGTGCTTCCACGCCATGCGTTTCCCTGATCTCGGCTGCCAGAGTATCCAGGCCTTCCGCACCCCGTGCGGCCAATACCACATGGCAGCCGATGTCGGCAAAGGCGTGAGCGGTTGCCCGGCCAATGCCCCGGCTGGCTCCCGTGATGACGACCACCGCACCCGACAGTTCGTGCATTGCCTGCCTCCTGGTCTCTGCATGCACCGATTTCCCTGGTGACCTCATCCTACCATCTGGCTACCGCGCAGGGCGTAACAGGATCGGAATTCTACGCGTACGCGGGGCCACGTCCGAGGTGGCAGCCTGACCCTCCCGCATCAGCGGCGGGGGACCAGCGGTCACCCCCATGCCACCCTTGGGTGAAGACGGAAAACAGCTTCCTGCAAGGACTCTCCCTCAAGGCTGTCTGTCGGATGGTGGCTTGCTGTCAAGTACGCCCGTAGCCTGGGGCCGCATCGCTGGCCAGCGGCCCTTCGCGCGTCCGGTCAGAAATCTGCCTTGTGTAACCAGGGCAATCGCATCATGAAAGTTTCCCGCGGGTCAAGGGCGTAACCGGAGCGTCTATCGTTGCCGGTGGCCCCGGAGTCGCTCCCATAACGGCGAACGCGACGCTTGCTGCCCCGGCTTGGGAGCATGAGGGCCAAAGCGATCGCAGTTCTTCGGGCCTCATACACCTGCTGTCATCCCCTGCCTCAACTCTCCTCTACATGATGCGATTGCCCTGCTTGTGTAACCGAATCAGACGGCCTGGACGGTAAGCTCTGCTAAGATATGCAGATGGAAAGGGCTTTGCCTGCACAGGATCACACGACCCAACGGGCAAACAACTCTTTGGTTATGTACGCTTGCACGAGGATCTATGACAGCGACGGCGAAGACAGGACAGAACCGCATCGGACTCTGGATCATCGGGGGGGCAGTAGTCATCACGGCGGCCATCATCGTCCTCATCGTGCTGACCAGCCGACCTACTGTATCCGGCGATTCAGAGGCCTATGCCGACATTCCCACGGAATGGATTAACGGGACACGGCTGGGCAATCCCGATGCCCCTGTCGTACTGGAAGCCTACGAAAGATTTTCTTTGCCCCCATTGCGGGGACTTCAATCGGGCGGCCAAGGACAGATTGGTAGAGGATTTCGTGGTTGCCGGGGATGTCCTGTTTGTCTACCGGTTCTTCCCCCTGGAAATGTTCGCTCCGAATTCCTATGCGGCTGCCCGGGCCGGACAGTGCGTGGGCGACCCTGTCGGATCAGTTCTGGCTGTACCACGATTCCCTCTTCTTTGGCGAGCGTGGGGCTTCCCGCTATTCCATGGAAAATCTTACCCGCCTCGCCCGCTCGCTGGGCATACGGGAAAACGACTTTGTGGAGTGTATGGGCTCCATGGCCACGCAGGAAGCCATTGACCAGTCCGTGGCGGACGGTTATAGCGGCGGGTGTGACCGGCACGCCCGCACTGCTAATCAATGGGGAAAGATACACGGGCAATGCCGTGGACTACGATGCCATCAAGACGGCGCTGAACGCTGCGCTCCAGCCCTGAACTCTGTCTCTTCCTGGCGGTGCAATGATCCGGTGGCATGTGCGGTGGCCGTGGCCACTGTTTGTAGCGTTGACCATAGCGTATACCGCTCTCCTGGGGAGTCTGTACTTCAGTGAGATCCGGCATTTCACGCCCTGCCTCCTGTGCTGGTATCCAGCGAATACTGATGTATCCGCTGGTGCCCCTGATTGCCTATGCCATCTTCGGCCGTGTGCCCCGCCTGGCGTACCTGATTTCTGGCGTTGGCCGTCGTCGGACAGGGAGTATCCATGTATCACTATCTGATGCAGAAGACGACTTGGCTGACATCGGCCACGGTGTGTGGCACGACCGGTGTGTCCTGCGGCATCATGTATATCGACTGGTATGGTGTCATCACCATTCCCCTGCTGGCCATGCTGGCGTTCATGCTGGTTTCTCTCTGCATGGTACTGTATCTCAATGGTGCAGGAAGTGACGGTCCCGTACCACTGACGATT